>PANX01000036.1 GCA_002707795.1 Maricaulis sp.
TCAGTTGATCTGGAATTGCCGCCGCAAGGCCAGCAGCCACAGGAAAATCAACGCCGACGAGACGAGGCCGTGCAGCAGCATGACCGTGCCGACCAGGCTGCGGAAGACGGGTGCGCTATCGCCCAGATAGGCGAAGGGCTGGCCCGGTCCGGCCAGCAGGCGGAACGGACCCAGCATGCCGCGCACGAGAGCATCCAGCGTATCGATCACCACCGGGTGGAGGGTTGGCCCGCATTCCGTGCCGATACACATGCCCGCGAGGGGTGAATTTTCGCTCCCTGAAAAGCCCAGAACCAGCGCAACCAGAACCAGCCCGGCCGTCAGGCCAGCCACGCCCAGCGCCGCCAGCGGCCGCAGGATGGACCCGCCATAGCCGCTGAGATGCTTGTAGAGCTGCGAGGCCATCAGCTCGGCCCGCGCCGGAGCGATCTTCCTGCGCGCGGGCGAGTCCTTCGGCTCTCTCTTCAGGTCCGCAAGCCGGTGCTGCAACCGCATGGCCCGCGCGGCGAGCTCATGACTGAAAAATTCCTGTTCCCGCTTGCGATCACCATCGGCGGCCATGGCTTCCTTGAGCGCCCGGCAGCCGGCCTCCAGAGCGGCGTAGCGCGCATCCGCGCCGGAGCGTTCGAAGTAATGTCGGGTTCTGCGCCCCATGATATCGCGCGCAATGGCCTCGTCGGCGTCGCTGAGCGCTTCCTCGAACTGCTCGGGCTCGGGATGGTGACTGTCGAGCAGCAGCCCCTTGTCCAGCCGGATGCCGTGAAAGGCGGAAAAGGGCAGGCGCTCGACGCCCTTCAGATCCAGCGGTTCGAAAAACCGCGCGCCCTCGAAGGCGCTGTTGCGGTCCTCGGCCTTCTCGGGAAACCGCACGCGCGCAAAATCCGCGAGGCCTTTGAAAGAGGCTCCGCGCAGGCTAAGCCGTCCATGAAACCGGGCGCCGGGCTTTGGGGGCACGTGCGACTGGTCCGACCGTCCAAATTCGCAAGCGTCAAGAAAACTCGTGCGTCTGAAACTAGTGTCGGCCGAGAATTCCGCACTCAAGAAGCAAGCGATTCCGCCGGAGAATTGCGTACAGTAGAAGCTGACGTCTCCGCCGGAGAATTCCGCAACGTGGAAGTAGGCGTTTCCGCCGGAGAATTGCGCATTGTAGAAGCTGGTGTGTCTGCCGAGGAATTTCGCGTCCATGAAGTAGGTGTTTCCACCGGAGAATTGCGCACCATTGAAGTACGCGTCTTCGCCGGAGAACAGCGCACGTTTGAAGTAAGTATCTCCGCCGGAGAAACGCACACGATTAAAGTAGGCAGTGCCGCCTGAGAACCGCGCATTGTTGAAGTTAGCATCCCCGCCGGAGAATTCCGCGCGCAAGAAGTTGGCGTCCCCGCCGGAGAATTCCGCGTCCGAGAAGCTGGCTGTTGAGCAAAACAGAGCTTGGACCAGATTGGCCGGCGACCCGAATTCAACGCCATGCGCGTCCGCCGGTGCTAGAAAAGCGGCATTCTGCGCGGCGAGATGCAGAGAGGACCGGGTTTCCGGCGCGGATGGGCGGGGAAAAGCGCGCAGCACGGCGCCTTGAAGCTGGGCACGGTGGTCAACGGCGGTGCAGTCTCGGTCCTCGATCGCCTTGTCAGTCGGACCGCTCCGGTCGAGGCGTCGGGCGATGTGGACTTCGAGATCGGCCCACTCCGCGGCGCCCAGATCGGATTTGAAGGTCGGCGTACCATCCGCGTAGACTGGGGGCAGATGGAGGATGTGAAAGTCCGGCTGCTGTGCTGTCTCTTCACAGATCAGAAGACCCGCGCGCTCCAACTCCTGGTCCGTCCGCAGCCGTTTCGCGTCAGGATCCCAGCGAAAATAATCCTGCAGCGAGGCTGGCCATAAACCGACCGAGGCAGACTGCGTTTTTACGCACTTCCCGCTAGGAGTTACCGACCAGCCGCGCCAAGGCTTAACCGGGGCGCCATATTCGTTGCGCTTCCCCAACCCCTCCCAGCTGAAATCCTCCGCCCACCAGCGCTTCCACCACGCCGCTTCACGCGCCGCCTTCTCGGCTTCCTTATCCCCTGTCCCCGTCATGCGCGTCTGCGATCCTGAGCTGTGAGGGATCGAGGTTCGCGTGGTTCACGGGGCGGGTCAATCGGACGTTGAGTGGGGCTTCGCCCGCGAGCGCTACTCCGCCTGCGCGGTCTCCAGCGCTTCGGCGGCTTCCAGCCAGTTGAGTTCGGCGGTGTCGAGGAGGTCGACGGCCTTGGCGCGCTTGATCTGGAGTTCGGTGGCGGTCCTGGGGTCTTTTTCGTAGAGGCCGGGGGCGGCGAGGCCCTTGTCGATGATCTCGATGACGCCGCGCAGGCGTTCGGCTTCCTTTTCCCAGCGGGCGGCTTCGGCCTTCAGCGGTTTCAGCGTCTCGCGCAGCGAAGCCTTGTCGCGGCGGCGCTGCGACTTCTCGTCGGCCGGCGCAGGCTTCTTGCCGCGGGCGTCGCGGGCGACCCGGCCCAGCAGGGACTGGCGATAGGTCTCGATATCGTCGTCATAGGGCGTCACCGTGCCGTCGCCGACCACCCAGAGCCGGTCGACGCAGCTTTCGATGATGTGGCGGTCGTGGGTGATCAGCACCACCGCGCCCTCATAGGCATTGATGGCGTTGATCAGCTCGGCGCGGCTGTCCATGTCCAGGTGGTTGGTCGGCTCGTCGAGGATGAGCAGGTGCGGGCCGCCGAAGGTGATCAGGTTGAACAGGAGGCGCGCCTTCTCGCCGCCGGAGAGGTTCTTTGCCGGCGTTTCCTGGCGGTCGCCGGGCAGGCCGAACCGGGCCAGGCGCGCGCGGCGCTGGGCCTCGGTGGCGTCCTCCATCAGCTCGATCACGTGCTGGTAGGCCGACATGTCCGGCGACAGATCGTCGATCTGGTGCTGGGCGAAGAAGGCGATCTCCAGCTTCTTGTGCTTGCGCAGATGGCCCGAGAGCGGTTCCAGCCGGTCATTGAGCAGTTTGGCCAGGGTCGACTTGCCCGCGCCATTGCGGCCGAGAATGCCGATCCGGTCCTCGGTGTCGATATTCAGGCTGATATCGCGCAGCACCGGCTTGCCCGGCTCGTAGCCCACCGACACGTCCAGCATGCGCACGATGGGCGGCGCCATGCGGCGCTGCGGATTGGGAAAGTCGAAGGGGGCGACCGGGTCTTCCACCTGGGTGGCGACAACCTGCATCTTCTCCAGCCGTTTCACCCGCGACTGGGCCTGTTTCGCCTTCGAGGCCTTGGCCTTGAACCGGTCGACAAAGCTTTGCAGGTGGCGGCGCTCGGCCTCCTGCTTTTCCACCAGCTTCATCTGCAGGCGCTGTTTCTCGGCCAGCGCCTTTTCGAAATCGTCATAGCCGCCTTCATAGACGGACAGCTTGCCCTGTTTCAGGTGGGCGATCTTCTGCATCGCACCGTTCAGGAGGTCGCGGTCGTGCGAGATCACCAGGGCGGCGCCGGGGAAGGTTTTCAGATAGCTCTGCAGCCACATCACGCCTTCCAGGTCGAGATAATTGGTCGGTTCGTCGAGCAGCAGGAGGTCGGGGCGGGCGAACAGGGTCGCCGCCAGCGCGACGCGCATGCGCCAGCCGCCGGAGAATTCGCGGCAGGGGCGCTGCTGTTCCTCGCCGGTAAAGCCCAGACCCGACAGGATCGAGCCGGCGCGGGCCTCCGCCGTGTGCGACTCGATATCGGCCAGCCGCGTCTGGATCTCGGCGATCCGGTCGGGATCCGTTGCCGTTTCCGCTTCGGCGAGCAGGGCGGCGCGCTCGCTATCGGCGGCCAGCACCACATCCATCAGGGTCTCGTCGCCGCCGGGCGCTTCCTGGGCGACCGAGCCGACGCGCACGCCTTTTTGCACACGAACATCGCCGCTTTCCGCAACGGCTTCGCCGCGGATCAGCCGGAACAGGGTCGACTTGCCGGTGCCGTTCCGCCCCACCAGACCCATCTTGGCCTTGGCCGGCAGGAAGAGCGTCGCCTGGTCGAACAGCATCCGGCCTTCGATGCGATAGGTGAGGTCATTGATGTGCAACATGGGAAGGCCGTTAGCGCGGAGCGGCGAACCGATCAATCCGGAAAGGCTGATGGGTGGGGCTGTTGGTCCGCAGGCTTTCATATATCAAAATACACGTATAAATAGTATTATCGAAAAAGCTCTCATATGGTGTATTGAGTAATGGTAACTTATAAGGTACCAATATGAGCATCGGAAACGGTCGGCAGCTGGTCGTCTACGAAGACTCCGCGGGGGCGTGCCCGTTCCAGGACTGGTTCGACTCGTTGAAGCCCGATGCTGCCGCGAAGGTGACGACGGCCCTGGTGCGGTTGGTCCGCGGCCTGGGCGACCTTGAGCCGGTCGGCAGCGGAGTCACCGAGCTGCGCATACACTGGCAAGCGGGCTACAGGGTCTATATGGGGTTCGACGGGCTGGAAATTGTCATCCTGCTGTGTGGCGGCACCAAGCGTCGCCAGAAGGCGGATATCGAGCGCGCGAAGCGGCTATGGGCTGACTACAGGGCCCGCAAGCAGCGCGCGGGCCTATGAATACGCGGAGCAGTTCAATGCCACTCACCCGGGATTTCAGGATGATGGTGAAAGCGCGGGTCCAGAGCGATCCGGCTTTTCGAAGGGCGATGTATCGCGAAGCGCTGGAGGCGATGCTGGCTGGCGATGCAGCGACCGGGAAAGCGTTGCTGCGCGACTACGTCAACGCGACCGTAGGGTTTGAAAGGCTTGAAACCCTGACCGGCACACCGCGCAAAAGCCTGATGCGGATGCTCAGCCCGTCCGGCAATCCGGGGCTCAACAGCCTGCTTGGCGTGTTGCGGGCGCTCAACGAGGCTGATGACATAACACCGCAAGTGCGCGTGGCCTGACAGCGCCCTGCCGCGCGGCTTGTGGCCTGGCGCAAGCGCCGCTATAAGCCGCGCGAATCCCAGAGGCCGGTTTGCCCGGACAGTCACAAAAGTCTTCGAGGACCTTTCCCATGGCGCTGCAACGCACCTTCTCCATCATCAAGCCCGACGCGACCAAGCGTAACCTGACTGGCAAGATCATCGCCAAGTTCGAGGAGGCCGGCCTGCGCGTCGTCGCGTCCAAGCGCATCCACATGACCCGCGAGCAGGCCGAAGGCTTCTACGCGGTGCACAAGGAGCGTCCCTTCTTCGGTGAACTGGTCGACTTCATGATCTCCGAACCGGTCGTCGTGCAGGTGCTGGAAGGCGAAGACGCCATTGCCAAGAACCGCGAAGTGATGGGCGCCACCAATCCGGCCGACGCCGCCGAAGGCACCATCCGCAAGGAATTCGCCCTGTCGATCGGCGAAAACTCCGTGCACGGTTCCGACGCACCGGAAACCGCTGCCGAAGAGATCAAGTTCTTCTTCTCCGACGACGAGATCGTCGGCTGAGCCGGACTTGCCATTCCCGACTGCAGGACAGGGCCCGGCGCGATCGCCGGGCCCTTTCTTTTTGCGCACCGCTTTTTGTCCCTGCGGCATTGATACGGACAGCCGCGCCTCCTACCTGCGCTTCACGTTGCGCGGGGAAGCTTCATGGACATGGCCCTCTATCTCAGCCTGGTCGGCTTTGTCGTCGCCATGTCGGCCACGCCGGGCCCCAACAATCTCATGCTGATGTCCTCCTCGGCGCTGTTCGGCGTGCGCCGCACCGTGCCGCATTTCCTGGGCGTGCAGATCGGTTTCAACCTGTTGCTGGTCGCGGCTGTGTTCGGCCTGGGCACACTCGTGGCCCGCTATCCGGTGGCGCTGGATGTGGTGAAGGTGGGCGGATCGCTGTGGCTGGCCTGGATGGCCCTGGCCTTCGTGCGGGCCGGGCTGGCGCGTCCGGCCGAGCCGGGCGACGCCAAGGCGCCCAAGCGCCGCTCGCGGCCCTTCCGCACCTGGGAGGCGGCGCTCTTCCAGTGGATCAATCCGAAGGCGCTCCTGATGTCCATCTCGACGGCCGGCGCCTATATCGCCCTGGCCGACACGGCCGGCGAGCGGGCCATGCTGTTCATGGCGACCTTCCTGCTCTTCGGTGCGCCCTGCGGGCTGATGTGGGTGCTGGCGGGCGGCGTGATCAATCGCTTCCTGACCGATCGCCGCCACGCCCGCATCCTCAATTTCGCGATCGCGCTTCTCCTGCTCGCCACGATCGCCATCATCCTGAAAGGCTAGCCGCCGATCGCGGTACGGACATGCGCGACCAGCTGGTCCAGAACGACATCCTCCGGCCCGCGCAGGACGGGAAAGTCGAGGGCGACGTCCGGTGTCACCGGATGTGACTCCAATGCACCATTTATGCGTACGATATGGGCCTTGGGGTAACCCACTATGATACCGGTACGGGGCAGGGTGAACTGCTCCATCGCGCCATAGGTGGTGGCCATGTCGGCTGTCGTCTCGCCGGTGACGACACCGAAGCCGTAATCCTGGATCTGCGCCGCCACGGTCACCGCATTGGAGAAGCTGTAGCGGTTGACCAGCACATAGACCTGTCCCTCGAACCGGTCTCCGTCCGGGCGCGGCTGGGCATAGGGCAGGTCGATCTCAACGGTCTCGCCCGGCGCATGGGCCGCAAACAGGTCGGCGTAGGTCGCCGACATGCCGCCTTCACCCTCCGGCAGCGTGTCCAGGCGGGCCTGGTTCGCCGCGGTCGTCTCCTCGCTGACCCGTACTGTGAAGCGCGAGGCAAAGCGGAAGGGCCGGTCCGCGATCCAGGCCATGACCCGGTCGGAGAAGGAGTTGTCGCCACCGGGATTGTCGCGCAGATCGAGGATCAGCGCCTCTGCACCGGCTGACCGGAAGTCATTGAAACTGTTGCCGACAAACGCGGCGAAGCCCGTCGTATCCCAGACATTCCCGTCCGGCTCGGTATTGTAGAACGGGCCCGGGCGCAGATAGGCGATATCGCTGCCGATCATGCGTGCCTCGCGGCCATCGAGGCTGAAAGGCTGTTCGCCTTCTTCAGCCGGGGCCAGTGCGTCACCGCTCAGGAAGGGCAGGGTGAGCGTCTCCACCGATCCGTCGGCATGACGCACGTCCAGCGTGACCTCGGTCATCTCCGGCCATTCCAGCCAGACCAGGCCGCGCAGATAGGCTTCCAGCAGCGTATGCGCAAAGCGTGGCGTCTCGGCCGACAGGTGCCGGGTGAGGGCCGGGATCCAGACCGTGTTCGGCTGGCCGTTGAAGGCGAGAATCTCGTCGCCCGGCGCCAGGTCTTCAAGGGCTGCCGCCCGTGTCTCCACGAAGACGCGGCCTTCGCGGATCGAGATCGTCAGCGGCAGGACGCGGCCGCCGGCCGCGCGGAAGGCGCCATAGGCCTCCATCGGGAAGTCGATACGCGCATGGGCATGACGGGCCAGCGCGGTGAATTCCTGGAACTCCCGGCGGATATCGAGGCGGGTCATCGGCCGGTCGAAACCGGCCCGCATTTCCGCGTGCCGCTGGTCGAATACGGCCTGTGGCGTGACGGCAAACAGGTCGAAATGCGCCGCGCGCAAGCCGGCATAAAGCCGGTCGAAATCGGCGCGGACCACGTCGGCCTCATAGACTGTGTCCGGCGTCGGGGCCTGTGCGGCGATCGGTGCCGCGACGGCTGTCATCAGTGCGGTGCAAAGGGTCAGGCTCTTGAGCATCCCGGTCTCCCGTGTCTTCTTTCAGGTGGGGCTGCCCGGACACTGGGGGCGCCGCCTGACAAAAGGCCATGACCCAATCTTCCTGATGGTCTGACCTTTTTCTGACCGGGGCAAGGGGACTGTAAAATCAATGAAGTACGGCAGGGCATTCAAGCTCGGAGACTGGCGTGTCGAACCGCGGGCCGGCCGGATCGCCGGTCCTGGCGGCAGCCAGGATGTCGAGCCGAAAGTGATGGACCTGCTGTGCCTGCTCGCCGAAGCCGAAGGCGATGTGGTGTCGCGCGAGACGATTGCCGAACGCATCTGGCCCGGGGTCACGGTCAATGACGACGCGCTCGGCCGCTGTGTGTGGAAGCTGCGACGGGCGCTGGGCGACCCGGCACGCTCGCCACGCTATGTCGCGACCGTACCCAAGCGCGGCTATCGCCTGCTGGTGCCGGCCGAGCCGGAAACCCTTCCGGCGCCGGTGCGCGCCGTTCCCGCCTGGGTGCGCGGCGTCGTGGGAGCTCTCGTGCTGCTGGCGGCGTTTCCGGTTTTCTGGCTGGTGCGCGACCGTATCGCTCCGCCCGGTGCACCCGCGGATCGTGCTGAAAGCCTGACCGATCGCGCGGACGATTTCTATTACCAGTTCCAGCCCGGCGATAATGACGCCGCCATGCGGCTCTACGAGGCCGCGCTGGCGCTCGAGCCCGACAGTCCGCGTGCGCTTGCCGGGCTGGCCAACACGATCACCCAGCGCGTCATCCGCGCCCGGCCGGACGACTGGCCCGGCGAGGCGGGGCAGTCGCGGATCGGTGCGGCGCTGGCGTCCGGTCAGACACGCGAAACTGCGGCGGCCCGTCAGCTGGATCGGGCCGAAGCCCTGGCGCGGCAGGCCATAGTATCGAACCCCGAATATCCGCTGGGCTACCGGGCGCTGGGCCTGGCCCTGTCGGCACAGGGCGATCTCGACGGCGCGATCGAGGCGCACAACCGCGCCCTGACGCTCGACCCGGATGCCTGGGAAGCCTGGGTCAACCTGTCGGACCTCCACGCTCTCAAGGGCGAGGCCGATCTGGCGCTGACCTATCTGGAACGTGCCTATGATGCGATGAGCCGGGTCTATGACGAGCAGACCGTGCTGATCCGGCCCTGGTACAGCCCGACCGGGCTGAGCATCGCGCGCGGCCATGCCCTGCGTGAGGATCCCGTGACCGCCGAACTCTGGTACCGCCGCGTGCTCTACTGGGACCCCTATAACCGCGCTGCCACCACCGAACTCGCCGCCCTGCTGCGGGAAACCGGCGATCCGGCCGCGGCCGACGCGCTGTGCGCGGAAGGCGCCGCCCGGACGGGCGATCCGGAGCTCTGTGCAGCCTCTGAAAACTAGCTGTCCGGTGCCGGTTTCTGGCGCATGGCCTTGGTTTGCGAGCGGCGGGCCTTGGCTTCTTTCTGCTTGCGGATGGAAGAGAGCGACGGGCGGGCCTTCTTGCGCGGCTTGGGCGGGGTGAGGGCGCGTTCGATCAGCACGCGCAGGCGCTCGCGGGCCTCGGCCCGGTTACGGTCCTGGGAGCGTTGATTTTCGGCCCGGATCACGAGGACGCCCTCGCGGGTCATGCGCGAGCCGGCCAGCCCGACAAGCCGCTGCTTCACACCCGGCTCCAGGCTCGAACGGGCGACGTCGAAGCGCAGCTGGACGGCGCTCTCGGTCTTGTTGACGTGCTGGCCGCCCGGGCCCGAGGCGCGCAGGAAGCGCTCCTCGATTTCGCTCTCGTCGATGCTCAGCGTGTCGGTGATGCGCATGGAACCGCTCGCCTCCTTTCCTGCGCCCGTGTTTCGGCGCTGCGCAGAAAAAGGGCAAGTTGAAGAAATGCAATTGCGACACATTCGCAATAATGCTATCCGGAGCTCATGACACACCCCATCGAAATCCCGCCTGCCGCTGCCCGCGCGGCAGCAGGCCAGCCGGCTCCCGGATCCGGGCGTTTCTCGGGATCCGGAGCCAAATCCTATGACGCGCGTATCCGGCGTCTCGTGCCGGGCTATTCGGTGCTGCAGGAACTGATCGCACCCGTCCTGGCGGCGCGGATCGGGCGCGGCGCGGCCTCCATCCTGCTGAGCGGGGCGGGCACCGGCGCCGAACTCTCCGAACTGGCCTTCCAGTCGACGAAATGGTGTTTCACCGCCGTCGATCCGTCGCCCGACATGCTGGCCATTGCCGGCCGCCGGGCGGAAATGCTGGGCTGTCTGGAACAGGTCGACTTCCGCGTCGGCACGCTGGGTGAATACACGCCACTCCGCCGGCATGACGCGGCGCTGAGCGTTCTGGTCGCCCACTTCCTGCCCGACACTGGCGAGAAGGCGCGCTATTTTGCCGATCTGGCCGATCGTCTCCGGCCCGGCGCGCCGCTGATCCTGGCCGATCTCGGACTGCTGTTCGAAGACGCAGCGCGTCCGGCTTTCAGCCGCTGGATCGAGTCGGTTGCGCCGGACCCGTCGCTTGCGGCCCGCACCGTGGAACGCATGGCGGAGGATTTTCACCCGGTCAGCGAGGCGCGTCTGGCAGAGCTGCTCGAAGCTGCAGGTTTCGCTGCGCCGGTCCGCTTCTTCCAGGCGCTCGATATTGCCGGCTACCTGACGGAAAAGCGCTGAGCCTCCGGCTCTGACGGTCAGTCGTGCGGGTTCATCAGCAATTCGGCGCCGAATTCGCGGACCTGCAGCCGGACGCGTTCGCCGGCGACCCGCGCCTTGCCGGAGCAGGCGAGGGCGACGCATTGCGGATAGAGCTTGTGCTCGGCTTCCAGCACGCGTGCGGCCAGCGTGTCCGGCGTGTCGCCGGGCAGGACCGGTACGGCGGCCTGGCCGATGATCGGACCGTCATCCATTTCCGGACGCACATAATGCACCGTGCAGCCATGGATGCGCACGCCGGCTTCCAGCGCCCGCTCATGCGTGTGCAGCCCCTTGAAGGCCGGCAGCAGGGAGGGGTGGATATTGATCAGCAGATCGCGCCAGCGCTCGGTGAACCAGGGCGTCAGGATGCGCATGAAGCCGGCCAGGCAGACGATGCGCGGGCCGTACATCTTGAGTGTCGAGTCCAGCGCTTCCTCGAAAGCCTCGCGGCCCTCATAGTCGTGGTGGTCGATGACTTCGGTCGCGATGCCCGCCGCCTCGGCAACGGCCAGACCAGCGGCATCGGGCCGGTTCGAGGCGACCAGCACGATCTCGGCCGGGAAATCCTCGTCCTTCGCCGCATCCAGCAGCGCCTGCATGTTCGATCCGCGCCCGGAAATGAGCACGGCGATCTTGGTCTTCGCCATCGGGATTATCCTGGGTCAGGCTGTCTCGACTTGCCCGACAATCATGGCGCGCTCGCCGGTCAAGGCAAGCGCCTCAAGGGCAGCATCCGCAGTCTCCGGTGCGACGCATAGCAGCATGCCGACGCCACAATTGAAGGTGCGGTGCATTTCACGGACCTCGATCCCGCCGGTTTCGGCCAGCCACTGGAACATCGGCGGCAGGGGCCAGGCGGAATAGTCGATCCGGGCTTCCAGACCGTCCGGCATCATGCGTGGCGGGTTCTCGACCAGGCCGCCGCCGGTGATGTGGGCGAGGCCCTTCACCAGGCCGGACTTGATCAGGGGCAGGCAGGATTTCACATAGAGCCGCGTCGGCGTCAGGAAGGCTTCGCCCAGCGTCTTGCCCGGTTCGAACGGAGCCGGGTCGGACCAGTCCAGCCCTGCGACTTCCATCACCTTGCGGACCAGCGAAAAGCCGTTGGAGTGCACGCCGGAGGAGGCGAGACCGATCAGTACATCGCCGGCCTTCATGGCGTCATGGTCGGGCAGGAGGCGGCCGCGCTCGGCAGCCCCCACGACGAAACCGGCCAGGTCGAAATCATCCTCGGCATACATGCCGGGCATTTCCGCCGTCTCGCCGCCGATCAGGGCACAGCCGGACTGTTTGCAGCCCTCGGCAATGCCCTTGACGATGGCTTCGCCGCGCGCCGGATCGAGCTTGGAGGTCGCCAGATAGTCCAGGAAGAAGAGCGGTTCGGCGCCCTGCGCCAGCACGTCATTGACGCACATCGCCACCAGGTCGATGCCGACCGTGTCGAGAATGCCGGTTGCGATCGCCAGTTTCAGCTTGGTGCCGACACCGTCCGTGCCGGAAATCAGGATCGGGTCGTGATAGCCGGCGGCCTTGAGATCGAAGGCGCCGCCGAAACCGCCGAGATCGGCCGCGGCACCGGCGCGGCGTGTTGCGGCAGCAAGCGGTTTGATACGGTCGACCAGGGCATCGCCGGCGTCGATATCGACCCCGCTGTCCGCATAGGTGAGCCCGTTCTTGCGTCCGCTATCGTCGGTTCCGGCCATGCCGATTCCCCAGCCTTCTGTCAAAGTGCGGCGGAGTACAGTCGAAACCCGCCTCAGACGCAAGCCACGGGCTTCACGCGCGACTGCGTCCGGTTATAGTGGCGCGACATCCGAACCTGACAGGAGCCTGCCGTGCGATTCCTTCTCGCTGCCTTGTGTCTGAGCCTTGTTCCGCTGGCAGCGGCGCAGGCGGACGACCCCTATACGGTCACCGGCGTGGAGATCGATGCGACCGCCGACAACGCGCTGCAGGCGCAGACCGCGGCGATGCAGCAGGGCCAGCGGGCCGCTGCGCGCCGGCTGATCGAGCGTCTGACCCTCGCAGAGGACCGGGTCGGCACGCCGCTGGAAAGCGCCGCGTTTGCCCTGGACGATGCCATCATCGCGGAAATGATCTCCGGGCTGCAGATTCGCGACGAGCAGCGCAGCGGCACCCGCTACCTCGCCAAGCTGGATGTCGGATTCCATCGCCGCTCGGTGGCACGCGTCCTGGAGAACTACGGTATTCCCTTTGTCGACAGTCCGGCACGCGCGACGCTCGTCCTGCCGGTGCTGGATGCCGGCGGCGACCTGGTGCTGTGGCGTGACAATCCCTGGCGCGAGGCGTGGCAGAGCCGGCGCTTCCGTCATGCTCTGACGCCGATGACGCTGGCGACGGCCGATCCGGAAATGGCGCCGATCACCGCGCGCCAGGCGCTGCAGCTGGATGAAGCCGCGCTTTCGGCCTTGGCCATGCAGTATGGCGTCACCCGGATCGCGATCCTGCGCGCGGCCCAACAGCCCTCCGAGGCGGTGCGGGCCGGCGGTTACATGGTGGAATTTGCCCAGGACGGGACGATGGCTGTCGATACCTGGGGCCCGATGAGTTTCTATGGCGGCTGGGCCGAGGCGGCGGACTTCTTCGTGATCGAGCGCGAGGATGCCTGGAAGCGCCAGGGCATTGTGCGCGACATGGAGGAGACCGAGATGCGCGTTACGGTGCTCTACAGCGGTATCGACGAATGGCGGCGTCTGCAGACGGCGCTGGCGCGTGCATCGCTGGTGCGCAATGCCCAGCTCGACGCGTTGTCGCGCGACGGTGCGCGCATGACGGTGCAGTATCGCGGTGCACTGGATCAGCTGGTCTCGGAACTTGCCGAACGCGGCGCCGCACTGGAAGAACACCCGGAACTGGGCTGGGTGGTGCTTGCCACCCGGTGATCCCTTGAACCGGCGGGCCGACATGACACCCCAACTGGCACTCGATCTGCCGGCGCGCGAGGATTTCAGCGCGTCGAGCCTGATCCTCGGCCCGTCCAATGCCGAGGCGCTGGCCGCGCTTGGCCGCTGGCCGGACTGGCCGCGCAATGTCATGGCGCTGGTCGGGCCGGAAGGGGCGGGCAAATCGCACCTGGCCACGGTCTGGGCGCTGCGCTGCGAGGCGGAGATCGTCGAGGCTGCGGACCTGGCCGAACGGCTGGCGGATATCGCACCGGGGTGCCGCGTTCTGGTGGAAGACATCGACCGCGCGCTCGACGATGATGCGCTGTTCCATACGCTCAATCGTGCTGCCGAGGGCGACATTCCGGCCCTTTTGCTGACGGCCCGCAAACCGCCCGTGCTGTGGCCGGCGCAATTGCCCGATCTGGTATCGCGGCTGCGGGCGCTGCCGCATGCGGATCTGTACGAGGCTGACGATGAATTGCTCACCCGGCTGATCGAGAAACAGCTGCAGGACCGGGGCGCCCCGGTCCGGCCCGGCGTGATAGACTATCTTCTGCCGCGTATGGAGCGTTCGGCCACGGCCGTACGCCGCATCGTGGAGCGGATGGACAAGCTGGCGCTCGTGAAGAAAACGCCAATAACGCGTGCTATTGCGCGGGAAGTGCTGGAAACCTGGCAGGACAGTGGAGAGACGGAATGAACCTCCCGGCCCGGGACATCGCCGACATCGACGCGCTGATGCAGTCGCCTGCGCGTTATCTGAACCGGGAATTGTCCTGGGTGCGCTTCAATCTGCGCGTCCTCGAGGAGGCGGAGAATCCGAACCATCCGGTGTTCGAACGCCTGCGTTTCCTGTCGATTTCGGCCAGCAATCTGGATGAGTTCTACATGGTCCGTGTTGCGGGCCTGCGCGCGCAGATGCATTCCGGCGTCACGGCGACCAGTATCGACGGGCTGACCCCGGCCGAGCAGCTGGAACAGATTCACGCGCTGGCCGGCGAGCTGATGCTCAAGCAGCAGAACCTCTGGCGCAAGCTGAAGACGGAGATGGGCAAGGCCGGGGTGAAGGTGCTCGAGCCGCACCAGATATCAAAGACCGACGAGGCCTGGCTGCGCGGCGAGTTTCTCAAACACACCCTGCCGGTGATCACGCCGCTGGCGATCGATCCGGCGCATCCCTTCCCCTTCATCCCCAATCTGGGTTTTGCCCTGGCGCTGCAATTGCGCAAGCGGGAGGCCGGCAAGCTGATGAATGCGCTGATCCCGCTGCCCAGCGGTGTGAAGCGCTTTGTCGAACTGCCGACGCGCGCGCGCCGCGATGGCGGCCGGCCTGACCGGCGTTTCATGTCGCTGGAAGCCGTGCTGACCCTGTTCGTCGATACGCTCTTTCCGGGCCATGAAGTGGTCGGCAAGGGCGTCTTCCGGGTGATCCGCGACAGCGATATCGAGGTCGAGGAAGAGTCCGAAGACCTGATGCTGGAATTCGAGAACCTTCTCAAACAGCGCCGCCGCGGCGCGGTGGTCCGCCTGACCATGGAGACCGGCATGCCGCCGGGCCTGCGCGACCTGATCGTCCAGCACATGCATGCCGGCCCGCAGGACATCGTGCCGGTGAACGGTCTGCTGGGCCTGGCCCAGATCGGCCAGCTGATCCCGGACGACCGGCCGGATCACATGTTCAAGCCCTATGAGCCGCGCTATCCGGAACGGATCCGCGATCATGGCGGCAATTGCTTCTCGGCGATCCGCGAGAAGGACATCATCGTCCACCACCCGTATGAGAGCTTCGATGTGGTGGTGGAATTCCTGCGCCAGGCCGCCGCCGATCCGGACGTCATCGCGATCAAGCAGACGCTCTACCGCACCTCCAAGGACAGCCCGATCGTGGCGGCGCTGATCGAGGCGGCGGAGAGCGGCAAGAATGTCACCGCGCTGGTCGAGCTGAAGGCGCGTTTCGACGAGGAAGCCAATCTGAAATGGGCGCGCGACCTGGAACGCGCCGGCGTGCAGGTCGTCTACGGCTTCATCGAGTACAAGACCCACGCCAAGATCTCGCTGGTGGTGCGGCGCGAGGGTTCGGACCTGCGCACCTATGCCCATTTCGGCACCGGCAATTATCACCCGATCACGGCGCGCATCTATACCGACCTGTCTCTCTTCACCGCCGACCCGGCCTTCGGGCGCGATGCGGGACGGGTGTTCAACTATGTCACCGGCTATGCGCGTCCGGAGAATCTGGAACGCCTGTCGGTCTCGCCGATCGGCATGAAGGAATTCATCCTCGAACATATCGAGCGCGAGATCGAGAATGCCCGCGCCGGCAAGCCGGCGGCCGTGTGGGCCAAGCTGAATTCGCTCGTGCATCCTGAAATCATCGACACGCTCTACCGCGCCAGCCAGGCCGGGGTGCGTGTGGAACTGGTGGTGCGCGGCATCTGCTGCCTGCGTCCGGGGATCAAGGGGTTGTCGGAAAACATCCGGGTCAAATCCATCGTCGGCCGCTTCCTCGAGCATTCGCGCATCGTGTGCTTTGCCAATGGCGCCGCGATGCCGTCGCCCGCGGCCAAGGTCTTCATCTCCTCGGCCGACTGGATGCCGCGCAATCTGGACCGCCGGGTCGAGCATCTCTGCCCGATCCAGAATCCCACCGTTCACCGCCAGGTGCTGGACCAGATCATGGTCGCCAATCTCAACGATACCGATCAGAGCTGGTACATGGATTCAGAGGGCGGCTATCACCGGGTGGACACGGCCAATGTCGACAAGCCGTTCAGTGCGCATGCCTATTTCATGACCAATCCCAGCCTGTCCGGCCGCGGCCACGCGCTCAAGAATGATCAGCCGCCGACCCTGACCGGCAGTACCGGCAGCTGACCGCCTTGGACGACGTCATCCAGCCGATCGAGCCGCTGATCGCGGAAACCGCCATTCATCGTGACATCGCGGTGATCGATGTCGGCTCCAACTCGGTGCGCCTGGTGCATTTCCGGGTCGAGGGGCGGGCGCTCTGGCCGATCTTCAACGAGAAGGTGATGGCGGGTCTGGGGCGCGGCGTTCGCGAAACCGGGCGTCTGCACGCTGAAGGCCGGGACATCGCCCTGCGTGCGCTCAAGCGCTTCCAGCGCCTGCTCGACGCCAAGGGCGTGCGTGAGCGTCATGTTGTCGCCACGGCCGCCGTCCGCAATGCGGTGGACGGTCGCGCTTTCGTGGCAGAGGCGGCGGAGTTGACGGGGCTGGATATCCGGATCCTGTCCGGCGAGGACGAGGCGCGCCTTTCGGCGATGGGCGTTCTGACCGGCATCCCCGATGCGCGCGGTGTGATGGGCGATCTGGGCGGTTCCAGCCTGGAACTCACACCGATCGCCGATGGTTCGGTGGGTGAGGGCAAGACCTTCGAACTCGGCCCGCAAGCGGTTCTTTCCGGCGATGCGTTCGACAGTGCGGCGGCCCAGGCCGTGATCGACGAACGTCTGACCGAAGGCGGTGTCCTGACGGGGCAGGGCGGCACCTTCTATGCCGTGGGCGGGGCCTGGCGTGCCATGGCACAGCTGGCCTTTGCGCGGTTCGACCATCCGCTGCATGTCGTGCACCAGTTCGAACTTTCGGCTGCCGAGGCGCTGGAGCTGGCGCGGCTGGCGACCCGCTTGAGCGCCGCTTCGCTGACCGGTGTGCCCGGCCTCTCCTCGCGCCGCGTGACCACGCTGCCCTATGCCGCGCTTCTCCTGCGGCGGGTGATCCGGCATGGCGGGTTCGGGCGCGTCGTGTTCTCGGCCTATGGCGTGCGTGAAGGAGTGCTGGCGGAGGGGCTGCCGCCGGACCTTCTGGCGACCGATCCGCTGATCGCGGGGGCCGAGACGATGGCCCGTCCGTCTTCACCCTCACCGGATTTCGGCCGGGCGCTTGCGGCCTGGATTGCCCCGGCGATGCGCGAGGTGGAGACGGCGTTCGATCCGGTGCGCGACCGCGTGCTGCAGGAGGCCGGTGCGCGGCTGACCGATCTGGGTGCGCGCTTCCATCCGGACCACCGGGCCGAACTGGCGCGCGATACCGTTCTGTATGCGCCCTTTGCCGGTGTCACCCATGCCGAGCGGGCCTTCCTCGCCGCGGCCTTGCACTATCGCTATGCCGGCAGGCGGAGCGAGCTGGAGCCGCATGCCGAGTTCGCGCTGTTGAGCGAGGTGCAGCACAATGTCGCCCAGATGATGGGCTGTGCGCTGCGCCTGGGCGCCAAACTGTCCGGCCGGGCGCCGCGTCTGCTGGATCGTTTCACCCTGACCGTGTCGCCGGCAGAGGTCCGCCTGGCGGTCGATGAGAGCGTGCGCGACCTCTATGTCGAACGATCGCTGTCCCTGCTGGATAATCTGGCCCGTGCGATTGGCCGCGAAGGGCGGGCGGAATACGTCTAGGACGCTTCGGCCGGTTATAATTTATCCTCGCCGCCGGCTGCAAAAGCGGCGATTTCTTACGGTGGCGTAAGGTTTTGTCCGACAGTGTGCTCGCGGGATAAACCGGCACTACGGACATATGTTCAAGCGTTTAGGGGAATATCTTTTCGCGCCTGTACCGGTGCCGCAGGACGTTGCCGGGTGGGTGCGCGCGCGGCAGCTGGATGCGTTCAGGCGCTTCAGTCCCGTCGCAGCCGGGGCCAATATCGCCAATGCGGTACTGGTTGCGGGCGTGATGATACAATCAAGCTATATGTGGTCCGGCCTGTTCTGGGCGTTCGCCATCACCGCACCCAATCTCTTCCTGCTCTATGGCTGGATGCGCTATCGACGGCGCCCACCGCGCGCCGCGGCTTCGGAACGGTCGATCAGCCGCAATCTGCGCGACAGTTCGATCCTGGCGCTGGTGTGGGCCGCGTTTCCGATCCTGTTCCACAATTCCATGTCGGGCTCGTTCCAGGCAGCGGTCGTCGCCGTGACGGTCGGCATGCTGTGCGGCGGCGCCTTCATGCTGTCCAGCCTGCCGCGCGCGGCCATGGCATGGATCGGTATCATCACTGCAGGCTCGCTTGTCGCCCTGTTCCGTAACCCGGATCCGGTCGAGCTCTATGTCGCCGCACTCCTGCTGGTCTATTCCGGCGTGCTGGCGCAATCGGTACGCTGGTCCTATTCCGAATTTGTCCGCCGCTTGCTCGGAGAGCGCGTCGCGAAACAGCAGACCGAGCTGATCGGTCTCCTGCTGCACGATTTCGAGGAAGCCGCGTCCGACTGGTTGTGGCGTACTGATACTTCCGGCCGGATCCGCTCCGGCCTGCCGCGCTTCGACCCTGACAGTATCCACTCGGATAATCAGCCAGCGCCCGCGCTGCTGTCGCTGTTCGAGCGGGATGTGGCTGCCAGCGAGCTGGCGCATCTGATGGCGAGCGAGGAGGCGTTCTCCGATCGAGAGCTGCGGCTGAAGGGTGACGGCACGGTGCGCTGGGTCAGCCTGACCGGCAAGCCGCGCTACGAGGACGGGTGCTTTACCGGCTATCAGGGCGTGGCCTCGGATATCACTGCGACGCGCGAGAGCGCTGAACAGATCGAGTATATGGCCTCGCACGATACCCTGACCGGCCTGGCCAACCGGGCCACGCTTTCGGCACTGCTCGATCAGCGCATGCAGTTGCCGGACAGCCGGACGAGCCTGCTATTGCTGGATCTGGACCGTTTCAAGGTCATCAATGACACGATGGGGCACGGGGTTGGCGACCGCGTGCTGGTGACGATTGCCAGCCGTTTGCGCCATGTCGTGGGCCGGGCCGGCACCGTGTGCCGGATGGGTGGCGACGAGTTCGCCATTGTCCTCACCGATCCGGGCCGCGAAGCCCAGTATATCGGGCGTCAGATCGTCGATGCGATCGAATTGCCGATCACGATCGACGATGCCGTGCTGGATTGTTCGACGTGTATCGGTATCCGCCAGCTCGGTGCCGGTGACACCTGCGTTCAGGCGGTGCTCAGCCAGGCCGATCTTGCGCTGTATCGCGCAAAGGCGAGCGGGCAGGGCAATGTGGTCGAGTTCGATCACACGATGGATATCGAGGCCCAGGCGCTGATGCAGATGGAGCGGGACCTGAAGGCCGCGATCGACAACAACCAGATCCATCTCTTGTACCAGCCCCTGATCGATATCGACCGGAACCGGACCACCGGCTGTGAGGCGCTGCTGCGCTGGACACATCCCGAACACGGCAATGTGCCGCCTGACCGGTTCATCGAGCTGGCCGAGCGCAGCGGGCTGATCGTGCCGATGGGCGAATGGGTAATCCGGTCGGTTGTCGCGGCGGCGGCGCGGATCGATCCGGGTATCTGCATCGCGATCAATGTGTCTCCCGTGCAGCTGCGCAATCCGGACCTGCCGGGCGTCTTCGTCGAGGCGCTGACGCGCCATGGCGTCGATCCCGGGCGCATCGAGGTGGAGATTACCGAGTCCGTCCTGCTGGCGGACACCGACGCCAATCTCTCGATACTGCGCAAGCTGCGCGATATCGGCCTGAAAATCAGCCTGGACGATTTCGGCACCGGCTATTCCTCTTTCAGCTATCTGCGCAAATTCGCCTTCGACAAGCTGAAGATCGACCGTTCCTTCGTCGAACCGCTGGACCGCGAGCCGCAATCCATCTCCATCGTCGGGTCGATCAACGCGCTTGCCCGGGCCCTGCAGATGACGACGGTCGCCGAGGGCGTCGAGACCGAACGCCAGTTCGAGGCCGTGCGTATCATCGGCTGTGACCAGGCCCAGGGCTATCTCTTTGCACGCCCGCTTACGCTCGATGCACTGGTCGCGCATGTCGAGACCGAGCGCCGTGAGGGGGCTGTGCAAATGAGCCGCGCCGGCTGACGGGGCTCGCCACAGCGCGCGCCGCGCGCTATCCGGGACGAGACGGATCGCAAAGGAATGCGGCGTGAGTTTTATCGACGGCTACAAACACCAGCTTGTTGGCTATTTCGGCTATTTGCCGGTCTATCGCCCGCTGGAGGATATCGACGGGCCCAAGCAGGAGTTTTCCTGTTCGCGCGGTGGTCTGGTTATCGGCGGCGGCAGTGGCGGCGGCAGTGGCGAACATCCCGGTCTCGTCCTTCTGGACCCGGCCGGCGCGGTGGCGGAATTCCTGCGCGAGACCTGGCCGGAGCGTGCAGCCGAAGCCGGCTGGCGCGAGGCGATCCACGATCATCTGCGCACACCGTCAGACTGTCTCGACTTTGCCGGCTGGGATGTCGAGGACCATGTCCGCTTTTACACGCTATGCACCACGGCTGTGCCGAACCCCTATGATCGCGAAGGCACGGCGACGGGTTTCGAGAGCTGGCTGTGCTGTTCGCTGGGCGAGTTCGTCTTCTTCGCGATGCCGGATCTGGCGCGCGATCTCATCGAGCGCCTCGACGACCCCATCCGCGATCTGGTGCATGTCTACTGGAACAACATCCTGCTGCCGCCGCCGGGCATGCCGCTCTACGCCAATGGCGGCAGTGCCTGGGATTCAAGGCTCAAGCCACTGGATTAGAGCGTGATCCGGTGGCGTGGAAACCGGTTCGCCGGTTCGATCGCGCGACCGCCCTAGACCTTCACCTCGGTGACGCAGACCTTGCCGTCCTTCAGCGTCAGCGACAGTTCGCCCCGCTTGAGACGACGGGCCGGTTCGCCGAACACCTCGCGCCGCCAGCCGGTCATCGCCGCGACATCCTCGTCATCGCCGCTGGCGATCTTTTCCAGGTCCGGCACGGTGGCGATGAGGCGCGGTGCGACACCGGCATCCTCGGCGACGAATTTCAGCAGCACCTTGAGCAATTCCACGGTCGGACCCGTGCCCTGGGGCGGGGGCGCGGACTTTTCGTACGCCGGTGCATAGGATTCCGGTGCGGCCAGCGCGGCGGACATTTTCTCGAACAGGCGGCGGGCCGGCGAGGAGCGCTCGAAGCCCTTGGGCACGGCGCGCAGTCCGGTCAGCTGTTCCGGCGTCGTGGGAGCGACACCGGCGATCTCGTAGATCGCATCATCCTTCATCACGCGCTGGCGCGGCATGTCCCGGGTCTGCGCCTCGGTCTCGCGCCAGGCGGCAGCGGCGCGCAGCGCCGCCAGCCATTTCGGCGAATTCTTGCGCAGCTTCATCCGGCGCCAGCTCTCTTCGGGATCGAGCCGGTAGGTCTCCGGATTGGTGAGGATCTTCATTTCCTCGGCCAGCCATTCGGCCCGGCCCTTCTTCTCCAGCCGCTCCTGCATGATCGGATAGAGATCGCGCAGATGGGTCACGTCGGCCATGGCGTATTCCAGCTGGGCATCGCTCAGCGGACGGCGCGACCAGTCGGTAAAGCGCGGCCCCTTGTCGATCGGGCGTTTCAGCAGCGCCTTCACCAGTGCGTCATAGGCAATCGAGTCGCCCAGGCCCAGCGCCATCGCCGCAACCTGGCTGTCGAACATCGGATGCGGGATCAGGCTGTCGCCGCCGCGGTGGAAGAAGATCTCCAGATCCTGCCGTGCGGCATGGAAGACCTTGATGATCCGCTCATCCGCCATCAGCTCCCAGAAGGGTTCCAGATCGAGGCCGTCGGCCAGCGGGTCGATGATGACTTCCGTCGGGCCGCCCGCCGCCTGGATCAGGCAGAGCTGCGGCCAGTACACCGTTTCGCGCATGAACTCGGTGTCGACAGCCATGTAGGGATTCTGGAGGAGGTCGTCACAGGCCTTTTCCAGGCCCTTTGTCGTCGTGATTATATTCATGGAGTCGCCGTTTAGCGTGGTGGAAGCGTTTTGACTATCTCGAAGGCGAGTCGGGGGCAGAGCGCCAGCGCAGGGATTGCCGCCAGAGAATAAACAGACCCGCCAGCAGGCTGATCGCGGCGATCACCAGGAAGGCGGTCTGGATCGGCAGGGTGAGGGCAGCGATGACGGCCAGCACGAATTGTCCGGCGGTCGCGGTGGCGGCATTCAGGATACCGCCCGCCGCCAGCAGACGGCCGCGCAGCTCGGCCGGTGCGCGGCGCTGGGCCATGGCCTGCAGGGGCACCACGAAGAGNCCCGCCGACACAGCGGCCATGCCCAGATCGATCAGGATGCGCAGATTGGCCGGTTCGGCCATGAAGGCGTTTGCCGAGACCAGCGGCGCGCCTTCCGGCGTCAGCGGGTTGGACCAGGTGTGCAGGGCGACATCCCCGGCGAAGATCACCACGCCGAAAGCGCCGGCAATCGAGAAGGGCAGGGCGTCGCCGTCGCCGCTCAGCGCGCCGCACGCCATCGCACCGATCGCCGCGCCGACCGTGAACAGCGCCGAAAAGAGCAGCACCACCGTTTCGTCCGCGCCCAGCACCGAGGCCGTGAAGACCGGCATCAGCGTGATGATCGAGGCGGCCAGCATCCAGAACCAGGCCACGCCCGTCAGCGGACGCAGCACGTCCGGCGCTTTCAGCGCATAGCCCAGCACGCGGAACGTTTCGCCGATGAAGTTGACGGTCAGCGGCATGTCCGGCCGCGAGGCGGNCNCCTCCGGCAATTGCCGGATCGCCAGCCAGCCGACGATCGCCATCACGACCAGCCCGCCGCCCACGGCCTGCGGTCCGAAGGACTGGGTGATCAGCCAGGTGCCGGTGCCGATACCGATCAGCACCGAGACGTTCAGCAGGCCGGAGATCAGCGCATTGGCGGGCACCAGCTCGGTGTCGCTAAGAAGTGTCGGCAGGGCGGAATTCTTGGCCGGGGTGAAGAAGGCCGATTGCGTGCCCATCAGGAAGAGCGCCGTCATCAACAGGTGCGGCTGTTCCAGGATGAAGCCCAGGGCGGTGATCGCCATCAGCCAGATCTCGGCGAACTTGGCAAAGCGCATGATGCGCGTGCGGTCGAACTTGTCGGCCATGCGGCCGGCCACGGCCGAGAACAGGAAGACCGGCACGGTAAACATCGAGGCCGCGACCGAGACCAGGGTCAGCCGGTCCAGCCCGAACATCGTCAGGCCCTCGAACGCGATCAGCGTGACCAGGGCATAGCGGAAGAAATTGTCGTTGAAGGCTCCCAGGGACTGGGCGACCAGCAGGGGCAGGAAACGCTTCTGCGTCACCAGCCGGGCGGCAATCCTGGCACTCATGACACTGTCTCCGTGTCGGCAGGCCCATACGCGCGGCCTTCGGCCTCCAGCGCGCGGGTGCGGGTTTCAATCGTGGTCATCAGGCGCGGCAGGAAGGCATCGCGCGGCAGGCCGGGCGGGATCGGGTCGAGAAACGCGATCACCGCCGGGCCGGGATGCTTGACCCATTCATTCTTCGGCCAGCGCAGCCCCATATTGGTGGCGACAGGCACGACGGGGCGGTTCAGCGTCTCATACATGAGGTGCACGCCCTTCCTGTAGCGCTTGGCCTCGCCGACTGCGGCCAGATTGCCCTCCGGATAGATCAGCAGCGGGCGCGGATCGTCGGCGGCGCGGTTGAGCACATCCTGCATCGACTGGTCCGAGGCGCGGTCGCCGGGCGAGTTGACCATGGTCGCGCCAGACCGGGCGACGATGCGGCCGACCAGCGGAAACTTGGCGATCGCCGTGCCGATGATGAAATTGATGTCGCCGGTCACGGCCATCATCATGAAACCGTCGGCCCAGGACTGGTGCTTCGAGGCGATGATCACGGGCTGTCCCGCCGGCGGTGTGCCGCGCACCTCGATGCGGATACCCATCACCCCGCGCATCAGGCCGCGCACTGTGTGGCAGGCCGTGCGCATGACAGCGCGAATGGGCCGCGGCGAGGGCTGCAGGGTCAGGGCGGCCGCGATCAGCACGAACACGGCCAGGCAGGNATAGAACAGGATGTTGAACACGGTCGATCGCATGACACTCCCCGGGTGCGGCCGGGCCCTGGCCGCGTCTCATGCGCAGCTCCGGACCGGGCGGCTGGCAGACTGCGCGCGTTCTTCACGCGGCGCAAACCGGGCCGCGTATTCCGCTTCCAGCTCACGCGAGCGGGCCTCGACGCGGCTTTCCAGCTCCGCCAGCACCGCATCGCGGTCGGCACTGGGGGCGATCGGGTCCATGAATTCGATCACCGCCGTGCCGGCATGCTTGGCCCAGCCCTGCTGTGGCCAGCACTGGCCCAGATTGGTGGCGACGGGAATGATCGGCCGGTCCAGTGCCTGGCTCAGGCGCCACACGCCGGACCGATAGCGCAGGCCTTCGCCGACCGGGGNGAGATGGCCTTCCGGATAGATCAGCACGGGGCGCGGACGGCCTTCGCCCTGCGAGCGGGCAATGCCCTCGGTCAGGCTCTTCTGCGCCTCCGCGCCTCCGCCATTGGACAGCACGATGGCGCCGCAGCGTTTCAGCACCCAGCCGATCAGCGGGAATTTCAGCATGTGGTCGCCGCAGACGAAATTTACGTCGCCGCACTTGGCCATCATCACGATGCCGTCGCCCCAGGACTGGTGCTTGGCGCCGATGATCACCGGCTGGTCTTTCGGCGCGGTGCCGCGCACTTCCACGCGGATGCCGCAGACGACGCGCATCAGGATTACCGTGGCGCGGCAGTAGGAGCGCAGGCCGTGCATCAGCACGCGGCGGCCGGGCACGAGCGCCAGGATGGCGCAGACAATGGCGTAGACGCCGGACAGGAACCAGTAGGCACAGTTGAACACGAAGGACCGCATCACGGCCTCCCTTGGCTGTTGGAAGTCATTGGAAAATCGGGTGGATCAGGCGGTGTGCAGCACGGCCATGATCGCGCGGGTGAAGTCGTCCACATAGTGGGTGAGCGGTCTGGCGATCCGGCCGTAGAGCGAATACTCCGCCGCCTGCATCACCACGCCCAGTGCCATGGCGGATTTCAGTTCGGCATCGCCCTGGGGAATTTCGCCGCGCGCCATCGCGTCGGCCACACAGGCCGTCATCAGGTCGGACGGGTCGGCCCCGCCATCGCCCGAAGCCGCAATGAAATAATTGCGGTGGGTGAGGTGGAAGGCGAATTGCGCCGGATCGGTCTGCGCCAGGTGGCAATAGGCGCGGGTGAGGGCGCGGGCGATATCCTCCAGCGAGGCGCCGGGGGCCAGATTGTCCGTCACCAGGCTTTCCAGCCGGGCATGGATGGCCTCGAACATCTGCCGGCCCAGCGCATCCTTGGACCTGAAGTGGCGGTACATGGCGCCGTCGGATATGCCGCAGGCCCCGGCGATCTGCTTGATCGACACCCCGTCCATCCCGTGCCGGGCAAACAGCATCAATGCCGCCCGCTCGATCCGCGCCTTGGTCGTGCCGGCCTTCGCCGTCACGCCGGTATTGGTATCCACACCGTCAAACAGGTCAGTCCTCAGCATTCCGGTCATCGCCTTCGTCCCGAGTTGCAGGATCGTGTGAACGATCATTCACACATTTTATGAAACGACGTTCGCAGAATTGCAAGTGAATAATTACTTACATATTGAATGTTAATTATAGCATTGATATATTTATATTTTTATGGTTGAGATGGGTTGGGTATGCCCATTGTGCCGATTTGCCTCCGCGTCAACCTGCCACCGGGCTGCAGTCTTCCTTCACAGATCCATGTCTGAGGCGGCCCTCCCTCTGATATGCTTGACGCAAGCGGGAACCCGCCGCGAAAGCCGGGAAAGCAATGGTGGACTTGGGTCGGTCGGCAATTGTCTGAATGGGTTGCGATTGCGGGCGGCATAGTCCGAGAGATCGGTTGGGCCTCTTGGGGGAGGGGTGAAGTATGATTGCGGCACTGGCAGTTTCCGGCGTGATTATCGTGCTGGTCCTGGCCATTCACATGGTCGGGCTGGGCGCGCTTCTGGTGATGATCCGCTGGCGCGGCGACGGCGCACGCGAGCCGGGGCACCGGCTGGTTCAGGCCGGGCTGATCCTGGCCGTGGTGCTGGGTGTGCTGGGGCTGCACGGGATCGAGATCTGGCTGTTTGCGGGTCTATACCTGTTGCTGGGCGAGATCGGCACGCTGGAGGAGGCGCTGTATTTTTCAGCCTCGACGTTTTCCACGCTCGGCTATGGCGATGTGGTGCTGTCGGCCAGCTGGCGCCTGGTTGCGGCGATGGAGGGGATTACCGGCTTCCTGCTGATCGGCTGGTCGACGGCCTTCCTGGTGTCCGTGGTCGGGCGTTTGCGGGCGCTTGAGGCTGACTGGTTCAGCGGGCCTGATCGCAACCGGATTGACTAACCGCGGCAGCTCGCGGGTTCAGGCTGTAGGCGGTACAGGCAGGCCCAGCCGTGCACGCATCTCGTCATTGATGCCGGCCAGCATGTCCTGTGTGGCCTCGTAACCCGCTTCGACCACTTCATCGAACCGGTCCCACTGCCGGATATCGACCGGCGTGTCGGGCAGGATGAGCAGGTCGGCGGCTTCGCGTCCGATATCGCGATGGTCGGCCACCCCCACCGTGGCCGCGCGCATCAGCAGGGATGCGATCGGCGGCGGGGATTTCAGCCCGTGCCGCCGCACCCAGCCGAAAAAGCTCGGCGGATCGATGAAATCGTCCGGATTCAGGCCCTGTGCGCGGGTCACATCGACCCCGACGACCGCTCCGCGATGGAAGGCGCGCATCTCGCGGGCCGGGAAATTGGTGAAGACGGCCCCGTCGACCAGGATCTGGCCGTGCAGGACGACGGGCGGCAAAAGGCCGGGAATCGCGATCGAGGCGCGCAGCGCATCGCGCAGGCGGCCGGACCGGTGCACATGCGGCCGGCCGGACGCCAGGTTCGAGGACAGGCAGAAATAGGGGCGCACGAGTTCGGCGATCTCGACATCCCCGAAATGCTCTTTCAGGCGCCGGTCGACCTTCTCGCCCCGCGCCATTGAGATGACGGGGAGGGTCCAGTCGTCGAGCGGATTGGTCTCGACGAAAGCCTTGCGTATCCGCCAGTCCAGCTCGTCATCGCTCCAGTCGAGCGCGATCCCGGCGGCGACGATGGCGCCCATCGAGGCGCCGCCGACAAAATCGAGCGGTACACCGGCTTCGCGCAGGGCGCGGATCGCACCGAGATGGGCATAGGCCCGGGCGCCGCCGCCGGAGACGACGAGGCCGACGGACTTGCCGGCGAGGGTGCGGGCGAGGCGGGCCGTGTCGGCAACATGCTGGTCCTGGCGCCAGTGGAAGACGCGGGCGGCATCCGAGGCATTGGCCCATTCCTGCGGCCGTGAGGCAGCGGTGACCCCGCCCGGGTGCAGCAAAACAACATCCAGCAGTTTCAGCCGCATGGCGGGAGAGGGGTCGTCCGGCAGGAGCGGGGTTGAGGGCCGCGCGTCGGCCCGCGCGAACAGCCACATCCGGTCGGCCCGGCCCATCGCGCGGCGTGCCCAGCCCGGGTCGGAAAAGCGCGCGACCAGCAGGACGACATCATGGTCCTGCTCCAGCACATCAAGCTGGCCGGCACTCCAGTCGGCACACGTCTCGTCGGCGATGGCACAGCTGGTGCCGATTGTCTTCAGCGCGGCCTTGAGCTCACGCGCCCGGTAGTCGAGGTCAATGGTCGGCGAGGTCGAGATCAGGGCGAAGACGCGCGGCTCCGATCCGGCCGGCCGCTTGGGCCCGCGCAGGCGCGCCAGCATCATGCGGGACAGTTCGCGCATCAGGCTGGCATGTTTTGAGGTGAGGCGTTCGAAACTGGCCTTGGGCAGGCGGACCAGCTCGCTGTCGCGCAGGGCGTAGACACTGGCCGAATGCGGCGTCTCGTCCAGCAGCGACATTTCGCCGACGGGCTCGCCGGCGCGGATATAGCCGATCAGGTCCGGCCGGCCGAGGGCCCCGTCCCGGAAAGCCGCCAGTGCGCCGGAGCGCACCAGATAGAAGGCGTCCGCATCATCGCCTTCCCGGAACAGCAGCTTGCCGGCCGGCAGGCAGAACCATTCCACCTCGTGCTCGACGGCATCGAGCACCGATTTCTCGATCCGGTTGAGAAAAGGCAGGAAGGACAGGTTGAGAGGCATGGTGCGCCGACCGTGAAGATTCGACGCTTACTCTAGGGGTGACGCGGGGCGATATGAAGAGGGATGGACGCGGGTGGCGTCCAGGTCTGGCGCAGCGCTAGAAACGGCGGCGCAGCACCAGATGGCCGACCGGGCGGACGGAGCGGCCCTGGGTTTCGCCGACGGCCTCGACATCCATCCTGTCGAGATCCTCCAGCAGCGGCAGGTTCTCGCCGGTGTCCGGATCGAACAGCACCATCCGGTCTTCACCGGAATCCTGGAAATAGGCGCCGCCTTCCACCGTCAGGCTCCAGTCGTCGATGGTCCGCACAGTGACGCCGGCACCGAAATAGCGGGTCAGACGCTCGATCTGGCTGGGATTGGCGGTTTCAGCCAGTTCAGCGTGCGGGAAGACATCGGGGCGCTGGCCGGTATCGCGGGTCCACAGCGGGTATCGGCCCCGGTCATTGGGCGCGACCGTACCGGCCGACAGGTAGAATTCATCGCCGAAGGGATAGAAGTCGATCTGGCCGGCGATGGCGGAAATCTCGCGGTCGCCGCCCGTCTGCCCGGAACCGATAACGACAGGAGTGCCGCTGGACGATTCCGTCGTGATCCGCCAGCGCACGGCGCCGGGATTCTCGACGCTCGCCGGGGCGGTCAGCCAAGCCTCGGAATCGATGGCGGACTGCGCCATGGCAGGGGCGCAGAGCGCGGCTGCAAAGCCTATGGAAACAAAAACTTGCTTACGCATTGCTCCCTCCCGCGAACGAAATCGGGACATCACAGAAAGCGTGAAGATCACGCCCGTGAGCCTGCGAGCGGAGGCCTGAATCACTCGTTAACCCGGCCACGCACTCATTTTTCATTCGCCCTGCCCGCCCTGTCCCGGCGGTCCGAACCAGACATTGCCGGAGAAGTGTGACGGCGCCAAGGCATTCCATCCAAACAACGCGGGAAACCCGGTTGCGTTCCTGACAAAGCAACAACTTTTCCGTTTCCCGTCCGGTTTGTGCGGGCCCGGAACAGGGGCGCGCACGGGCAGCACCTTGCCGAATCAGATCGGTCCCGCGATGCGCGGTGGCCGGCAGAAATGGCGTGTTTGCGCATGGTCTTGTCCCGTTGGACCTGTGCCGGGAAAGATGCGTGCGGGAACCGCTTTGGATGCAGCAACAATTGCGCTCGGGTGGCCTGGCGGGTTAAGCAGCGGCAGAGATTGACCAAACCGGGACCCGATCATGACCCAGCTCGCTTCCGCCATCGATCCCCAGTCCGATACCTTCCGCGAGAATGCGGCGGCCATGGAGGCGCTGGTCGCCGACCTGCGCGCGAAGACGGCCGAGGCGGCTCTGGGCGGATCGGAACGGTCGCGCGAGCGCCATGTCGCCCGGGGCAAGCTGCTGCCCCGCGACCGGGTGGAGCGTCTGCTGGATCCCGGCTCGCCCTTCCTGGAGATCGGCGCGCTGGCGGCGAACGGCATGTATGAAGGCAATGTGCATGGCGCCGGCATGATTGCCGGTATCGGGCGGGTTTCGGGCCGGGAAGTGATGGTCGTGTGCAACGACCCCACCATCAAGGGTGGCGCCTATTATCCGATGACGGTGAAGAAGCACCTGCGCGCCCAGGAAATCGCGATGCAGAACCATCTGCCCTGCGTCTATCTGGNCGNCNGCGGCGGCGCGANCCTGCCGCACCAGGCCGAGGTCTTCCCCGATCGCGACCATTTCGGCCGCATCTTCTTCAACCAGGCCAACATGTCCGCCGAGGGCATTCCCCAGATCGCCGTGGTGATGGGCTCGTGCACGGCGGGCGGCGCCTATGTGCCGGCCATGTCGGATGAGACGGTGATCGTGCGCAAGCAGGGCACGATCTTCCTGGGCGGGCCGCCGCTGGTGAAGGCGGCGACGGGCGAGGTGATCTCGGCCGAGGATCTGGGCGGCGCCGACGTGCACGCCCGTGTCTCCGGCGTGGCCGACCACTATGCCGCAAATGACGAGCACGCCCTGCATACGGCCCGGCGGATCGTCGGCACGCTGAACACCGTGAAGACCATCGATCTGGATGTTACCGACCCGCGCGAGCCGAAATACGATCCGGCCGAGCTGGGCGGTATCATCCCCACCGATACGCGTGCGCCGTTCGATGTGCGCGAGGTGATCGCGCGGATCGTTGACGGGTCCGAATTCGACGAGTTCAAGAAACTCTATGGCGAGACGCTGGTGACCGGTTTCGCCCGGCTTTATGGCATGCCGGTCGGCATTATCGCCAATAACGGCATCCTCTTCTCCGAAAGCGCCCAGAAGGGTGCCCACTTCATCGAGCTGTGCGCCCAGCGCGGCATCCCGCTGGTCTTCCTGCAGAATATCACCGGCTTCATGGTCGGCTCGAAATACGAGGCCGGCGGCATCGCCAAGGACGGCGCCAAGCTCGTCACGGCCGTGTCGACGTTCAAGGGCCCGAAATTCACCGTCATCATCGGCGGCTCCTACGGGGCCGGCAATTACGGCATGTGCGGACGCGCCTATTCCCCGCGCTTTCTCTTCATGTGGCCGAATGCGCGCATCTCGGTGATGGGGGGCGAGCAGGCCGCCTCGGTGCTGGCCACGGTCAAGCGCGACGCCATGGAAGCCCGCGGCGAGGACTGGCCGGCCGAGGACGAGGCGAAATTCAAACAGCCGATCCGCGAGGCCTATGAGGCCGAGGGTCACCCCTATTTCTCGACCGCCCGGATGTGGGATGACGGCGTGATCGCGCCGGCCGACACGCGCCGCGTGCTCGGCCTGTCGCTCTCGGCGTCGCTCAACGCCCCGATCGAGAAGACGAAATTCGGCGTGTTCCGGATGTAGATTGCCCTGCGGCGCCGTGACACGCGGCCCCGCACGGATGCCGGGTGTATAAAGACCGCACAGGGAGTGCGGTCATGAAACGGTCGATCTGCATTATCAACGGACATCCGGACGCGTCGCCGGAGCATTTCGTTCCGGCGCTGGCGGAGGCCTATGAGCGCGGCGCCCGCGAGGCGGGCTTTGAAGTCAGCCGGATCGATATCGGCAGTTTGCCGATCGACTTCCTGCACAACCAGTCCGAATTCGATACGCCGCCCGACATGCAGATCGTCGGCGAGCGCGGCAAGCTGGCGGCGGCCGATCATCTTGTCCTGGTTTTTCCGCTCTGGCTGGGCTGTATGCCGGCCCGCCTCAAGGCCTTCCTGGAACAGCTGGCGCGCAATGAATTCCTGCTCGCCACGACGAATGACGGTGCCGGCTGGCCGGCGCAGAAGATGAAGGGCAAGTCGGCCCGGATCATCGTGACAATGGGCATGCCCGGCTTTGCCTACGGCACCATGTTCGGCGGCCACAGCGTGAAGGCGCTGGAGAAGGGCATTCTGCGTATTTCCGGCTTCAGGCCCGTCCGCCGGACGATACTGGGCGGCGTGGAAGCCGCGGGCGTGCCAGGCCGGGCAAAGATGCTGCACAAGGTGGAAGCGCTCGGGCGGCGCGGCGTCTGACAGGCTCGGAATACCCGAAAATTCAAAGAGTTGCTCCGGGCCTCCGGACGCTTTCTCCGTGACAAATGGTTAATTCGCGCTAGTATCTCCCCCGCATCGCCGCAAGCAGGCAAGCGCTGGGGGAGTATCGAACATGCTTGAGTCCGTTCTGGGGTTTGCCCGCGAGGGCTTCGCAGAAGTCAACGCCGTGCTCGGCCTGCTTGTGGCTGTCGTGGCGACCTTGATGATGACCGCCTGGGCGCGCCTGCCCTTCGTCGCGGTCGGCGCCACGCTGGCCCATATCGTGCTGGAAAGCCTGGCACCGGTGATTGCCGGGTCGGGCGGTTTCAGCCTGCCGCCGCTGCTTGAGCCGCATTTCTGGCGCTACGCCGGCGTCCTGTTTGTCGGCTATTTGATCGTTGTCGCGATCCTGTTTGCAATCAAGCGGATGGTCTTCAGAAAATAGCGGTGTTCGCGTCTCAGGAGAACCGGCTTCCCTTGGGACATGTTTGGAAAGATCGTTAACGGATGGCTCGAACTTGGGGTAAGATGGGCCAGCGTTAGTTGCGGAAGGGGACCGCGTAATGGAATTTCTCGACCAGATCATGGGCTATATCCAGC
>PANX01000037.1 GCA_002707795.1 Maricaulis sp.
GGCGCCGAGGGCGAGCTGCTGGACCTGCTGAAAGCCAATTTCGACAAGGTCCGCCACTTCAAACCCGACGCCAGCCGCTCCGAGAGCGCCGAGACTTTCGTCATCGCGATGGGGTTCCGGGGGCAGCGCGGCGCGGATTGACAGGCGTGCATCTCCGTCTGCCGGGCGGCATCGGAGATATCGGGCATTGCAGACGATCCGCCGGGAAGGTCTGGAATAAAGGGTATTCGAGAGGTCCCGAGGGATCGTCTGCAACCCGGTGAAGCCGATTAAGAAGCCGGCCGATCGTGCCCGCCTCAGCGCCACCCGGTCCGCCTTGCCTGTGCACCGGCGACAGCGGACCGTGGGGTGATTATGCGCGGTATTTGGCAGGTGGGGATAAGATCGGGGTTATCCCCGCAAAACAGGTTCGGGCGTGACGGATGACCCAAGTATGGGATTGTATGTCTACTCGATATATGCGCGGCGCCTGACCACCGGCTTGTTGGAGTTCGATTCAACGACTTTGAAGTCAACAAAGGCGCCTTCTGGCGGGCCTGAGCGGAAAATAATATGTGTGCAATGATGACCGTCGGCGTCTGGCACCATTACATAGCGGCCGCCGCTAGGACCACTCTCGATCCAATTCCCGTTAGCTTCGTGGGGATCCCACGTCGCCCCTTCGATTTTGAATTTCAAATGATATGTCGGTCCGCTTATACGCGGTCTGTAACGCACTAGAGTTCCCCTATGCCAAGCCGCAACGGGCTTGGAAACGATCTCTAGGCGTTCCTCTTCAATTTCTTTTTGGCGTCTTCGGTCGCTTGCAATCTGCCAGACGAGAGCGACTGCAGCTGTTATCGCACCGAACCAGGCGGCGATGACGGTGAGAAGGTCGAACATCCTCATTTACTCCGTTCGAAGTTTTCTAGGGAGGTCTGACCGGGCGTGAAGAAAGTCGACGATGACAATCTCTGCCGGGGCTTCCAGAAAGACGATGAAATGCTCTCCGGCGCGCGCGTAGCGCAGGTCTCCGGTCATTCCGGCATCCACCAGCTGACGGCAGCTCTGTGAAAAGCGGGTGCCGTCTGCGATCTCATGGCAGCACGCAATGAGATCGGCTTCATAGGCCTCGGCCTGGCGGGGGCCGAAGGTTTTCAGGGTCCAGCGGGCGATATCGACAAGGGAGGCTTCCGCTTGCCGCGTGAGGCGCCAGCTACGGGTCAATCCTTGCTTGCCCGTGCCTGTGCGAAAGCCCGGCGGACGGCGTCTTCGCCGCTGCCGGCGGCGAGTTCGCCGGTCCGGGCCTGCTCGATGCCGGTTTGAAGCCGGTCACGCAGCAGGGCAAGTTCCGCTTCCTCGGCTTCCAGAAGCCGAAGGCCGGCCCGCATGGCTTCCGAGGCATTCTGGAAGCGTCCTGATGCCACCAGCCGGTCAATCAGGCCGGACTGGGCTTCGGTCAGGACGACATTGCGTGTGGCCATGAGGCGCTCCTTTGTCAGTGTGGCAATATATGCCAATGCGGGGCCGGGCGGCAACATGCGGCAAATCCCTGCCGGTGCCGGCCTCGCCAAATGCGACAATTCCGCGATGTCGCACCCCGCCCCCTTGCCACTCTGTCGAATCCGGACTAAAGCCGCGCCGCAAGCAGCAGAAAGGAGTCTCCCATGGAGATTCGCGAAGGTCTCACCTTCGACGACGTGCTCTTGCAGCCCGGCCCGTCCGAAGTTCTCCCCGCCGATGCCAATGTGTCCACCCGCATCGCCAGCGATGTCGGGCTGAACATTCCCGTGATGGCCGCCGCCATGGACACCGTGTCCGAAAGCGGCATGGCGATCGCCATGGCCCAGGCCGGCGGCCTGGCGGTGATCCACCGCAATCTCACCATCGCCGAGCAGGCCGAAGAGGTCCGCCGGGTGAAGCGGTTCGAGAGCGGCATGGTGGTCAATCCGGTGACGATCTCGCCGGATGCGACACTCGCCGATCTGCGCGCCCTGATCGCCCAGCACCGGATTTCCGGCATTCCCGTCGTGGAAGGCAATGGCAACGGCCTGCCGGGCAAGCTGGTGGGCATCATCACCAATCGCGATGTGCGCTTTGCCGACGACCCGAACGAGAAGGTCGGCAATCTGATGACGCGCGACGTGGTGACGGTGCGTGAGGGTGCCTCCCAGGACGAGGCGCGCGCCAAGCTGCACAGGCACCGGATCGAACGCCTGCTGGTGGTCGACGACCAGGACCGCTGCATCGGTCTGATCACGGTCAAGGACATGGAAAAGGCCCAGGCCCACCCGATGGCCGCCAAGGACGCCCAGGGGCGTCTGCGCTGCGCGGCGGCCACGATGGTCGGCGACAGCGGTTTCGAGCGCGCCGAGGCCCTGATGGACGCCGGCGTGGACGTGGTGGTGATCGACACCGCCCACGGCCAGAGCAAATCGGTGCTCGACCAGGTCACCCGGGTGAAGAAGGCGTCGAATGCCGCCCGCGTGGTGGCCGGCAATGTGGCGACCTATGACGGTGCCAGGGCGCTGATCGATGCCGGTGCGGACTGTGTGAAAGTGGGGATCGGGCCGGGCTCGATCTGCACGACGCGCGTGGTCGCCGGTGTCGGCGTGCCGCAGCTGACGGCGATCATGGATGCCCGCCGCGCCGCGGAAGGCTCCGATGCCTGCATCATCGCCGATGGCGGGATCAAATTCTCCGGCGACATGGCCAAGGCGATCGCCGCCGGCGCGCACTGCGTGATGATCGGCTCGCTGCTGGCCGGTACGGAAGAGGCGCCGGGCGAGGTCTTCCTCTATCAGGGCCGGTCCTACAAATCCTATCGCGGCATGGGGTCGCTGGGGGCGATGGCGGCCGGGTCTGCCGACCGTTACTTCCAGAAGGATACCGAGCGCATGAAGCTGGTGCCCGAAGGGATTGAAGGCCAGGTGCCCTACAAGGGCCCGGTCGGTCCGATCCTGCACCAGATGGTGGGCGGTCTGCGCGCGGCCATGGGCTATACCGGCTCGCGCACGATTGCCGATCTGCACAGCCGCGCGCAATTCGTGCGCATTACGAATGCGGGCCTGCGCGAAAGCCATGTGCACGACGTGAAGATCACGCGCGAAGCGCCGAACTACCCGACCACGAGCTAGTATCCTGACACTGCCAAAACCGGTGTATGGCAGCCATCCATCGCGGATGGCTGTCGTTCGCCGGAAAGCCTGCCTAGGGTCGCGCAATGCCGCCGGACGAGCGGCTGCAAAAGGGGAGTGATGCAATGAACACGGCTTTTCTCTATCCGGTCCTGGTGCAGGTGGCGCTGACCTTCGCGCTGGTGATTGCGACCGGGCTGACCCGGACCGCCGCAATCCGGCGGGGCGAGGTGAAGGTATCCGAGGTGGCGCTGGGGCAGAAGGCGTGGCCGAAACGGTCGATGCAATTTTCCAATGCCTATCAGAACCAGCTGGAAACACCGATCCTCTTCTATGCCGGCGTGCTGTTTGCAGGCGTGTTCGGCGTTGCCGGAGATCTCCTGCTCACCCTGGCCTGGGTCTGGGTCGGGCTGCGCATCGTGCATGTCGTGATCCACATCACCACCAATCACATGCTGCACCGTTTCGCAGCCTTCCTGGCAAGCGTGCTCGTGCTGGCCGCTTTCTGGATATTCATGGCCATTGAGGTGCTCACGCGATGATGCAGGACCAGCCGCCGCTCGATCTGTCCAAAGATGTGCTCTTCCTGCTGACCGGCCAGTGGGATGACGCCGATGGCGGTCCCTGGCTGTGTGCCGATTGCTGCACGATGGAGGGCGCGCTCGCGGTCAATCCGCACTGGGTGGATGCCATCACCCTGGTGCGTGTCGACTATGCCCGGCCGAGGGCCGGGATTGTCGCGCTGCTGGATGCCGATCACCAGAATGCGCCGACCCTGATCCTCGCCGGGGACACGGTGGCGCACGAAGAGCCGGAGGCCGTGGTGAACGGCCTTCGCATCTTCACCGACCCCAGGACGATCTGCCGCCAGCTTGCCGTCACCCATGGCGGAGCCCGGCCGAAATAATTTCCTCCCCGCCTCGCGGGGAGGGGAACCGCGCCAACGGCGTGGTGGAGGGGCCGCTGCGCGATAGCGCGGCGGTATCTGTGTGGCAGGCACTATTCGCCTTCCTTCGCTTGCGCTACGGAAGGCGCCCCTTCGACCCCTCCGTCGCCTTCGGCTATGGAGGGCCCACTTCCCCGCATTGCGGGGAAGAAAGACAGACAGGATCGCACCCCATGAGAGACGGCGCCCGCATTGCTGCGGCCATTGAAATCCTCGACACGCTGACGCGTCAGCACCAGCCGGTGAAGGACGCCGTGCGCGACTGGGGCAAGGCGCACCGCTTTGCCGGATCCGGCGACCGGGCCTGGATTGCGGGCCTCGTCCTCGACGCGCTGCGGCACCAGGCCTCGATCGCCCATGCGATGGGTGAGGGCTCGGCGCGGGCGCTGGCCCTGGGTACGGTCGGCCGTATCTGGGGACTGACTGCCGACGAGATCGACGCCCTGTTCGAGGGTGACGAACACGCGCCCGAACCGCTGAGCGAAGCGGAAAGGGCAGGCCTTGTCCGCGACATTTCCGATGCTCCGCTCCACGTGCGGGCCGATGTGCCCGAATGGCTGGAAGAGAGCCTGCTGCGCGCCTTCGGCGATGCGGCGGCCGAGGAGGGCCATGCCCTCTCGTCCCGTGCCCCCGTTGATCTCAGAGTGAATGAACTGAAGGCTGATTTCGACAAGGCTTTCAAGGAAGTATCGTCGAAACTCAAAGCGGCCGAAAATACCCCTCTGGTGCGCTCGGGTATTCGCATTGCCCAGCGCGATCCGCGTGGCAAGGCGGCCGCTGCCGAGAGTATTCCCGCCTATGGCAAGGGCTGGGTCGAGGTGCAGGATGCCGGGTCGCAGCTGGCGGCACTGGCGGCAGGAGCCCGGCCCGGCCTGCAAATCCTGGACTATTGCGCCGGTGCAGGCGGCAAGACGCTCGCCCTGTCAGCGCTGCTGATGAATACCGGACAGGTCCATGCCTGGGATCTGGACTGGCGCCGGCTGCGCGCAATCTGGCCGCGCCTGAAGCGGGCCGGGTCGCGCAATGTGCAGGTTCATGATGGTAATGAAGACAAGGCTTTGTCCGAGTTTGTTGAGCGAATGGATGTCGTGTTCTGCGATGCCCCGTGCACCGGAACCGGCACCTGGCGCCGGCGGCCCGATGCGAAATGGCGTCTCAAGCCCGCGGCGCTGGAGACGCGCATGGCCGAGCAGGACACGGTGCTGGAGCGCGCCCGGCGCTATGTGAAGCCCGGCGGCCGTCTGGTCTATGTAACCTGCTCGGTGCTGCCGGAGGAGAACGGCGACCGGATCACCGCCTTCCTCGATCGCACCGACGCGTTCAAACCGGTCCCGGCACTCGATGTGATCGAAGCCAGCGGCCACCTGGCCGACGGCGCCCGCGCGATGCTGGAGCCCTGCGTCGGGGAACACGGCGCCCTGCAGCTCTCGCCCGGCCGGACCGATACCGACGGTTTCTACATCTGCGTGATGGAGCGGACGGGCTAGACTGGCGGCTTTGGCGTCACCCGCTTCATCCTGCCCCTTGATGGGGCAGGGGGACCGCACCGAAGGCGGGGTGGATGGGGTGAGAGCAAGGTGTTTCCGGCTACGTACCTGAAAGACCACCACCGGGGTTCACCCCTTCCGTCCGGCTGCGCCGGACACCTTCCCCATCAAGGGGAAGGATGAGTTGGTCGGCTAGCCGCGCACTTTGCGGCGGCGTCCCGGAGCCGGTGCCGCCGCATAGCCCAGCGCATCGAGCCGGCCCCGGATCTCCGGCGTGACCTGTGCGTCGAGCGCCGCGCCGGTGCCGATGCGGCGCTGGGTCAGGGCTGAATTGATCAGGGGCAGGCTGTCGCGCTCCAGCCCCTTGAGCTCCACAGGCCGGCCGGCGAAGTGAAGCATGGCGGGTTCGTAGCCCAGGCCCAGGAAGGCCGTCAGCGCGGTCAGCGTGGCCCTGGGGCGTTTGACCAGATCCTCATAGCGCACCCGGTGGATCCGGCCGGCCAGGGCCTGTTCGGCGCGCAGGCCGATCCCTGTGAGATCGAACCAGTATTTCAGTGCGGCATCGGCCCGGCTGACATGGGGATAGGCCTGGCCGTTGGCATCGCGCCAGTCGCGATCGAGCAGCGACGCGGCCACATCGCGCCCGTCGCGCACGACATGGATGAATTTCGCTTGCGGCAGCAGGCGCCCGAGCTGTTCGAACGCCGCAATATTGAGCGAGGTCTTCTCGATCAGGACGCGGCGCGGATCGGCCGCCAGCGGCACTTCGAACAGGCCCGTCAGCAGACCCGCCATGGCCCGGCGCATATCTTCGGCCCGAAGGTCGAAATCGCGCGCGTGGAGATCGCCCAGCTGGCTGGCAAAGGCCTGCCATTGCATGGCGATGGCCGGCGGCAGGCCGGTATCCGGTCCGCAATGGATGCGGCTGTGCGGCTCGACCAGCCGGCGCAGCAGGGTGAGGCCGGAACGCGGGCAACCGCCGGCAAAGACCAGGCGTTGACCGTCGCCGGGGGCGGGGTCTGCCGGCTCAGGCATAGCCGAGCGTACGCAGGACGCGGCCGGCAACGGCGTCGATCTGTGCCAGCTGGCGGTCGTCGAGATCGCGCTGCCAGCGGCCGATTGCGGAGGCGTCGATCGGCTGGGCGACGCGTTCGGCGCTCGACTCAGACTGGCCGGCCGAGCGGTCGAAATGGCGGGCGTGATCGAGTGCGCGTGCCTTGGCGGCATCGTTCTCGCCCAGCTTGTCGAACAGGCGTCCGATCTCGCGTTCCGGATCGGTTGCCAGATGTTCGTAGCGCAGTTCCAGATAGTTCGGATCGTCATGCATCCGGGCGCCGGCCTGGATGCTGTGCACCCAGAGTTCGGCGGCAGCACCGGCGTCCTGCGTGATCGCCATCGGCCGCCCCTTGCTGTCGCGCCAGTCCATCGAGAGGAGGGAGGCCACGACATCGCGGCCGTCGCGCACGATCCCGATCAGCGGGCTGTCCGGGAAGAGCCGGCGCAGCTGGCTGAAGTGCAGGATGTTGGCCGGTGTCTTCTCGGCCACCCGCGCGCCGGTGCGGGCATGCAGCGGTGACAGCAGGGTATCGATCGTCTTTGCGAACCGGGCGTTCAGCGCGTCTGCGTCGAGGCCATAATCGGCCGAGAGGACATCGAGATGGGAGGTCTCGATCTGCTCTGCCAGGTGGCATAACGCCGGGATGACCCGCATTTCCGGACCGCAGACGATATTGCGACTGGCATTGACGATGGCGCGCAGGAGCGTGGTGCCGGAGCGCGGCGCGCCGCCGATGAAAATCGGAGATTTCCCCACTGCATATTGCATCGCGCCGCATCCCTCGCTGTGACGAGAGTGGGGCGTCTACAATGACGCGTGGCTGTCTTTTAAGTTAAACTAATTCAATGTATTACGGGGATTTAATGGAGGGCTATCCCCGCTCGAACACCAGCGACGCCGTCACCGGTACGACCGGCGTGATCGAGGGCAGGCCGGCCAGGTCCTGGAGCGTGGCGAGACCGTTGGTCAGGCCGAAATCGTCCACATGGAGCAGCACCGGTTGCGCGGTCTCCACCAGCACCCGCTCGCCGTTGAGATCGGTCACGGTAACCTCGGTCTCGACCGGCAGGCTGACGCCGTGCAGTTCCAGCGTGCCCTGCAGCAGCAGGGTGGTGCGCTGGCCCGGTTCGAGGCCTTCAAGAGCGGCCAGGTCGATCCGGGCGGTCAGCCGGGCCTGCGGATACTCGCCGGTCTGGAAGAAGTGCTCCCGCATGCGCTCATTGCGGATCTCGATGCCGGTTTCAACGCTGTCCAGCGCGATCAGGAGTTCGGCCGTTCCGTCCTCGGCAACCGAACCCGTCAGGTTCGAGAAATGGTGCGACTCGGCAATCTCGCCGGACTTGATGGAGACGAAGCCGACCGAGGAGGTCTCGCCATCGAGCTGCCAGTCATTGCCCTGTGCCGCGGGCTGGGCACAGGCCGCGAGGACGAGGGCGGCGGGAAGAAGGGCTTGGTGAAACCGGCGCATGGGAGTCTCCAGATTGCATGTGCGAGCCCCCTATAGGTGAAGCCCGCCGGGGCCGGGATCAAGGGAAACCGGAGCGGGCGCCGGGAAAACATCTGCCCGGTTGCATACGGGGCGCCCGTGCCCTCTAGCCATTTTGCCCGTTACGCGCTATCCGGCCGCATGCTGAACCTCGACTCGGCCCTTTCCTCACAATCTGACCTCCGGGAGGCCTGCGCCTGCAGGCCCGTGCGCGCATGACCGACGATATTATCGACCAGAACCACCAGAAACTCCTGATCATCGATTTCGGCAGTCAGGTGACCCAGCTGATCGCCCGCCGCGTGCGCGAGAGTGGCGTCTATTGCGAGGTCCACCCCTATAATCGCGCCGACGCCGCCTTCATCGACGATTTCGACCCGAAAGCGATCATCCTGTCCGGCTCGCCGCACTCGACGCATTGGGACAACTCGCCCCGCGCCGATGACAGCGTCTTCACCCGCGGCCTGCCGGTGCTGGGTATCTGCTATGGCGAGCAGACCATGTGTGCCCAGCTGGGCGGGGCCGTGGAAGCCTCGGACGATCGCGAATTCGGCCGTGCCGACATCACCCTGATCGAGGACAGCCCGCTGTTCGAGGGCTTCGGTCCGGTCGGTCACGAGGAACGCGTCTGGATGAGTCATGGCGACCGGGTCTCGGCCCTGCCGCCGGGCTTCAAGGTGATCGCGAAATCGGGCCATGCCCCGTTCGCCGCCATCGCCGACGAGGACCGCCGTTTCTATGGTGTGCAATTCCATCCGGAAGTCGTGCACACGCCGCGCGGTGCGGCCCTGCTGCGCAATTTCACCCACACGATTGCCGGCCTCACCGGCGACTGGTCGATGAAGTCCTTCAAGGACGAGGCGATTGCCAAGGTGCGGGCCCAGGTCGGCGACAAGAAAGTGATCTGCGGTCTCTCCGGCGGCGTCGACAGTTCGGTCGTGGCCGTGCTGCTGCACGAGGCGATCGGCGACCAGCTGACCTGCGTCTTCGTGGACACCGGCCTGATGCGCCAGGGCGAGGCGGACGAGGTGGTGACCCTGTTCCGCGAGCACTACAACATCCCGCTCGTCCATGCCGACGAGGAGAAACTCTTCCTCGACGCGCTGGACGGCATCGACGATCCGGAAAAGAAGCGCAAGACGATCGGCAAGCTCTTCATCGACGTCTTCGAGGCCAGGGCGAAAGAGGCCGGCGGCGCCGACTTCCTCGCCCAGGGCACGCTTTACCCGGACGTGATCGAGAGTGTCAGCTTCGATGGCGGCCCCTCGGTCACCATCAAGTCGCACCATAATGTCGGCGGCCTGCCGGAGCGCATGAATATGCAGCTGGTCGAACCGCTGCGCGAACTGTTCAAGGACGAGGTGCGCGCCCTGGGCCGCGAGCTGGGCCTGCCGGAAGCCTTTGTCGGCCGTCACCCCTTCCCGGGGCCGGGCCTGGCGATCCGCATCCCTGGCGCCGTCACGAAGGAAAAGGCCGACATCCTGCGCAAGGCCGATGCGATCTATATCGACGAGATCCGCAAGGAAGGCCTCTACGACAAGATCTGGCAGGCCTTCTCGGTGCTGCTGCCGGTGCGCACGGTCGGCGTGATGGGCGATGAGCGCACCTATGACCACGTCCTGGCCCTGCGTGCGGTGACGTCGGTCGACGGCATGACGGCCGACTACTACCCGTTCGAACACGACTTCCTCGGCCGCGTCGCCACCCGCATCATCAATGAATGCCGCGGCGTGAACCGGGTCGTCTACGACGTCACCTCCAAGCCGCCGGGGACGATCGAGTGGGAGTAGGGCTTCATTGATTTGTAGTGCTTCGTGCACTACATTGCGGTGAGGAGACTTGCTATGCTCAATTTTACCGGTCCCGGCCGCACACCTGAAAAGCAGACCCGCACGACGCAAATCCGTCATGGCGACCAGCTTGGCGAGATGATCGAGCGTGCGGCGACGTCGCTGGGTGTCGACAAGTCGGTCTTCCTGCGCGCCGCAATCGAGAATGAGGCCGCGCGCGTGATCGAGGCGCAATCCCGCCACGTGCTTTCGGCGGAGGACGCAGCACGTTTTGCCGCGGCCCTGGATGCCGACCTGCCGCCGACGCCGCGGGCCCTGGAAGCAGCAAGAGCCTATCGCCGCCGCGTTGTGCATGCCGACTGACGGCGTCGATCTGCGCATAGAAAAGTTTGATCCGGCGCGGCATGACCGCGCCGGTTTCTCATGCGGCGTCGACCGGCTGGATAATTATCTCAAGCTGACGGCAAAGCGACAGCAGGTCGATGACATGACCCGGGTCTATGTCATGACCGCTGACGGCGACAACCGCATCCTGGGCTACCACGCCATCAATCTGGGCATGATGGACGTGACGGAGCTGCCCAAAAAGCCGCGCGGTACGCCCGCTCATGGCGAACTGCCGATCCTGTTCCTCGGACAAGTTGCTGTCAGCCAGTCTGCGCAAGGCCGGGGGATCGGCTCGATCCTGATGCATCATGTTTTCGAGAAGGCCAGCCGGATAGGCGAAGAGGCCGGCTGTTTTGCCCTGGTTCTCGATGTGATGAACGATGGCGGCGAGGCTGCATTCGCCCGCCGCTGCGCCTGGTATCGGGATTTCGGATTCCAGGATTTTGCCAGTCAGGCCGGACGCATGTTCATGACGATGAAGCAGGTCCGCGCGATCATCCAGGACCCTGTCGTCTAGCCACCGCCCGCCACACCGCACTCCATCGCAAACAGCGCTTCCAGGTGCTGCCGCGCCAGATCCGTGGTCATCGCCGGATCGCCTGCCAGGATAAGCCCGGCGAGGCCGTCGCGCAGGGCGTCGAGGCGCAGGGCTGTGGCAGCCGGGTCAGGGAGTTGCCAATCCCCGGCAGAGACCCCGTCGGCGAGCAGGCGGGCGAGGGCGCTGCGCAATTGCGTGCGGATACGGTCCAGTGCCTCGGCGATGGGCGGATCGTGCGGGGCGAGCCGTTCGGCGTCGATCCACAGCCGCCAGTAAAGCCGGGCTTCCGGTGCGAAGGCCTCGGCCATGAAGCGCCCGATCGCGGCACGGGGCGCTTCGTCGGCACGCCGGATGTCGGCCGGAGCGTCCTCGAACACCGCTTCCCAGGCCGCGGCCCGCAGCACCGGCCAGCGGAAATAATGGTTCAGCAGGCCGGTTCCCACGCCGGCGCGTTCGGTGACGCTGCGGGTCTGGGCCGCCTCCAGACCGCTCTCCATCAACACTTCGACCGCCGCCCGGAATATCCGCTCGCGGCCGCTGCCGCGCGCTTTCTTCACGTCTGTCATCGCGTCCCTCTTGACTCATTGAGCCATTGCTCAATTAAATTGAGCAATGGCTCAATGAGGGTTTTATGCCGGTACCGGATCGTAATTCAACCGTCGATACGCTGCGCACCGCGGCGCTGATCGGCATCTGCGTGGTCAACCTGCCCTTCATGGGCCTGCCACAGGGCGCCGTCCTGACGGCACCGGACGGGCTGTGGAACCAGGCGGCGGCGCTCTTCACGGGCATCTTCTTCGAAGCCAAGTTCTTCATGCTGTTCTCCTTCCTGTTCGGCTGGGGGATCGAGATCCAGCAAAGATCGGCCGAACGGGCCGGTGCCAGTGCCGGGCGGCGTTATGGCCGGCGCCTGGTCATGCTGGCTCTCTTTGGCATCGCGCACGCCATTTTCGTCTTCTCCGGCGATATCCTCGTGCTCTATGCGCTGCTCGGCCTGCTGATCTGGCCGTTTCGCCGTGCGCGTCCCGGCGTTCTGGCAGCCATCGCGGCGGGCATGGTGCTCGTGTCCTGCCTGTCGCTGACATGGCTGGCCACCCTGCTGCCGTCCGGGGCCGTGCCCCTTCCCCCGGGGCCGGGGCTGGGCGGCAGCTATGACGAGGCCGTCCTTGCGCGCCTGGCGGAGTGGCCGGAAACCCTCGTCTTCCTGATCATCCTGCAGGGACCGCTGGCTTTCTGCGCCTATGCGGCGGGACTGGCGGCGGCCAAGACCGGCTTCTTCGAACCGGGATCGCCCTGGCGGCGCCATTGTGCCCATGCCTTGCCCTGGCTGCTGATGGCGGGCCTGCCGCTCAATATCGCCTATGGCTATGTCGCCAACGGGCCGGGCTTCGGCGGCAATGGTCTGGCCGATCTTGCGAGCTTCGTATCGCTCGGTCTGGGCGCCCCCGTACTGGCGGCGGCCTATCTGTGCGTCATCCGTCTTGTCTTCGAGCGGCCGCGCCTGCCGCAGATCCTGGTTCTGGCCGGGCGGAATTCCCTGTCAGCCTATGTATTGCAGGGCGTGGTCGCCGGCTTCCTGTTCGGGGCCTACGGGCTGGGCCTGTTCGGCCTGCTGGGGCATGCCGCCCTCTTGCCGCTGAGCGTCGTCGTGGCGCTCGCCGCCATGCTGGCTGTCGGACTGTATGCCCGGCTGTTCGGGCGAGGTCCGCTGGAGGTGGTTCTGCGCCGGGTCACCTATGGCGGCCAGGTCCGGCGCAGCGGCGGGGAAGGGGCAAAGCCATGAGCCCCTTCGTCATGCTCGTGCGCGTCATGGCGCTGGCCCTGCTCATCGCCCTGATGGCAGCCCTGACGGGCTGCGCAGCGGCACCGGACATGCCGTCCGGGCGCACTGACGCCGTCACCGGTTTCTGGTCGCTGCCGGACGATCAGGGCGTGATCGAGGTCATGCGATGCGAAACGCGGGCCGATGCCCTGTGCGGCCGGATCGTCGCGCATGACGGGCCGGACGATGCACGCGACTATTCCCATCCCGATGTCTGGGCCTGGGGCGAGCGGGTCTGCGGCAGCCAGGTCGTGTTCGACGCGCGTGCGCAGCCGGAGACCGGGCTGTGGCAGGGCCGTGTCTATGTCCGCGCCGAAGGCGCGATCTATCACGCCGAGATCTCACCGGCCGGACCGGACAGGCTCGACGTGCTGCTCTATGAAGGGGCGAGCGTGGATGAAGGTATATCGGTCGCGATCGGGGCGGCGATGGGCAATCTGCCCGATCCGGTCGATCTGGGTTATCTCGCCGTCCGTGCGGCCGCCGGGCGGGAATGGCTGGCCCGGGAGCAGGTCTGGAGACGGATCGATGCGGTGCCCGGCCGGTGCGACCGCTGAGCTGAGACGGCATGCTTGAGCGGACCCGGGCGCCGGAATTTCCGGAAAGCGGCCGGTCAGGCCTTGTTTCCGACACAGTTCCGGCGCATAAGATGGCTCATCGATATTGAATGACGAATCTTCTGGGCGCGGTTTTCGCCCCCCTGACGCTCTTCCTTCCAAAATCGACACTCGGGTATCTGCCGGCACACGGTCGGCTGGGCCCACCTACACGTGACTGATTGAAAGGAAATCGTCATGGCTACTGGTACCGTTAAATTCTTCAATACCACTAAAGGCTTCGGCTTTATCGCTCCGGAAGATGGCTCCACGGACGTGTTCGTTCACGCCTCTGCCGTCGAGCGCGCCGGTCTGCCGACCCTGTCCGAAGGCCAGAAGATCAGCTTCGACGTCGTTCAGGACAAGCGCTCGGGCAAGAGCGCCGCTGACAATCTGGAAGCCGTCTAGGCATCCGGTTTATCCGGCAGCTGGATGCCAGCGCGCCGGATGGGCAATTGCAAAGGCCGGGCATCAGCCCGGCCTTTGTCGTTTCCGGACCCCGGTTCAAGGAGAACACACGCATGGTCCAGAAAATTGACGAGAGTATCTTCACGCTGAAGTCGACGGCGCCAAAGTCCAAGGCCGATGTCACCGACGCGGTCGTGCGCGAATATCTCAAGGAAGAACACGAAGCGCGCACAGCCCTCACCAGCAAACTGCGCGCAGCGCGGCTGGCGCTGGAGGCAAGCCAGCCGGCACCGGAACCGGTCAAGCGCCGCAGTCCGCGCCGCGCGAAGTCCTAGCCCGGCTGCAGTACCGCAGCATCCCGTTCCAGCGTCCGCTTGACCGCCGGCCGGTCGGCACAGCGAGCGACCCAGTCGCGGATTTTCGGATTGTCCGGCAACAGGTCGGAGAACCACTGGAAGGGGCTGGAACACAGGAGGTCGGCGGCGGAATATTGCTCGCCGAGCAGGTATGGTCCCTTCTCCAGCGCGTCGTTGAGGCGGGCAAGCATGGTGTCCATGTCCCGGATGCTGGCGGTGATCGCAGGATGCGACAGGCCGGCCCAGTGCAGGATGAAAACCGGCTCCATCACGCCCTGATAGTAGAACAGCCAGGACAGGTAGGCGCCGCGTCCCGGCTCGCCCTCGATCGGACCGAGCCCGGCTTCGGGATACTTGTCGGTGAGATAGAGGACGATGGCGCCGCGCTCGCGGACCGTTTCATCGCCATCCACCAGGAAAGGCACTTTCTTTTCCGGGTGCGGATTGGCCGGATCCGGACCGCCCGTGCCGTCCTGGCGCGGGATCGTGACTTCACGGATTTCGACATCGGCGCCGAGTTCGTCGATCAGCGTGACGATGCCGGAGGAACGGCTCATCGGGGAATGGTAGAGCGTGGGCATGGGGTTTTTCCTTTGTGTTGCGATGACGGTGTCTTACACACACCCTGCTGACAGATTGCGGCAGGAGCGAGAATGGCCCGTACAGACCGGCTGATGCGTCTGATGGACACGATGCGGCGCCTGCCGTCTCCGGTGACGGCCGCACGGCTGGCGGACGAGACCGGGGTCTCCCTGCGCCAGCTCTATCGCGACATCGCCACCCTGCGCGCCGGCGGGGCATTGATCGACGGGGCGGCGGGGGTCGGCTACACGCTGACCGAGGATCCCGCCCTGCCGCCGCAGAGCTTTTCGCGTCTGGAAATCGAGGCGCTGATGCTGGCCGTGGGATCGCTGGAGCGGATCGGCGACGACACGCTGACAGCCGCCGGCAAGGATGCGCTGGCACGGATCATCGCAACGTTGCCCGACGCCCAGTCGCGCCAGGCGATGCACTCGGCGATGCGCGCCTGGTTCCCGGCCGATATGCGTCTGCCGGTCGGGATCGATATGGACCTGCTACGCCAGGCCTGCTGGGACGAGTTCTCGCTTGTCATGACCTATCGGGATCTGAAGGAAAGCCGCACCGAGCGCGAAATCTGGCCGCTGGGTCTGTCCTATGGCGAGGGGACGCTGATGCTTCTGGCGCATTGCCGCCTGCGGCTGGACTACCGGGTCTTTCACGTGTCGCGCATCGAAGGCCTGGAACGTGGCGGCGACAGCTTCCGGCCGCGCCGGGCCGGCTTGCTGCGCGACTACGTTGCCGCCCGCCGCAAACAGCTGGCGCTGTCGTAGAACCCGTCAGGCAATGGCCGCGAGGCGGTCTTTCAGTGCGGCCTTCGCGAAGTCGAGGAAGACGCGCATCTTCGTCGGCAGGGCCCCGCGGCTGGCATGGATCAGATGCACGGGCAGGGGGGCGGGCTCGAAGTCCTCCATGAGGATGCGCAGTGCGCCGTCGCGGACCGCATCCGCACACTGATAGCTCAGCACCCGGGTCACGCCGATACCTTCGCTGGCCGCCCACACGGCGGCATCGACGGCAGAGACCGTGAGCCTGGGCGGGCAGGCGATGTCGACCGGTTTGCCGTCCGGTGGTGTCAGGCTCCAGCGGCCGCCCGGCGAGAGGACATCGAAATGCACGCCCGGCAGGGCGGCGATGTCGTCGGGGGTTTTCGGCGAGCCATGAGCGGCGAGCAGCTGCGGGCTGGCGACGAGAACCGTCCGCACCGACCCGATACGGGTGGCGACCATGGCGCTGTCGGGCAGGGCACCGATCCGGACGGCCATGTCGATGTGTTCTTCCATCAGATGCAGGTTCCGGTCGGACAGGGTGAGGCCGACGCTGATCTGCGGATAGGCGGCAAGGAAGTCCCTGACGACGGGCAGGGTGTGCAGCCGTCCGAAACAGACCGGCGCTGTCAGGTTCAGCGCACCGCGCGGCGTGTGGAATTCGCCGGCGGCTGTGCGTTCCGCCTCGTCGATATCCTCCAGGACGCGGCGCGCCGAGGCGAGGTAGGCAATGCCGGCGTCTGTCAGGGCGAGCTTGCGCGTGGTGCGCGTCAGAAGGCGCGTACCCAGATGGGTTTCCAGCTCGGTGACCTGCCGGCTCACCGTTGCCAGGGGGATGCCCAGCGTGCGGCTGGCGGCCGAGAAACTCCCGCTGTCAACGACCTGAACCAGGATCGACATGGCTTTGAGGCGGTCCATTATTGTTCCAGAAATTGGAAAAGATATTTCCGTTAGTATCGGATTATCGTTCCCGGTGAAATGCCTATTTCTCCCCGGCAAGACGCGATCCGCGATGGATCGCACGGACCCCGAAGGAGAAAACATGTCCCGTCTGCCGATCCCCGATCTCGATTCCGCACCGGAAGCCTCCAGGCCGATCCTCAATGCCGTCCACAATCAGCTCGGCACCGTGCCGAACATGTTCCGCCTGGTCGCGACCAGCCCGGCGGCGCTGGAAGGTTTTGCCGGCAATAACGGCGCGCTGGCGAAGACGCTCGATGTGAAGACGCGCGAACGCATCGCCCTGGCCGTGGCCCAGATCAATGGATGTGACTATTGCCTGTCGGCCCACACCTATCTCGGCCTGAATCTGGCCAAGCTCACGCCGGAAGAGATCGACCGCAATCGCCGCGGCCAGTCCGGTGACGCGAAGGCCGATGTCGCGGTCCGTTTCGCCGCGAAAGTGGTAAGGGAGCGCGGCCAGGTCTCCGATATCGATATCGCCGGGCTGCGCGAGGCCGGCTATTCGGATGGCCAGATCGTCGAGATCGTCGCCGTCGCGGCCGAGAACGTCTTCACCAACCTGATCAACATCGTCGCCCAGACGGATATCGACTTCCCCGTCGTCAGCGCTGCGGAAGCGGCCTGATGGCGAGCGGGCGGGCCGGTTCGCCGTCCCGCCCGTTCCTTTTGCGGCGACCAGGACAGGAGCTTCGCCATGAGCTACGGATTTCTCGATATTGCGACCACGCCCGGCGTGCGAACGATGCAGGCGGAGATGGGCAGTGCCCATGTCTGGGAGCGGTTCGAGGGTGATCGCGCCTTCGACCGGTTCGGGCGCAACGAGATGGATTTCATCGCGGCGCGCGACAGTTTCTACATGGCCACCGTGTCTGAAACCGGCTGGCCCTATGTTCAGCATCGCGGCGGCCCGGCGGGCTTTCTCACCGTGCTCGACGAGCGCACGCTGGCCTTCGCCGATTACCGCGGAAACCGGCAATACATCTCCACCGGCAATGCCCGGGCGAATGCCCGTGTCGCGCTGATCCTGATGGATTATGCCAACCAGGCCCGTCTCAAGATCTTCGCCACCGTCGAACTTCTGCCGGCGGAGCCGGACAGTAACCTCGCCGGACAGGTTCTCACGCCGGGCTATCGGGCCCGGCCGGAGCGCATCGTTCTGCTGCACCTTGCCGCCTTCGACTGGAATTGCCCGCAGCACATCACGCCGCGCTTCACCGAGGCAGAGATCATCGAGACCATGCGCGGCGTGCGCGAACGCCTGGCCGGTCTCGAGGACGAGAATGCGCGCCTGCGGGCCGAGCTCGCCCTTGCGGGCCATCGGGAGGGCGCACGATGACCTCGACCGTCCGCCCGCCGGTTCCGCCCTTCACCACATTCAAGGCCGCCGCCGAGAAGGTTCGCCTGGCCGAGGATGNCTGGAANNNNCGCGACCCNNANCGCGTNTCGCTGGCCTANANNCCNGACAGNGNNTGGCGCAATCGCNNGANCTTNNTCNNCGGNCGCGAGCGGAAATCGTCGNNTTCCTNANCGGCAAGTGGNANCGCGAGCANGANTACCGNCTGATCAAGGANNTCTGGGCGNTTNCNGGCGAACCGCATCGCCGTGCGCTTCGCCTATGAATGGCGCGACGATTGCGGCAGCTGGTATCGCGCCTATGGAAATGAGAACTGGGAATTTGCCCCGGACGGGCTGATGCGCCGCCGGATCGCCAGCATCAATGACGCACCGATCCGCGAGGCGGACCGAAAATTCCACTGGGAGCAGGGCCGCCGCCCGGACGATCATCCCGGACTGAGCGAGCTGGGGCTGTGAGGCAGCTGGGCCGCCCGGCCTAAAGCAGGGCCTCGACTGCGCCGCGCAGTCTTTCTGGCGTTTCCTGGGGGCCGAAGCGTTTGACCACATTCCCTTCGCGGTCGACGAGGAATTTCGTGAAATTCCACTTGATGGCTTTCGACCCCATCAGGCCGCGGGCCTCGCGCTTCAGGAATTCATAGAGCGGCGCCGCGTCCGCGCCGTTGACGTCGATCTTGGCGAACATCGGGAAGTTCACATCATAGGTGAGCTTGCAGAAATTCGCGATCTCCTCGGCATCGCCGGGTTCCTGATTGCCGAACTGGTTGCAGGGAAAGCCGAGAACCACGAGCCCCTTGTCCTGCAGGTCCCTGTAGAGGGTTTCCAGGCCTTCATACTGGGGCGTGAAGCCGCATTTCGAGGCGGTGTTGACGATCAGCAGTACCTTGCCGCGATAATCGGCGAGCGAAACCTCCTCACCGGCGATGTCGATGGCGTTGAAGTCGTAGATCGTGGTCATGCGCAAGCCTCCTCGGGTCCGGCCCGCATTCTTCACGAGTCAGCCCGCGCCGTCGATGCCCGGCCGCGCAAGGGCGGCTGTCAGGTGAGTGATTGAGGCTTTTGCCGGGAATGACCGAGCCCGCCCCTGGCCGCGACCCGCATCAGGCGCCTGAAAGTGGGACATTCCATATGGCTGGGCGCGCGGCACTCCGCGGCGTGACGAAGCCCGTCCCGCATCGCGGTCAGCTGGCCGATGGTCCGGTCGATATCCTCCGCTTTCTCGACAAGCCTGCCGCGATCAATGCGCGGTTCGCCGTCGGGCGCGAACATGCCGCCGATCTCGTCCAGCGAGAAGCCGGCCGCCCGCCCCAGGGCGATCAGGGAGAGCCGGTCGACGACAGACGGGTCGAACAGGCGTTTCAGACCGCGCCGGCCGATCGACACGATCAGCCCCTTTTCCTCGTAATAGCGCAGGGTCGAGGCGGGTAGTCCGGTCAGCCGGGCGAGTTCTGCAGTGTCCAGGTCTTTCATCGCTTGACCTCAAGTTGACTTGAGGTGGCAGCCTGCGCCTTCCGCCGCTTTCCGGCAAGGCAAAAGGAGACCGACATGAACACGATGCAGGCAAATCCGCCCACGGCAAAAGAGATATGGAACGGCATCGCCGGGCAGAACTGGGTGGAGGCCCAGGTGCTGCTGGACGGCATGTTCAAGCGCTTCGAGGACGTCATCGTGACGGGCTGTCTGGAGCAGGGTGCGCGTGATGTCCTCGATGTCGGCTGTGGCACCGGTGCAACGACATTGGCGGTGGCAGAACGCTTGCGCGGAGCGGGAGGCTGCACCGGGATCGACATCTCGGATCCCATGATCGAGCTGGCGCGTAAACGCGCAGTGCAGTCCGGATCGAGCGCCGATTTCATCTGCGCGGACGCCGAGGATCATCCGCTTGGCGTCGCCCGGTATGACCGCATCGTGTCGCGTTTCGGTGTGATGTTTTTCCGCGATCCGGTGCGGGCTTTCGCCAATCTGCGCCGGGCGAGCGCGGCGGGCGCACAGCTGGCCGTCATCGCCTGGCGCGACCCTGCGGAAAATCCCTTCATGACAGCAGCCGAGGCCGCGGTGCGGCCTTTGTTGCCGGAGGCTCTCGCTGCGGCGCTCCAGCCGACCGGACAATTCGCCTTTGCCGATGAAAACCTTGTCCGGGGAATTCTGCGCGACAGCGGGTGGTCCGGCGTCACCATGACGCCGCTCGATATCGCCTGTTCCCTCCCGGAGAACCAGCTGGAGACCTGGCTGACGCGGCTTGGCCCGCTCGGACGGCTCCTGCCCGAACTTGATCCAGTGCACCGCGCCGCGGTGATCGACGCCGCGCGTTCTGCATACGCGCCGTACACCGCCGGGGGCACGGTGCGCTTCACGGCTGCGTGCTGGGCGATCGGAGGCGAGAATGTCTGATCCCGCTATCGAGTTTCCGACTGCCGCCGTGCTGATCGGGTGCGGGGCAACGGCGTTTATGGATGTCTGGGGCGTCGTGAAGGCCCGCCTGTGGGGTGTCCCGTCCCTGGATTATGCCCTTCTGGGCCGCTGGGTCGGTCACATGCCGCGGGGGCGGTTCGTTCACCGGCCCATTGCTGCGGCCGTGCCTGTCGCGGGTGAGCGGGCGCTGGGGTGGCTCATCCACTATCTGACCGGCATCGCTTTCGCCGCGTTGCTGCTGGCAGTGTGGGGGCCTGGATGGCTTGACGCGCCCGCACTGGCGCCAGCCCTCATTATTGGCCTTGGGACCGTGCTGTTCCCCTTTCTGGTCATGCAGCCGGCGCTGGGGGCAGGTATCGCCGCCAGCCGCACACCGGCGCCGGTCCGTGCCCGCTTTCACAGCCTGGTGACCCATGCCGTGTTCGGACTTGGACTTTACCTCTCGGGACTGCCGGTGGGTTCGCTGTTGCGATGAATGCATCGGCGGGGATGCGACGGGCTCCCCGCCGGACCGCCTTGCCGGATGCAGAAGACTGTTCGGGCCCCGCGCGATGCAGCATAGGGTGACGCCACCCAAGCAAACCTCTCCGGGAGACCGATCATGATCGACAGCCAGGCCGCCCGCCTCGACAGTCTCGAGACCCACATCTCGCACCAGGATCGTATGATCGAGGAGCTCAACGAGGTCGTGCTGGCCCAGCGCGAAGACATTCGCCGGCTGGAGCGGCGGATCGACAAGCTGATGTCGCGTGTGGCGACGCTGGAGGACCAGGCACCGTTGCCGGAGAACACACCGCCGCCGCACTACTGAGCGCGTTAGGCGGAGGCCGGGGCGGCAGTCGGTCGCACCGGTCCTTATTGCGTCTGAGAAACAATCGCATTATGGCTGCGGCCTGTCCGATGGCTGACCCTGAGTGCGATCATGAAACTCCCCATTCTTGCTGCGATGACGGCTGCAAGCCTCGCGACGGCCTCCGCGACCGCCCAGAACGAGGCCGACGGGTTCGGCGTCCTGGTCATGGCACATGGTGGCGGCGAGACGTGGAACGGCGAAGTCCGCGACATGCTCGCGCCGATCGATCAGGATTATCCGCTGGAGCTCGCCTTCGGCATGGCCGATGCGGTGAGCCTGCAGGAGGCCGTCGACCGGCTGGAGAGCCGCGGTGTCGACCGGATCGGTGTGGTGCGTCTCTTCATCTCCGGTGAGAGCTGGTACGAGCGCACGCGCGAGATCATCGGCCTGGACACCGGCGCGCCGGCGCGGCCTGAACCGGAAGACGCGGACGGGGAAGAGGGCGGCCATCACGGCATGCGCATGGAGTACTGGCGCCTCGACACCGATGCGGAGTACGCCCTCTCAACCGAAGGGCTGGCCGAAGCGCCGGAAATGGGTGCGGTGCTGGTCGAGCGGGCGCGCGCACTCAGCGAAACGCCGGAGAATGAGAGTGTTCTGATCCTCGCCCACGGTCCCGGCGACGATGCGGAAAACCGGCGCTGGATCGACTGGATCGATGCGCGTGCCGATACCGTTCGCGAGGCGATGCCCTTCCGCGAGGTTCGTGTCGAGACGCTGCGCGAGGACTGGCCGGAGGCGCGCGAAGCTGCCGAAGTGCGGATCCGTGAATTCGTGACGGCTGCGAATGAAGGCGAGGGACGCACGATCGTCCTGCCTTATCGGGTCCAGGGTTTCGGCCCCTATGCCGAGGTTCTGCAAGGTCTGGACTATGCCTCATCCGGCCGCGGCCTCCTGCCGAGTGTCGAGGTGGAGCACTGGGTGCGCCGGCAGATCGAGAACATGCGGGCGGGCGAGTTCGAGGCGCCGCTGCCCGAGGAGGCGCATGCCGCTGCACCGGAAGCCGACCGGATGCACATGTCTCATCACTAGCGCGAGCGCCGCGCTTGACCGGACCCCGGACGGACCGCGAGGTTGAGGCTCGGTGAGTCGCTGGAGCCCCCATGTCTGAACAGCTGAGCCTCCTGGGGAAGACGCGTGCAACCGATCGTCTCTTCTTCGCCCTGTTTCCCGACCCGGGCACAGCAGAACGGATCGCGGCGGTTGCGGCACAGCTGCGGGAGCGGCATGGCCTGACCGGCCCTGCGCTGGCGGCTGAGCGCTTCCATATCACGCTGTCGCATCTGGGTGATTATCACGGCCTGCCGGCGGATATCGTCGCCAAGGCGCGTCAGGCCGGAGACCTGGTGTCCGCCCCGACGTTCAGACCGCATTTCGACCGGGCCGGCAGTTTTGCAGGGCGCTCCGGCAACCGGCCCTTCGTCCTGCAATCGAGCGAAAGCGAGACCGTCGTGACGGCGTTCCAGCGAACACTGGGACGGGCGATGATGGCGGTCGGTCTGGGGCGCAAGGCCGGGCCGTATTCGCCACATGTCACACTGCTCTATGATGACGCGATGATCCCGGTCCATCCCGTCGGGCCCGTCATCTGGACCGCGGGCGAGTTTGTGCTTGTGCACAGCCTGCTCGGGCAAACCCGGCATGTCATCCTCGACCGCTGGCCGCTCGGCGCCGAGTGACGGCTTGATGATCGGCCAGCCTAGTCCGCAGGCGAAGCGAGAGCGCTTCTGACCTTCGGCATGATGCGGCGGCTCACCGGCACCTCGCTGCCCTGGGTCAGAAGCAGCCGGCCGACACCCGACGCATCGCGCTCGAGCGCATTGACGAAAGCCGTGTTGACGATGTGAGAGCGGTGAACGCGCAGGAATGTCTCCGGCAGTTCAGTCTCAAGCCCTGCCAGCGAGCCGTTGTAGAGCGCCGTGCGGCCGTCATCATGGTGGACTTCGACATAGTCTCCGGCGCCTTTCAGCTGCACGATCCTGTCCGTGGGCACGTAATCCACGCGTCCGGCGCTGACCAGCTGCAGCTGTACAGGCGCTGTGCGCTGGCGCGCTTCGGCCAGGGCCGTCTCGAGCTGCCGTGCGCGTCTTTCCTCGGCCTGCCGGCGCTGGCGTTCGCCGACGAGGGTCAGGGCCTGGCGGTAGAAGAGAAAGATCAGCATGCCGCCGGCTGCGAGATAGAAATACGTGTCGATGAAGCCGGTCGGGAAAGCGATCATGAGCGCTGCAAACGCGCAAAAAAGCGCGAGATAGGCCGGGGCCCCGGGACGTTTCCCGATGCTCCAGATGATGCTCCCGATAATGCCGGCCGCCACGGCGGCCAGAAGCGCGTAGCCGGTCTTGCCGTCAAAACCGGGCACGACGACCACGATCAAGACCATGATAGCGGCCAGTCCGGCCAGGCGCAGCATGCGCGCCCTGACAGCCAGTCTGCTCAGGCGCAGCAATACGTAGGCGTTCAGACACAGTCCGAAACCGAAGGCGCAGACCAGGATGGCGACCAGCCGTATCTCGTGCACGGGGTAGGGATAGGGGTAGAGCGAGCGCGAGACTTCGGCCAGCAACTGGATCGCCGCAAACAGCGAGGCTGCCGACAGGATGGCCGAGCCCTCGCGGTCTTCACCGCGCAGGGCCGTGACGCCAAAGAACAGGCAGCCGACCGCGAAAGCGCCGAATGTGATCAGGGATGGCCAGTAGGCCAGGATCATGCGCCGGCTCGGGTCCCGGTAGGGGCCGAAGGCAACGCGATGCATCGGGGCTGCCAGCCGGATGAAGCCATGCTGGGCCGACAGGCGCAGCACGACCGTGTTCTCGCCCTCCTGCACGAGGGCGCGCGGAACATAGATCACGCTGTCCATCCGGCCGGGAATTTCCGCGTCGCGCGTGCCGGCGGGCCGGCCATTGGCGCCCAGATAGGTGCCATTGATCCAGGCTTCGCTGGAGGCCTTGGCGAGCACCTGCAGGCCGAAGGGGCCGGGACCGTCGAGGTTTTCGGGACGCAGGACCAGCTGCGCCTGCACCCAGAGATGCCGGCCCTGCGGATCGACGGACCAGAGCGGCATGGTTTCGCAGTGCGGTCCCGAGAAGTCCGGCATCCGGGCCGGATCGTCGACGGGGCACACCCTCACATTCGCCGTGTCGACATGGGCCCCGGGCTGACCGTATGCCGCAATAGACAGCAGCAGGCTGGTGGCGATGGCGGCGAGGAGGGCGCAGATGGTTTTCATTCACCCAGTCTAGCCTGCCGCCGGGCGAAGGCCGATGCCGTTTGCAGGCCGGTCATGACCGCTCACAGATCGCGGCGTGTGCGGTGGCGCAGGGCACCCGAGGATGAGGGTGAAACAACCCCAGAGGTCTCCCCATGTTCCCCATCCGATCCCTTCTCGTCATTGCCGGTCTTGCCATCGCGCTGCCGCTGATCCCGGCTGCAGGCGCCGAAGAGCCGATCACCTTCACGGCCCGGTCCGGCGACAGCGTCGACGCCTTGCGCGGCACCTTCCAGGTGCCTGAAGACCGGTCCGACCCCGGCAGCCGCATGATCACCCTGTCCTATGTCCGCTTCCCCGCGACCGGTGACGCCGATGGACCGCCGATCGTCTACCTGGCCGGAGGGCCGGGCGGTTCGGGCAGCGGTACGGCAGAGGGGCCGCGCTTCGAACTGTTCATGGCGATGCGCCAGCATGGCGACGTCATCGCCTTCGACCAGCGTGGCACCGGCGACCCCACCCGCCTGCCGCGCTGTGTCTCCTCGGTCCAGGTGTCCGAGACCGAGCCGGTGTCCGATGCCGACTATGGCGACGCCTACCGGCAGGCTGTCGAGGATTGCGGTGCATTCTGGCGCGGCGAAGGCGTCGCTATCGAGGGCTATACGACGCGCGAGAGCGTGCAGGATATTTCGGACCTGCGCGCCCATCTCGGCGCCGACACCGTCACGCTGTGGGGCATCTCCTATGGCAGCCATCTGGCCCTGGCGGCGCTGAAGGATATCCCCGACGAGATCGACCGCGTGATCATCGCCAGTGCCGAAGGGCTCGACCAGACGGTGAAGATGCCAGCCTATACCGACGCCTATTTCGCCCGCCTGCAGGCGGCCGTGGACAGCCAGCCGCAAGCCGCGGCCCGCTATCCCGATATCGCCGGACTGATGCGCCGCGTGCACGCGCGCCTGGAGGCCGAGCCGATCCTGCTGGAGATCCCGCAGCAGGATGGTTCGGTGGCGTCCGTTCTGCTGCAGCGGCGGCACATGCAGGAAATGAGTTCAGGCCTGATCTCCGACCCGCAATACGCCGCCATCCTGCTGGCGCTCTATGCGACACTCGACGCCGGTGAGACCGGACTGGCCATCGGGCTTCTGCAACGCTTCCACACGCCGGGTGAGCCGATCTCGCTGAGTGCCATGCCGACGGCCATGGATCTGGCGTCGGGTATCGGCGATGCGCGTCTGGCAGAATTCGAACGCCAGGCCGAAACCGGCCTTGTCGGCCAGTATCTCAACCATCCCATGCCGCAGATCCGCGGGGCCTGGAACGGCTTCGATCTGGGTGATGATTTCCGCGCGGCACCGGCCGGCGACACGCCGGTCCTGCTGCTCACCGGAACGCTGGACGGGCGCACCTATCCGGAAGGCCAGACTGCAGCGGTGTCCGGATTGTCCCATGTGACACAGGTCATCGTGCGCAATGCCGGGCACAATCTCTTCATGACCTCGAGCGAGGTCCACGATGTCATGCACCGCTTCATGCGCAATGAGCCGGTGGGGGCCGAAGAGATCATTGTCGATCTGCCCGACTTCACCGAACTGCCCTTCTAGGCGGGACGGACTGTTCACGAATACCGCCCCGGCCCGGCTTGATTTCCGGGCCGGGCGCGGTCATACCGGCCTAATCGGATCTCGAACCCGGAGCGCATGATGAACAACCACCTGCAAATCGAAACCCAATGTTTTGCTTTTGCCGGTGTTTGCCATGTCCGCTTCGATCACGCTTTCCAGTCTTTGCCTCGCCACGCCTGATGCCCGTCCGCTCGTCGCGGACCTGACGCTCGCCTTCGGGGCGGAACGCACCGGCATTGTCGGCCGCAATGGCTTCGGGAAGTCGACCCTTCTTCATGTTCTCTCCGGTGCGCTTGCACCCGCCGCCGGCGAGGTCTCCGTCACGGGCAAGATCGCCCTGATGGAACAGCACGCCTGCGCCGGTGCCGCCACCATTGCAAAAGCGCTGGGGGTGGAAGATGCGCAGGCCTGTCTTGCGCGCATTCTCGATGGCACGGCGAGCGACGCCGATCTCGATCATGCCGACTGGACGCTGGAAAGCCGCGTCGAGGCCGTGCTGGCGCAGGTCGGATTGCCGGCCTGGCCGCTTGACCGTCCGGCTGCGGCCGCCAGCGGTGGCCAGAGAACGCGTCTGGCGATCGCACGCATGCTGCTGGCCGAACCGGATATCCTGCTGCTCGACGAGCCGACCAATAATCTCGATGCCGATGGCCGGGCGGCCATACTCTCACTGATCGAGAACTGGTCCGGCGGCATCATCGTTGCCAGCCACGACCGGGACCTGCTGGAGTGCATGGACCGGATCGTCGAACTGACCCCGGTTGGGGCGACGGTGACCGGGGGTGGCTGGACCGCGTTCGCGGAGGCCCGTGCAGCCCGGCTCGCGCGCGTCGAGGCGGAGGCCGAACGGGCCGAGGCCGGTGTCCGCCAGGCCCGCGCCGCGGCGCGTCAGCGGTCCGAGCGCAAGGCGCGCTCGGACCGGGCAGGCCGCCAGGTGCGCGCTTCGGGCGGACAGCCGAAAATCCTCCTGGATGCGCGCAAGAACCGGGCCGAAGGCAGTGACAGCCGGGTTGCCCGCATGTCGGCGCGCCAGCTGGAAACAGCCGGGGCCGGATACGATGCGGCCCGCGAGAAGGTCGAGATCGTCACGCCGCTCAGTATCGATCTTCCCGCCAGCGGCCTGGCCGCAAGCCAGTCGGTGCTGAGTGTCCGGGATCTGGTCTTCTCGCGCGACGGCAAGCGGACTGTCGGTCCGCTCTCCTTCGAGATCAGAGGCCCGGAGCGGATCGCGCTCGCCGGTCCCAACGGATCGGGCAAGAGCACGGTCTTCGATCTGGTGACCGGGCGGCTGCAGCCGGACAGCGGCACAGTGTCGGGCCGTCATGAGCGCTTTGCGCTGCTCGACCAGGCCGTGACCTTTCTGGAACCAGCCTTGTCGGTTGCAGCCAATGCCCGCCGGCTCAATCCGCGGCTCTCCGAGAATGCGGTGCGGGCCGCGCTCGCGCGTTATGCCTTCCGGGGAGAAGCTGCGGAGAAGCCCGTTTCCGTCCTGTCCGGCGGCGAGCGGATGCGGGCCGGACTGGCCTGTCTCGCCTGCGCGGCCGAGGCCCCGCAATTGCTGATCCTCGACGAGCCAACCAATCATATCGATCTGGAAGCGGTGGAACTCCTGGAACAGGCTCTGGCCGGATATGACGGCGCCATTTTGGTCGCCAGCCATGATACGCGCTTCCTGGACGCGATCGGTGTCTCGCGCACGATCACGCTGGAGGTGCCCGCCGCCTGATCACCGGGGGCAAATGAGCAAGAACAGGCACGCTGTGTCTGCCCGTGCGGGCGAGTATCATTGCGACCCGGACACAGGAGAATGGGGATGAGAGCGGATAATCGTGCAGGCTATGCCGACCGGATCGATCGGGTCGTGGCGCATATCGAGGCGGCCGACGAGGAAGCCCTGCTGGATCTGGATACCCTGGCGGGCGTGGCGGCGCTTTCGCCGTTTCACTTTCATCGCATCTACCGGATCATGACGGGTGAGACCCCGGCGGAAACCGTGCGCCGCATCCGTCTGGTCCGCACCGCGCCAGCCCTTCAGGATGACCGTCTGACCGTGACGCAGGCGGCCGCGGCGTCGGGATATGCGACCAGCCAGTCCTTCGCGCGGGCCATCAAGGCTGCGACCGGTGCAACGGCGAGCGAGATCCGGGCGGGAGGCGGCAGCCTTCTGGAGCGCCTGCTGCAGCCGCAAGGCGCCGACGCTGCGACGCCCATGCCGGTCGAGATCGTCTCCACCGACCCGCTGCGCCTGCTCGCGATCCGCAATATCGGCGCCTATGCCGAGCTGAACCGGACCTATGAGCGCCTGTTCGCGACGGTTTTTTCGCAGCTTCCGATGGAGAGCCTGCGCGGGATCTGGGGTGTCTGGCACGAGGATCCGCGCTTCTGCGATCCCGCAGACCTCCATTTCGACTGCGCCATCGAGATTGGCGAGGACTTTCCGGCGCAGGGTGAGGTCGAGCTGCTCGATATCGCCGGCGGCCGGCATGCCCGCCTGCGCCATGTGGGCAGCTATACAACGCTGCATGACACGATCGACCGGCTCTACGCCTTTGTCATGGCGGACGACACGCATCTGATCGCCGACCGGCCCCTCATCGTGAACTATGTCGACGATCCGGAAAGCCGCCCCGAAGCGGAATGGCGCTCGGATATCTACCTGCCGCTTGCCTGATTTTCGTCCCGGTTTGCTGACATCCGGTTTGAGGTCGGACAGGAGGTCCGGATAATCTGGTGCCGGCAGCGAGGAGACAGACCATGCGCGCATATCTGGCCGGAGCGGTGACAGGGCTCGCTGTGCTGATGACCGCCGGACCCGCACAGGCTCAGCCTGCGGTCTATCGCGTAGTCAATGTCGACAGTCACGACGTCCTCAATGTCCGCCGTACGCCCAGCCCGACCAGTGCACTTGTGGGATCCTTGCCGCCCGGGGCAAGCCGGATCGAGGTGCTGGAAACGCGGCACGGCTGGGGCCGGGTCCTGCTGCGGGGAGCGGAAGGCTGGGTCAGTCTCGCCTATCTGGCGGAAGACGCGCGGCCGGATATTCCCGGACAGTCGGCGCCGGGCGGATTCGCCTGTGCCGGGACCGAACCCTTCTGGGGGCTTGAGATCGATACTAATGGCCAAGGGCGTTTCAATGACGCGATTTCGATGGGTGAGGAACGCGATTTCGAGGTGCGCGATGCGCGCACGGCGCGTGGCCGCATGCATCCTTTCGTCTACCGGTTCGAGGGGGAGGTGACCGGATTTGCACTTGTATCGCCGCTGGCCTGTTCCGACGGCATGAGCGATCTGGGCTATGGCTGGCATGTCAGCGCGGATATTGAAGACGGCGAGGGACGGCGGCTGCTGGACGGGTGCTGCCGGACACCGGTTGCAGAATAATTTCCGGGTGCTGCATCCGGACGGGGTCCCGGCGGCAACCTGATATCGAAGGGCACCGCGGGGTGCCGCCGGAAAGGGACGAATGCGATGGTCGAGATCTTCCACAGCTACTGGTGGCTGCTGTTTCCGCTGGGGTTCTTTCTTGCGGCCGGCTGGGGCAGTTTCATGCGCTACAAGCGCACCCAGGCCAAGATCGACCTGATCAAGAGCTATACCGCGGCTGGCAAGGAGCCACCGGCGGAATTGCTTGCCTCGCTCGACAGCGACAACACGCACCGCCACGAGTATCACTCCTCCGGCGAAGAGAGCGGCGGAAGCCCCGGAGGCGGTCATGTCTTCCTGGTCGTGTTGTTCACCGGTCTGGCAGGGGTCTTTGCCTATACCGGCTATGCCGGCCTGCTGGGCGGTACCACCCGTGAAATGTACTTCATTTCCATGGTCCTGGGCGTTCTGGCGGTGGCATTCCTTTTCAGTGGCCTGTTTTCGCGCCGCCGCAGGAATGACTGATCATGCAGACCCCCGACGACGGCGCGCTGGTCGCGGCGGCCCGGTCGGGATCGGATCACGCCTTTGCCCGCATCGTGGACCGGTATCAGTCGCCGGTCCGCGGCTTCTTGCGGCGGGTGAGCGGCAATGACGCCGATGCCGACGAGATCGCCCAGGATGCCTTCGTCGATGCCTGGACGCATCTGCGCAGCCTGCGCGACGGGACGAAGCTGAAATCCTGGCTGTTCGCGATCGCCTGGCGCAAGGCCAAGGCACGGGCGCGCTCGATGTCCCGCTCGCGCACCCGCGAGACGGCCTGGCAGGCACTGCAGCCCGTGAGTGACGAGCCGCAGCGCGAAATGGCGCTGGCGATGCAGCAGGCGCTGGGGCAATTGCCTGAGGAACAGCGCGCCGCGGTCGCGCTGTGCCTGGCCGGCGGCTGGTCGCACAGCGATGCGGCAAGTGTCTTGGACTTGCCGCTGGGTACGGTAAAATCCCATGTCAGCCGGGGACGCACCCGTCTGATCGCCATTCTGGGAGTGGACGATGCGTGAACACGATCCGCTGCAGGACTTCTTCCGCGCTGGCGATGTACCGGCGCGCGACCCCGGTTTCCGGCTGGCCGTGATGGCCGATGTCGCCCGCCGCCGCTTCAGGCGGGAACTGGCCGAACGGCTGGGGCAGGGGCTGGTGGTTTGCCTGCTCGTGCTGATCATGGCCCCCGTTGCGGGAGATGTGCTGGAAACCCTGTTCCGGGGTGGAGAGTCCCGTTTCGCGCTTTTGACGTTGCCGCTGGCGCTGGGCGTGGCCCTGATCGGCCACTTCTGGCTGAACGGCCGTCTGCGTGTACGCCTGCCGAATTTGCGCTAGCCAGACCCCTGAATTCCCGCGGCAGCCATTTGCCCCCGCGACGCGGGCGTGAATCGCCTATACTCGGGCCCGGACAGCGGGGAGGTGCGCATGCTGGTCCTGATCACCGGTCTGGTTCTGTTTCTGGGCGTTCATTCGCTGCGCGTGGTGCCGGGCGCGCGGCCGGCCTTGCAGTCGGCTCTGGGGGAAACACCCTACAAGCTGGCCTATACCGCGATTTCGCTCGTGGGTTTCGGCCTCATCATCTACGGCATGATGCTCGCCCAGCCCGTCGCCGGAACCGTCTGGGCACCGCCGGTCTGGACGCGTCATCTGGCCTTCGCCCTGGTGCCCGTGGGGCTGATCCTCATCGTCTCCGCCTATGCGCCGGGACATATCCGCCACTGGGTGCGTCACCCCATGCTGGCCGGGGTCATGCTGTGGGCAGGCGCGCATTTCCTTGCCAATGGCGAGCGGGCCGCGCTGGTCCTGTTCGGCAGTTTCTTCGTCTGGTCGCTGGTGACGTTCGTGTCGTCCTGGCTGCGTGAGACCCCGCCGCCGGTCGTGAAGGGGTGGGGCGGAGATCTGACGGCGATCGTGCTGGGCGCACTTTCAGCCCTTATCATCATGAATCTTCACATGTATCTGTTCGGCGTGGCCATCATCGGATAGTCCGCCTGCATCCAATTCCGCACAATGGTGCATCAAGGTGTCAAACGGGCAGCATTGTGCGGACCCGCCCAGATACGGGAGTTACGAAAATGGACCTGACAGTCATGCTGGTGTCGATGTCGCCCTTCATCATGGTGGTGGCTATCGTCTGGATCGCAATGAGTGCGGTGTCGCGCAATCGCCGGGCCACGCTGAAAGTGGTCGAGGAGGCGATCCGCAACGGGCAGACCATGACGCCGGAGACGATCCGCGCACTGGGTATGCCACGCAAGGATTCCAATGGCGATCTGAAGAGCGGTTCGATCCTGGTGGCCATCGCACTGGCCCTGATGGTTTTGGGTTTCGCGATCTTCGCGGTCGAAGGCGATGAAGAAGCCATGTACATCATGCCGGCCGTCGCCGCCTTCCCGGGCCTGATCGGTCTGGTGCTGATCGGGTTCGGCCTGTTCGGCAAAAAAGACCAGGCCTGAGGAGGACGCCGCCGATGAAGGCGCCGGACGAAGAACTTGTCGCCCTCGTGGTCGCCACCAAGAATGCGGCGGCTTTCGGGGAGCTGGTCCGGCGTCACCAGGGGCTGGTCAGGGGGATGCTGCAGCGCATGTGCCGCAATCATGCCCTGGCCGACGATCTCGCGCAGGACGCTTTCATCCGCGCCTACGAGAAGATCGGCACCTTCACTGGCAAGGGCGCGTTCAAGTCCTGGCTCTGCTCGATCGCCTATACCGAATTCCTGATGGCCGCGCGCAAGCGGCGCTCGACGGAGCGGGCGATGGAAAAGTTCAAGACAGGGCTGGATGACAGCGAAGCGCCACGGGACATGGGCAATGTGGTTGATCTCGACCGGGCGCTTGCCACATTGAAGGAGGAGGAACGCATCGCGGTGGTGATGTGCTACTCTTGCGGATTGTCGCATTCCGAAGCCGCCGAGGCGACCGGGATGCCGCTGGGAACGGTGAAGTCGCATGTGAACCGGGGGCGGGCCAAATTGCAGGCCTACTTCCAGGAAGCTGAGGAAATGGCGTCATGACGATGGATGATGCATTCGATGCAAGGCTGAAGGCGGCCTTTGCCGACGCCGCAGCCCCGCTGGAACGCGACAGCGAGAGCGAAGCCTTTTCCAGAACGGTGGTCGAGCGCCTGTCGCGTCCGGACCGCAAGCGGGTCCTGATCCTGGGCGGTGCCGGCTCTACCGGGTCGGCCATCGCCGGCACCCAGCTTGAAAGCGTGTTCGGCAACATGCATGTGCCGACCGAAGGATTGCTGGCGAATGCCGGCTTCCTGATGTCGCCGGAAGTGCTCGCCGCTGCCGCGATGGCTGTCGCTGTCGGTCTCGTGGCAGTGGTCCTGCCGCGCCGGATTGCCGGCTGATCCTGAACGGGCGAGGGCAGGCTTTTGCGCTGCAGCATTGTGAGCTAGTCTCTCCGGCCAACCCCGGAGAGACAGCCATGTCCGCCCAGACCCAGACCCGCCGCATCACAGCTCCTGAAATCCGGGCCCGCAAGGGCGGTGAGCCGATCGTCTGCCTGACGGCCTATGACGCCCCGATGGCACGGCTGCTCGACCCCCACTGCGATCTCCTGCTGGTCGGTGACAGTGTCGGCATGGTGGTGCACGGGCTCGATTCGACCATCGGCGTTACCCTCGACATGATGATCCTGCACGGCCAGGCCGTGATGCGCGGCGCCAAGCGCGCGCTGGTGACGGNCGACATGCCGTTCGGCAGCTACGAGAAATCCCCCCAGCAGGCGTTCGAGAATGCCGCGCGCATCCTGTCCGAGACCGGTTGCCAGGCGATCAAGATCGAGAGCGGCACCTATGCCGCCGAAACCATCGATTTCATGGCCCAGCGCTCGATCCCGGTGATGGGGCATATCGGGCTGAGGCCCCAGGCGGCGCTGGCCGATGGCGGTTTCAAGGCCAAGGGGCGGACCCGCGCGGAACGTCAGAAAGTGATCGACGAAGCCATGGCAACCGCCGATGCGGGGGCCTTTGCCATCGTTGTGGAAGGCGTGGCCGAGGATCTGGCGCTCGAGATCACCCAGAGAGTGCCGGTTCCCACGATCGGCATCGGCGCTTCGGCGGCCTGCGACGGCCAGGTTCTGGTCACCCAGGACATGCTGGGCGTGTTCGAATGGACGCCGAAATTCGTCAAGCGCTACGACAACCAGGCCGAACGCACCACTGCGGCGGTGCAGCGTTATGCCGAGGAGGTACGTGATCGCAGCTTCCCGGCAACGGCGCAGGTCTACACCATGACGCGTCAGGACGGTTGAGCTCTGTTGCCGCCCGGCGCGGGTAAGGCTAGGGTCCCGCGCAAATCTTTAGGCATGGGCACAAGAACGACGGAGCCACATCGACGTGGTCGATATTTTCGAAGAAGTCGACGAAGAACTTCGCCGCGACAAGTATCAGGATCTATTGCGCAAGTACGGCCCCTGGGTGCTTGGCGGCGCGCTGGCGATCATCGCCGGTGCGGCCGGTTACCAGGGCTGGAACGCCTGGCGTACGGCACAGCAGGAGGCGTCGTCCGATGCCTATGTGTCCGCGCTGCGTGCGGCCGAGGCCGGCAATTATTCCCTGGCATCGACCGGATTCGAGACGCTCGCCGAGGATGGCGTCGGCGGCTATCCGGAACTGGCGCTGCTGCAGCGCGGTTCGGTCGCGCTGGAAGAGGGCGATCGTGAAGCGGCTGCCGGCTTCTTCGACCGGGCGGCCCGCCAGGCGTCCGATCCTGTCATTCGCGACCTGGCCACGCTGAAGTCGGTCTGGGCCCGGTGGGATGCGCTGAGCTTCAACGATATCGAGATCCGCCTGACGCCGCTGACCGGCGATACCTCGCCCTACCGCTTCCTGGCGCGTGAGGCGATCGCTGCGGCAGCGCTGCGCGATGGCAATCTCGAACGCGCCCGCGAGACCTACCAGCTGATCAGCTTCGGCTTCGACGCACCGCAGGGTGTGCGGCAACGGGCCCAGGAAGCGCTGGCGGTGATCGCGAGCCGGTCGGCCACGCAGGCCCCGGCGGAAGCCGTTGACAGTGAAGCGGAAGCCGGCGCGCCTGCGGGCGACGCGGCGGAAGAACCGGCACCGGCCGGCGATGATGAAAATGACGCCGGGGAGCCAGGCGATGAATAGTGTCGAGCGTATCCGTAATCTTCTCGCCGTGGCGCTGATCGCGCCGCTGGCGGCCTGTTCGTCGATCCCGGACATTCCCAATCCGCTCAACGCGATCCCGGGTATCGGCAATGACGACGAGGAGGATCTCAACGGCGTGGCGCCGGAAGATAACCGCGTCTCGATCATGACGTTCGAGCAGGGCCTCCAGCTCGACACGGAGGCGGCGCCGGTGGAACTGCCGACCGCCTACGTCAATCAGGTCTGGCCGCAACCGGATGGCTATCCGACCCACGCCCTGCAGCACACCCAGGCCAGCGGCCCCCTCGAAGTGGCCTGGCGCCAGAGCTTCGGTCAGGGTTCGGACAATGACCGCCGTATCAACGCGCGGCCGGTCGTCGCCGATGGCCGGATCTTCACGATCGACGCGAACGGCGTGGTTTTCGCGCACGATGCCGACAGCGGCAGCCGTCTCTGGTCGACGCGCCTGGAAGGCCCCAACCGGCGCGACCGCATGTCCTTTGGCGGCGGCGTGGCCTATGATGGCGGCCGTGTCTACGCCCATTCCGGCTACAACTACTTCGTGGCGCTGGATGCCGGGAGCGGTGACGAGATCTGGCGCAGCGATGTGCTTGTCCCCTTCCACGGGGCGCCGACCGTGGCCGATGGCCGCGTCTTCGTGACCAGCGACAATAACGAGCTTCTGGCCCTCGACGCCGATGACGGTACCGTCATGTGGACCCATCCGGGCATCGTCGAGACGGCCCGTCTGCTGACCGCGCCGTCCCCGGCCGTGCTGGGCGATCTGGTCATTGCGCCCTTCGCTTCGGGCGAGCTGATCGCACTGCGTGTGCAGAACGGCAATCCGATCTGGTCGGACAGCCTGTCCGGCTCGTCCCGTCTGACCGCCGTGTCCGAGATCAACGATCTCGCCGGCAGCCCGGTCATCATGGAAGACACCGTCTATGCGATGAGCCATTCCGGCCTTCTCGTCGCTTTTCCGCTGCGTCGGGGCGAGCGCGTCTGGACGCAGCCCGCCGGCGGT
>PANX01000038.1 GCA_002707795.1 Maricaulis sp.
AGGCCCTAGGGGAATCGAACCCCTCTTTCCAGGTTGAAAACCTGGCGTCCTAACCGATAGACGAAGGGCCCGCGGCGATGAGGGCCGTCGTATAGAAAAGCCTGAGACGGCTTGCAAGCGGGAATTTCGCAAAAACGTCAGTCTTGCGCAGTTGCCAGATCGTCCAGTTGCAGCTGCACCCGCTTGCGGCCCTGCCAGGCATCGCACTTCACCCGGCCGACCGCATGCCACAGCCCCTCGCCCGCGCTCAGCAGTGCCTCACCCAGCGGGGTGTCGGCGGTGCGGAAACTGATCCCCTGCACGCTCGCGCCACTGAGATCCTGCAGCGAAAAGCGCACATGATCGGTGCCGACCCGCTTGGCGAAGCTCACCCGGACCCGGGACAGCGCGAAACGCGGTTCGGGATTGCCCTGACCGAAGGGACCGGCGCGCTCGAGCATCTCGGCAAGCTCGACGGTCACGCCGGAGGCCGCCAGCACACCATCCGCCTTGAGCGCCATGGCGTCGCCGGCCTCTGCCAGCTCCGGCGCAAGACGTTCGTCCAGATAGGCGATAAGCGCATTGATCCGGTCGGCCTCCACCGTCAGACCGCCGGCCATGGCATGGCCGCCCCCGGCCAGCAGCAGCCCCTCATGGCGCGCCGCGGCAATGGCCCTGCCAAGATTGACGCCCGGCACGGAGCGCCCGGATCCCTTGCCCAGCGCCGTTTCACCCCGGCGGTCGATACCGATGACGATAACCGGTTTTGAAAACCGGTCCTTCAGGCGGCCGGCGACAACGCCGATCACGCCGGGATGCCAGCCCTCGCCCGACGCTACCAGAATCGCCCTGTCCGCGCCCTGACGCTCCAGCTGGGCCAGGGCCTCGTCCTGCACTGCGGCCTCGATGGAGCGGCGTTCGGCATTGAGCGCGTCGAGCTCGGCAGCGATCCGCGCGGCCTTCGCCGGATCGTCGGTGGTCAGCAGATGAGCGCCCAGATCGGAACGGCCGACCCGGCCACCGGCATTGATTCGCGGACCGATCAGGAAGCCGGCGTGATAGACGCTGGCCTCGCCGTCGATACCGGCCGCGTCGGCCAGGGCCTTGATACCCGGCTGCAGCCACTGGCTCATCACACGCAGTCCCTGCGCCACCAGCGCCCGGTTCAGCCCCTCCAGGGCCACGACGTCGCAGATCGTGCCCAGGGCGGCCAGATCCATCCATTGCATGATGTCCGGCTCGCCGGTCTCGCCGAATGCGCCGCGCCGCCGGCCTTCGCGATTGAGCGCCGCCAGCAGGACGAAAGTGACCCCGGCCGCCGCCAGGTGGCCGCATCCGGAGGTGTCGTCCGGCCGGTTCGGATTGACCAGTGCGGCGGCCGGCGGGAAATCGTCATCCATGAGGTGATGGTCGATGACGACGATATCGAGCCCGATTCCGGCCCCGTGCCGCAGGGCGTCATGCGCCGCGGCCCCGCAGTCCAGCGTCACCACCAGTTCGGCGCCGCGTTCGCGCAGGGTCTCGAAAGCCTTGGCAGACGGTCCGTAGCCTTCCTCGATCCGGTCGGGAATGTAGATGTCGGCGTCATGGCCGACATGGCGCAGCCAGCGCACCAGCTGGGCGGCGGACGTCGCACCGTCGACGTCATAGTCGGCAAAGACGGCAATGCGCCGGCCCGCCGCGACGGCGTCCCAGATCAGTCCGGCGGCCTTGTCCATGTCGGCGAGGGCCGAGGGGTCGGGAAAGACATCGCGCAGCCGCGGCGAAAGATAGCTTCCCGCCGCCTCCGGCGGCACGCCGCGCGCGGCAATGACCCGGGCCAGGGCATCGGGCAGGCCTTGCTGGCGGGCAATGGTGGTCACGGCCGCTTCATCGGCCTCGCGCAGGCGCCATTTGCGCCCGCTCAGCGAGTGCTCCACCCCCAGAAGGGCGCCGGTGTCCCGTGTCGTGACGTCCGTGACCATCCTCTGTCCGTGCTAGCCCAGCGGCCGTGCCGACCGGATGCGGCGTACGGAATGATCGGCCGAATCGAGCAGCAGCGTATGCGTGTGAACCTGACCGCCCGACGTGCGGACACCGTCGACCAGGTCGCCGTCTGTGACGCCGGTCGCGACGAAGAGGCAGTGGCTGGCAGCCAGTTCGGAAACATCATACTTGCGGTCGAGATCCGTGACGCCCACACGCGCTGCCCGGGCGCGCTCGTCATCATTGCGGAAGAACAGGCGCGCCTGCATCTGGCCGCCGATACACCGCAGGGCCGAGGCCGCCAGCACGCCCTCCGGTGCCCCGCCCTGACCGATATACATGTCGACACCGACACCGAGGCCCGCCGCGCCCATGGCGCCGGCCACATCGCCGTCCGGGATCAGGCGGACACGGCCGCCGACGGACTTCACGCCGTCGATGATGTGCTGGTGACGCTCGCGTTCCAGCACGCAGACCGTGATGTCGGACGGGGCGACGCCCTTGGCCTTGGCCAGGTTCTTCACATTCTCCGCCGCGCTGGCGTCCAGGTCGATAACGCCGGAGGGCAGGCCCGGACCGACGGCAATCTTGTCCATATAGGTGTCCGGCGCGTGCAGCAGGCCGCCGCGCAGCGCAAAGGAGACCACAGCCAGCGCATTGGCCTGGCCCTTGGCCGTCAGCGAGGTGCCTTCCAGCGGATCGAGCGCGATGTCGATCTCCGGGCCTTCACCGGTCCCGACCTCTTCACCGATATAGAGCATGGGCGCTTCGTCGCGCTCGCCCTCACCGATCACGATCCGGCCCTTCATCGGCATGGCGTTGAGTCCGTTGCGCAGGGCGTCGACGGCGGCCTGGTCGGCGGATTCCTTCTCGCCGCGACCGATCCAGCCGGACGCCGCAACGGCCGCAGCCTCGGCTGCACGCACCGCCTGCAGCGCCAGATTTGTCAGGGCACGGGTATCGCTCATTCTTCGTCTCCGGTCATCGCCCGGCACATACCGGGCACACATTGAGTTCAGCGTTGCGGGTTTTGTGGCGGCGTTGTGCGCGCCTGTCCCTCATTCACGAAATCGGACGCGCTGGACGGCGTGTCCTGCCCTTCGCGGTCTTCCGCCTCGGCATTCAGCTCGTCGCGGCGTTCGAGCAGCCGGCGTGCCTGGGCATCCATTTCTGCGCCTTCACCGCGCGGAAGCGTGCGGTCGGGCACGGTGCGCGGTGCGGCGCGGTCCTCCACACCGGCTTCGAGGCGCTCCTCGACCCAGTCGGGATGTGTGGCTTCCACATCCGGCATATCGACCGCTGCGCAGCCTCCCAGAAGGGCGGCAAGACCCGCGGTCGTGACAAAGCGATGCATGACAACTCCTCGCGCTGGACGCGCGACGCGCTTTCTATACGCTGATCGGTGTCAGAGTCACCTGCCGAAGACAAGGACAATCAATGCCGGGCAAGACGGAAAACGACGCGCAAGACCGCGACTCCAACCCCTGGGCCGGCATGACCGCAGCGGAATGGGAAGCGCTCGACGAAGTGTCGCGCAATCTCATGCAGGCTTCGCTGAAGTCGCAGAAACTCATGTCCGAGGCGATGCAGAAGGCGCTCGAGGGCGAAGCCGTCCTGCCCAAGGCCGATCCGTTCAACGCCGCGCCGGAATTCGGCGAGGTCTGGAATCACATCGTTCACCAGCCCGAACTGATGATGCAGGCCCAGGCCGACCTGATGAAGGGCTATCTCGATCTGTGGTCGAACACGACCAAGCGCTTCATGGCCGGCGAAGACGATGGCGGCGGCGCACCGGTCATCGAGCCGGAAAAGGGCGACAAGCGCTGGAAGAGCGAGGACTGGTCCACCAATCCGGTATTCAATGCCATCAAGCAATCCTACCTGCTCAACCAGCATTTCCTGGTGGGGCTGGTGCGCAATGTCGAAGGGGTCGACGAGCGCACCCGGCGCAAGGTGGAATTCCTGACGCGGCAGATGACCGACGCCCTGTCGCCGACCAATTTCGCCCTGACCAATCCGGATGTGCTCCGCGAGACCATGGTCTCGCGCGGCGAAAATCTGACGCGCGGCCTGCAAAACCTTATGAATGATCTGGAAGCCGGTCACGGACGGCTGGCCCTGCGCCAGACCGATACCGCAGGCTTCCAGGTCGGCAAGGATCTCGCCACGGCGCCCGGCCAGGTGATCTTCCAGAACGATGTAATGGAGCTGATCCAGTACGCTCCCGCGACGGAGACGGTGAAGCAGCGGCCGCTGCTGATCGCGCCGCCCTGGATCAACAAGTTCTACATCATGGATCTGCGGGAAAAGAACTCGATGATCCGCTGGCTCACCGAGCAGGGCTTCACGGTGTTCCTGATCTCCTGGGTCAATCCGGGTCCGGAACTCAAGGACAAGACCTTCTCCGACTACATGCATGAAGGCCTGTTCGCGGCACTGCACGCGATCGAGGCGGCCACGGGCGAAACATCGGTGAATGCCGTGGGTTACTGCGTCGGCGGCACGCTGCTCGCCAGCGCCCTCGCCTGGCTGGAAGCCGAGGGCCAGGCCGACCGGATCGCGTCGGCAACCTTTTTCGCCGCCCAGACGGATTTCGAACAGGCCGGCGACCTCCTGCTGTTCATCGACGAGTACTGGCTCAAGGAGATCGAGCGCATCATGGACGCCCAGGGCGGCGTGCTGGACGGGCGCTCCATGGCCGACACGTTCAATCTCCTGCGCTCGAACGACCTGATCTGGTCCTTCGTGGTCAACAATTACCTGCTCGGACGCCAGCCGCAGGCCTTCGATCTGCTGTACTGGAATTCCGACCAGACCCGCATGCCCAAGGCGCTGCACCTGTGGTATCTGGACAATCTCTACCGCAACAATCGCCTGTCGCGCGGCGAGCTGGAGCTTGACGGCCACACGCTCGATCTCGGCGCGGTGAAGACGCCGGTCTACATGCAGGCCTCGCGCGAGGACCATATCGCGCCCTACCCGTCCGTCTATCGCGGCGCCAAACGCTTCGGCGGGCCGGTGCGCTTCCTGCTGGCGGGGTCGGGGCATATCGCCGGCGTGATCAACCATCCGGCCGCCGGCAAGTATCAGCACTGGACCAATGACAAGCTGCCCAAGACCGTCGAGGCCTGGATCAAGGGCGCCAAGGAGCATCCCGGGTCCTGGTGGGCCGACTGGCGCGACTGGCTCTATGAACGCTCCGGCGATGACGTGCCAGCCAGAACACCGGGCGACGGCAAGCTGAAGCCGATCTGTCCGGCCCCGGGCCGCAATGTGCTGGTGCGCAGCGACACACCGCAAAAGACCGAGGCCTGACACGGCCTGCATTCCCGCCCGGGGTGAGCGCGCGTTTACGCAAACCCTGGGTTTTTCTTGCGCTGCAGCGTATCCTGGCTAGCCTCGACCGCGTACTGCCGCATAACCGGGAGATCGCCGTGCAGGATGCCGCTGCCAGCCGCGAACGCCACATGCTCGGCTTCTTCGTCGATGCCGGTGGCAAGCGGCGTTTCGACCGCTTTCACCTGCTTGCCCATGGCGACCGGTGGGACGGCGAGATCCTGCGCCTGACACCGGGCCGTTCCGACGCCGTCCCGATCGCTGTCACCGGCCGTGTCAACGGCGCGGAACTGGAACTCGATCTCGACCGCCGCGACCGCCGGCCCGCCGAGGCGCTGCGCGTCCGCGCGGAAACACCGGACATCGATGCCGGCTATATCGGCACGCTGGACATGCAGCAGCCGGGGGATGTCCGCACACGCACGGCCTATGTCCTGGAAGAGGCGCCCGCCGTCCGGCTGGACCCGAGCCCCACGCATGGCTGGGGCACTGTCGCGGTCGCCCCGCTGGCCCGGGGCGCCGAAGTCCTGCCGATCCGCGGTCCGTTCAGTGCGGTGCAGACCCCCTACTCCTTCCGGACGTCCGACGGCCGCCATGTCGAGCCGACCGGCTATGGTCATTTCGTGAACCATGCCTGCGAGCCGAGCTGCGAGATCGTCTACCGGCCGGACGGGCGGCCGGTGCTTGTCGCGCGCCGCGACCTGCCGGCCGGAACCGAAATCACCTTCGACTACACGGCCACCGAGGGCAAACTGGCCAACAGCTTTGCCTGTCTTTGCCCCGCTGACGCGCATAAAATCTGAACAAAATCCTGAGATTGCAGCGCTCGGGCCTTGCCCCCGCCGCACCGCACTGCAAAGACTGCGGCCACACCGTTAACGCCGCGACGAGGACAGGACATGCTCGACACCCGATCGCTTGTCAGCGCCCTTGCGCTCATCCTGACGATCGGGATCCTGCTGCACTTCGTGAACTGGCGCATCCACCGCACCAGCGAGGGTGCGAAGTTCTGGTGTATCGGGCTGAGCGTCCAGACCGTCGGCCTTTTCCTGTCGGCCGCCTTCAATGTCGGTCCGGACACCGACCCGGTCTTCCTCTTTTTCATGAACATGATGGTGAGTTCCGGCCACGTCCTGATGCTGTTCGGAACCGCCTCCTTTGCCGAACGCCCCTTCCGGCCGTACGTCTATGCCGGCCTCGCCGGTGTCATGGCCCTGGGCTATGGCTGGTTCTGCCTGGTCGACACGAATGTGATCGGCCGTGTCCTGACGCTCGCGAGCGTCCTGATCGCGACCAATATGCTCAGCCTTACCCGGCTGTGGACGATCGCCCGGCGCGACGGTCCGGCCGGCGCCGTGGTACTCGGCGCCGCAATGGTCGCCACGATCCTGGTCTCGGCCGCCCTGTTCGTTCTGCAGCTGACCAATGGCGGGGCAGTCCAGAACGTCTATGACGGCGACAACCCGCTCCTGCCCGTCGCCGTGATGACGCTGATCGCCTTCGAGACGACGACGATTTTCGGCTATCTGCTGTTGAGCGCCGGCTATTCCCAGGCCCGGCTGAGCGAGATGGCGCTGACCGACCCGCTGACCGCGCTGGCCAATCGCCGCGCCTTTGATCGCGAGATCGTGCGGCGGCTGGCAACCTCAACGGCACCGGATCGCCAGATCGCCCTGATCCTGTTCGATATCGACCGTTTCAAGCAGGTCAACGACACGCATGGCCATGATGTCGGCGACCGGGTTCTGCAGCATATCGCCACGATTGCCCGCTCGGTCTCCCGGCGGCGCGATGTGCTGGCCCGCATCGGCGGCGAGGAGTTCGCCATCATCGTCGACGAACGCGACAGCGAGGCCCTGGAGCCCCTGGCAGGCCGCCTGCGCTCGGCCGTGGAGGCAGCGCCGGCGCGGGTCGAGGGACTGCATGTCCCGGTCACGGTCTCGGCGGGCTGTGCCCGCGCGGTCTGCCGCGATGCGGGCGATGTGGAAAAGCTGTTCCGCGCCGCCGACACAGCGCTCTACGCCGCAAAGTCAAACGGCCGCAACCGGGTGGAAATGGCTGCTGCCTCTGCCGGCGAAGCCTAACGCTCGAAGCGGACACGCACCGGCGCGCGACGTCCGGGCCCCTGCATCGCGGTGCGGACATGGGACTGGAAGCGCAGATTGGTCATCATCACCTGGTCGTCGAAGGCTTCGGCCAGGAGATCGTTGTCGACGATGAAGCTTTCGGTTTCCGACGGCTGCGGCGCGACGAAATAGATCCAGGCAAACTCGCCATCGACCTCGGCGCCGACATAGTTCAGATCGAACAGGTCGCCCTCGCCATCCGCCATGCGGAAACGCTCACCGGCATAGGCGCCGACCGTTTCCAGCCCGGCTTCGGTCTCGAGGAATTGCGCCGCATCCTGTTCATCGCGATCGAGCGCGGTCAGGAGGTCGTGGGCGAAGAGCCGGTGCACGATCTCCATCTCGCCGGTGCGCGGATTGACGGCGATCTCGGTGACACCGGCATGGACGCGATGGGCACTGGCCGGCGCTGCCACAAGCAGAACACCGGCCAGGCCCGTCAGAAGTGTGCGAAGCCGCAGCATTCGCGCAGGTCCTTCCTATTGCGGACGCGTACGGATCGAGTCGCGCGTCACGCGCTGATCCATGTCGTCCATCATCGTGTCATTGTCCGAGGACGAACGATAGACTTCCAGCCGGGTCGGCTCGATGCGCGGCGGGAAGAAATTGTCGGACCGGTCCGCATCGGCGGTTTCGTGCAGCGGATCGAGTTCCACCGAAACGACCTCACGATCGGTCATATAGGTCCAGGTGACATTGTCCGGATTGTAGCGCCAGACCTCGGCCGGGATCCGCACGATCTCGCTGCCGCCGTCCGCGAAGGTGAATTCGAGGATGATCGGCATCACCACACCGCCCTGGTTGGTGAAGTCGAGATAGTAGATGCGCTCGTCGCTGTCGACGATTGCGGCTTCCCAGTCCTCCAGCTCCTCGCGGAAACTGTCATAGGCCTCGCGTTCGCGATTGGTCACCGTGTGCTCGTCATTGCGCGAGTAGAAGTCGACCACTTCCGGATTGCGTTCCTCGTAATAGGCGATGCCTGCCTCGCGATTGCCGGCCTGGGTCAGGCTTTCCGGATCGGCGTCGTCCTCGGCGCGCTCGCGGGCATTCTCGATCTCCGGATTTTCCGTGTTGAACGTGCCCTCGATCACCCGGTCGAGCGAGATGTCGACATGGTCGGTCGAGTAGAACCAGCCGCGCCAGAACCAGTCGAGATCGACACCGGACACCTCTTCCATCGTGCGGAAGAAATCATACGGCGTCGGCCGGCGGAACCGCCAGCGATTGGCATAGGTGCGGAAGGCTTCGTCGAACAGCTCGCGGCCCAGGATCGTCTCGCGCAGCACGACGAGCGCCGTCGCCGGCTTGCCATAGGCATTGCTGCCGAACTGCAGCACCGAGTCCGACTGCGTCATGATCGGCATCTGGTTGGTCGACACCATGTAGTCCGCGATCAGGTCCGGATCGCCGCGGCGGGACGGGAAGTCCTCTTCCCACTGACGCTCGGCCTGGAATTGCAGGAAGGTGTTGATGCCCTCATCCATCCAGGTCCACTGACGCTCGTCGGAATTGACCGTCATCGGGAAATAGATGTGGCCGATCTCGTGGATGATCACGCCGATCAGCCCGCGCTTGGCGCTGCGCGAATAGGTCAGATTGCCGTCATCATCGACCACCGGGCGGCCATAGGTGCCGCCGTTGAAGGTGATCATCGGATACTCCATCCCGCCCTGCGGGCCAGCGATCGATTGCGCCACCGGATAGGGATAGGGGAAGGAGAAGGAGGAGTAGACGTCCAGCGTGTGCTCGACGGCACGGGTCGAGAAGGCCGACCACAGCGGCTCGCTCTCATTGGGGTAGAAGGACATCGCCATGACGAGCTCGGGCGCCGCGCCCTCGCCGTCCTGTTCGACGCCGACCGCGTCCCAGATGAATTTGCGCGAACCGGCCCAGGCGAAATCGCGGACATTCTCGGCACGGAATTCCCAGGTGGCTTCGGACCGCGTGCCCCGGCGCTCATTGGCGCGGGCTTCGGACGGCGTCACGATGAAGACCGGCTCTTCGGAGGTCCGGGCTTCTTCCAGACGGTCGCGCTGGGCCTGATTGAGGACATCTTCGGGGTTCTGCAGCACACCGGTCGCGGAGACGATGAAGTCCTGCGGCACGGTGATGGACACGTCGTAATCGCCGAATTCCAGGGTGAACTCGCCGCGGCCCAGGAAGGCCTTGTTGTGCCAGCCCTCATAATCGGAGAAGGCTGCTGCACGCGGGAACCATTGCGCGATCTGGTAGATACAGTCGCCGCCGGTATCCTCGGTTTCCTCAAAGCATTCCCAGCCGGCTCGGCCGCCGATCACGCCGGTCTCGATCAGGCGATAATCCCACTCGATGTTCAGCACGACGCTTTCGCCGGTCTCCAGCGTATCGTCGAGATCGATCCGCATCAGCGTGTCGACAATGGTGAAATCCACCGGATTGCCGTCGGCATCGGTCACGGCCGTGATGTTGTGGCCATAGCCGTCATCGGCGATCTGCTGGCGCCGGCGCACGGCAGAGGCAGAAATACCTTCCGGATTGGAGCCGCCCACCCGGCCGGACGAGCGGCCGCCATCGCCGACCGTCTCGGTCATCACCGCGATGGAGTCGGGGCGGAAACGGTTCTGGTCGAGCTGGAACCACAGGAAGTCCAGCGGATCCGGCGCATTGTTGGTGTAGGTAACCGTCTCGGAGCCGTAGAGATGCTTCTCTTCCTCATCGAGACGGATATCGATGTCGTAATCGACATCCTGTTGCCAGTAGTCCGGCCCCGGCGCGCCGGTGGCGCGGCGTTCGCGGTTCGGCGACGGCCAATCCTCGTCCTCGAGCTGACGGAAGGCATCGCGCCAATTGTTCGTGGTCTGCTGAATCGGCTGGGCGGCCGCAACGTTCAACGTTGCAGCCGCTGTCGCCATGGCAATAAGACTGAAGTTACGCATATCCCAGGTTCCCCATACCCCTAAAACGGGCTCTCTTCGGGAACTCATGTAGCGTCTGCCCGGGACCGCGTCACCCCGCGGTTACGGTTTTGTCATCTTCCGGACTGAATGCCGCAGCCGGAGCTGTATGGCCGTTGTCCCGGCCCAGCGACATCAGCCAGGCGCCCAGGCCGATAAACATCAGGAAGAGACCGACCAGCGCACCCAGTACAGGCACAGCGCCCAGCGCGGCAGAAACCGCCAGCACCAGCATCAGGGACAGAAGGCGCATACCCATGCCCAGGGACTGTTCCGGCTTGCGGTTGAACACCAGGTCGCCGACTGCCAGCGCGCCCAGCGCCAGGCACAGCAGCAGGAAGGGCCAGAACAGCAGCCACATGATCGGGATCAGCAACACGCCGATCACGGTGATCGCCAGCAGCACCGTCATGATGATCAGGAAGACAGGCGACAGGGCGAAGCTGATAAAGCCCAGGAAGCCGGAGAGCACGGGTTTGCGGCGGAAGGTGCGGGCCACCCGGGCGGTGCCGCGCGGTGTCATCAGCACGGCCAGCGCACCCAGCAGAAGGGCGGCACCCGGCACGGCCAGGCCCAGGAAGGCAAAGGGCGCACCGATGATCTCCCAGGGCCCCTCGATATCGATATCAATGTCGTTCCAGTGCTTCGCACCGAAGTTGAACGGCTCGTATTCATAGTCGACCGGGCCGATCTGGGCGCCGGCAGCCACGACGGGCTGGGACGGGCCGCGCACGGAGATCTCGCCGGTCACCCGGGCCGAGTCGAGGATGTAGATTTCCTCGGCCAGGATCTCGACATCGCCGTCTATCAGGCCGGACAGCGTAACCTCGGAGCCTTCGATATCCACGTCGCCTCGGACGGTACCGGCAATCTCGATCTCGCCGCCCGCGACCTCCAGACCGTCAGCGAAGACAGCGTCGCTGTGCACGCCGACATATCCGCCAGCCAGCTGGACCATATCGCCAACGGTCGCCTCGATCTCGACATTGCCGCCGGCTGCAGCGAGTTCGCCGCCGATCGTGCCGCCGATACGGACATCGCCACCGGCTGCGCTGACATCGCCGGCGACATTGGCGTCGATTTCGACATCGCCACCGGCAATCTCGATATCTTCGCCGACAGAGCCGCGAATGTAGACGTCACCGCCGAAGAAGTGGATCGAGCCGGTAACGTCGGCATCGATCTCGCCCTCGCCGGCAATCGCGGAAATATCGCCCTGGACATTGCCGCGGACCGTCATGTCGCCGCCGAGGAAGACGACGTCATTGCCGCTGCCGTCGATCTCGACTTCGCCGCCGATCACCTGGGCACCCGCGGCGCCCGTCATTGCGGTGATGGCCAGCCCCAGGGCCATGATTGTGTGCTTGATGCTCATAACTCTCTCCCTGCGCCCCCCGGCAGTCAGGTCGGTTGTTGAAATGAATTCCGGTCCCTACCGGTTTCAGTTGTCGATCAGGTCTTCGCAGTCGCGGCGGTCGCGCGGGGTGAAGACAAGGTCATCCACACGGGCGCCCGACTCGACCACCGGCTGATGCTCGGCGAAGACTTCAAAGTGGCCATCGATGCGGGCCGTCGACGCGATGGTCACACGGATGCCGCAGACCTGGCCGCCATCATGGACGCGGGCACCGATCTCGATATCGCCCTCATCGTCATAATCGCGATTGCGGCGCATCTCGTTGATCGCAACGAGTTCGAGCGGGCCATGGACCTCGCCGTTGATCGTCATCGAGCCGGCATGCGCCGACAGGCCGTCCCGGAAGGTCGCATCGACCTCCATGTTACCGGACGCCAGGCTGGCCGGACCGGCAATATGGCCGTGCACCGTCAGATTGCCTGCCGCGATCGAGAGCTCGTCACCGGCCTCGCCGTTCCAGCTCACATCGCCGCCGACAATGGAACCCTCGCCATCGACCTTGCCGGTGAAATTCACGTCACCCGCCGCGATGGAGACCTCGCCGCCGACTTCGAGACCGTCGGCATCGACATCGCCGGAGACCAGGCTGAGATCGCCGCCCAGACGGCCGCGCAGGTTCAGATCGCCGCTCAGGCGGCTGTAATCGCCGTCCCGGTCGAGCACGATATAGCCGTCGGCGGACCGGTGCTGGCGCATCATCTTGGCGCCATCGCCTTCATCGGCGACGACAATAACGCAGCCCGACGTCATCAGTGCGGTTGTCAGGGCCGTGGCAGCAAGCCAGAGCTTGGTCATTCAACTCTCCCATAACGTCCCGGACCTCCTGCCACCTGGCGTTCTGGAAATCCGGGTCTACGCTCCCCAGCGTTGATTCAGACCATACATTATCGAAAAACGATATCAAGGATATTTTTCCGTTTTTCGATAAATATTTTTTGAATTACGAGATGCCGCCCGCTGAAAGGACGCCCGCACGCAGCCCGCCCCTTCCCTACGCGTCAAGCGCAGCTAAAATCATCTCCAATACACGGCGCCTGCACGTATGGGCGTACACGGGAGGATTACATGGCTGACACTCCGGCCGCCGGGCTCGCCCCGGAAACCGGTGCGCAGGGCGCAACCGGGCAGGTCTACACCGGACAGGTCTACACCGGGCAGGTCTACAAGGGCGCCTATCTCGATCCGGCGCGAATCCGCAAGCCGGTCTTCAAGTCGCTGATCGAATCGAGAAACCGTTATGGCGGCAAGAAGCTCGCCGCCGTCGATGCCGACGGCCGCGAGCTGACCTACAACGATCTGGTGAAAGCCTCCTTCGCTCTGGGCCATGCCCTCAAGGCGGGGACCGAAAAGGGCGAGGCCGTCGGTGTGCTCCTGCCCACCGGTGCAGGTGCCATCATCTCCTTCTTCGCGATCTCGGCCTATGGCCGCGTCCCGGCCATGCTCAACTTCACCGCCGGCGAACGCGCGCTGAAGGCGGCCTGCCAGGCCTGCAAGGCGAAGCGCATCGTCACTGCGCACCGCTTCATCGAGCTGGGCGAGCTGCAGGATCTCGAGGCCGAGCTGAAGAAGGATCACGAGCTGATCTATCTGGAGGATGTGCGCGAGAACCTGTCGCTGGGCGACAAGCTTGCCGCTGCCGTCGGGATGGTGATGCCGTCCCTGGTGCGGGCGCATCCCGATCCGGACAGCGCCGCCGTCTACCTCTTCACTTCGGGTACGGAGGGCGACCCCAAGGGCGTCGTGCTGAGCCATGCCAACCTGCTGGCGAATGTCGAGCAGGTGCGCGATCACATCAAGATCTACCCGACCGATCTGGTGTTCAATCCGCTGCCGACCTTCCACTGTTTCGGACTGACCGGCGGCGTGCTGGTGCCGCTCGGCCTCGGCGTGCCGGCGATCTGCCACCCCACGCCGCTGCAGGCCAAGACCATCGTCAAGCGGATCGCCGAGACGAAGGCGACCATCTTGTTCGCCACCGACACCTTCATGAACCAGTATGCCCGCGCCGCCGATCCGGACGATCTGTCATCGCTGCGCTTTGCGGTGTGCGGTGCGGAACGGGTGAAGGACGAGACACGCTCGGCCCTGCGCCGGCGCTTCAATGTCGAGATCGTCGAGGGCTATGGCCTCACCGAGGCCGCGCCTGTCCTGTCGGTCAACCAGCCGGAGAACAACCGCCCGGGCACGGTCGGCCAGCTGCTGCCGGGCTGCGAGGCGCGTCTGGTGCCGGTCGAGGGGATCGATGATGGCGGTCAGCTGCATATTCGCGGCCCCAATATCATGAAAGGCTATATCCGCCCCTCCGCCCCGCTGCAGCTGGAGGCGCCCGAGGGCGGCTGGCACGATACCGGCGATATCGTCTCGATCGACGAGGACGGTTTCATCCGCATCCGCGGCCGGGTGAAGCGTTTTGCCAAGCTGGGCGGGGAGATGGTCTCCCTCGCCGTGGTGGAGAACTGCGCCACCTCGCTCTGGCCGGACAGCATGCACGCCGCTGCCGCCATTCCGGACAAGCGCAAGGGCGAACAGGTCATCCTGCTCACCGACGATGCCAAGGCCGACCGGGCCGACCTCGTGGCCTTCGCCCGCAATCACGGCATCTCCGAACTGGCGATCCCGCGCAAGATCATCCACGTCGAATCGATCCCGGTGCTGGGCACCGGCAAGACCGATTACGGCACCGTCCAGAAGACGGTGGAGGCGTTGATGGCTGACGAGCTGAAGCCGGCAGCCACCGAACCCGCAGAATAGCCGGTCAGAGATCCTCGCAATCGCGGCGGCCGAGGGCTTCCCACTCGAAGCCTTCGCCGTCCGGTCGCGTATGGGAGATCACCAGGAAACCGCCTTCCAGCCGGGCACCGGAGCGCAGCTCGACTTCCGCGGCGCAGATCAGGCCGCCCTGCCCCAGACGCCCGAAAATCTCGACCCGGCCATCGCCATCGTCGCGGCCATGGCCGCGCACGGTCACCGGCCCGTCGACATCGGCGCGCAGCACCATGTGCCCGCCATCCATCTCCAGCGATCCGTGCAGATGACCGTCCAGCGTGACCCGGCCGGCCGCGATTTGGGTATTGCCGGCAATGCGCGCATCGATGTCGGCCGTGCCGGCCGAGATTTCCGCATCCCCGCCGACTTCGCCGGTGAACCGTACCCGCCCGCCGGAGGCTTCCAGATCGCGCCCGACGATCATGTTCGAGCGTACCGTCGCACCGGACAGTTCCAGATCCCGGCCGACGCGGCCATCGGCACCGACGAACATGCCGGAGAATTCGGCATCGCCGGGCACGTCGACATTGCGCGAGGCCACCAGGCCGGCGGCATCGACCGAGCGATCCTCCGCCTTGCCGCGGACATCATAGGTACAGGCCGACAGAGCTGTCGCAGCCGCGGCGCAGAACAGGAAAGACTTCAGCATGGCATCCTCACGAGATCGGTTTTCGATCCCATGATGCCCGGCACACGCGTTTTGGATGCAGATCAGATGTGCAGGACCCGCCCGTACGCATCCAGCACGCTTTCATGCATCATTTCCGACAGGGTCGGGTGCGGGAAGACCGTGTGCATCAGCTCGGCCTCGGTGGTCTCCAGCTGACGCGCCACGGCATAGCCCTGGATCAGCTCGGTGACCTCGGCGCCGACCATGTGGGCGCCCAGCAGCTCGCCGGTCTTCGCGTCGAACACGGTCTTCACCAGGCCCTGATCGTCGCCCAGGGCAATCGCCTTGCCATTGCCCACGAAGGGGAAACGGCCGACCTTCACCTCGTGCCCCGCCTCCTTCGCCTTCGCTTCGGTCAGGCCGACCGAGGCGATCTGCGGATGGCAATAGGTGCAGCCCGGGATATTGCCGGTCTCGAAGGCGTGCACGTCCAGGCCGGCGATCTTCTCCACGCAGACCACGCCTTCGTGCGAGGCCTTGTGCGCCAGCCAGGGCGGTCCGGCAACATCGCCGATGGCATAAAGCCCCTTCACATTCGTGCGGCCGAAACCGTCATTGACGACATGGCCCTTCTCGATCTTCACGCCGAGCTCTTCCAGGCCGAGATTCTCGACATTGCCGACAATGCCGATGGCCAGGATGACCTTTTCGACCTCGATCGTCTCGGTCTTGCCCTTCGACGTCTTCACGCTGACCTTCGCCGTCTTGCCCGACGTGTCGAGCTTTTCGACCTGGGCGCCGGTCATCAGCGTCATGCCCTGCTTCCTGAAGCTCTTGGCGGCGAAGGCGGAGATCTCCTCGTCCTCGACGGGCAGCACGCGATCCATCATTTCGACGACCGTCACATCGGCGCCCATCGTGTTGTAGAAGCTGGCAAACTCGATACCGATCGCGCCGGAACCGATGACCAGGACGGACTTCGGCATGCTCTCGGGCACCATGGCCTCGCGATAGGTCCAGATCTTGTCGCCATCGGGCTCGAGACCGGCTTGCGGCACAGTGCGCGCCCGGGCGCCCGTCGCCAGGATGACGTGCTTGGCGGTATAGCTGTCCTTGCCGACGACGACCTTGGGGGCCTCGCCGCCCTTGGCCAGTTTCGCTTCGCCTTCGATCACCTGGATCTTGTGCTTCTTCATCAACATGCCGACACCGCCGGAGAGGCGGCCCGCGACATCGCGCGAGCGCTTGACGATCGCCTTGACGTCATAGCCGATCTTCTCGGCCGACAGGCCGAAATCCCTGGCATGCTGCATCAGGTGATAGACTTCCGAGGTCCGCAGCAGCGCCTTGGTGGGGATACAGCCCCAGTTGAGACAGATCCCGCCCAGATGCGCGCGCTCGACAACCGCCGTCCTGAAACCCAGCTGGGAAGCCCGGATCGCGGCGACATAGCCGCCAGGTCCGCCGCCGATCACGATCACGTCGAATGCGTTGGAGCTCATGCGGAGACCTCATTTGTTTGCATGCGAAATAAACCCCGGACCGGGAGTCGCGATATACCGGCTGCTCACTTTGCGATCAATGGGAGAGCCGGGCAGATCACCTAGAGATCCGTGATCGTCTGGGTCAGATCGCTGTCCGGATTGTCGCCGGTATTCACCACACCGGCGCGTTCGATCAGCATCATGTGAACTTTCTCGGTCTGTGCGACCGGCCGGTGCCGCACGCCCTTGGGGATCACACACATCTCGCCCGGTCCCAGAATGACCGGATCGGCGCTCTCGATCTCGATCTTCAGGATGCCGCGCGTGACGAGAAAGAACTCGTCCTCTTCCAGATGTGCATGCCAGTCGAACGCCCCTTCGGCCTTCGCCAGCTTGATCTCGTAATTGTCCAGCTTGGCCACCCGGCGCGGCGCCCAGGCGTCCTTGAACTGGCTGTGTTTTTCCGCCAACGAGATGACTTCAACAGACATGGCATCCTCCAACCGCCTATATGGCGATGATGTATCAGCCATACCATGTTCTGCACTGAACACAGGAGTCCGCGATGCACGGCGAGACCGATCTTGAAACCCTGCTCAAAGGCCTGTCTGCCCGCCTGCACCCGGGCGTGTGGGCCTTTGCCACCCTGCCGCCCGGCATGCCGGAACCGGCCGGCCTCTCGCCCCTGATGCGCTATGTCGAGGATGAGGGTGTGACGCTCATTGTCGACGCCGCTGCGGCCGCCGATGCCGGCCTGGAAACCGTCTTTCCCTGCCGCCGCATCACCCTGCAGATCCATTCCGCACTCGAGGCCGTCGGCTTCATGGCAGCCATCGCGCAGGCACTGGCCGGAGCCGGAATCGGCTGCAATCCGGTGGCGGGCTATTTCCATGACCATCTCTTCGTCCCCGTCGACCGCGCCGAAGACGCCTTGGCCGTTCTCGAACGGCTCTCGGCCGGCTCCGATTTCGATTGACCGCCCGGCCCGCCGGCCCTATCAGCGCGCATCTTCCTCGACAGGTGACACGGCATTGAGCCTTCCTGCCCTGGGCCTGACCGGCCTGCCCGCCTTCAACGCCGACACGCTGTGCGACGATCTCGCCGGACAGGGCTGGTCGGTGTGCCGCCTCGCCGATGCTGACATGCTGGGCGCACTGGCGCAGGAAGCCGAAAGCCTCTGGCAGGACTGCGAAATGACCGCTGCCGGTATCGGCCGCGGTGAGGATCACGAGCTTGTCCGCCAGGTCCGGCGCGACAAGACCAGATGGCTCGATGGTTCAAGCCCGGCCCAGACCGCCTATTTCGCCTTTGCCGAAGCGCTGCGCCGCGAGGTGAATTACCGCCTCATGCTCGGCCTGTTCGCCTTCGAGGCCCACTACGCGGTCTACGAACCCGGCGGCTTCTACAAGCGCCACCTGGACAGTTTCCGCGGCGCCCGCAACCGGGTCCTTTCCTCGGTGCTCTACCTCAATCGCGACTGGGACGCCGCCGATGGCGGACATCTGCGCATCTATGCGCCCGACAGCGACCAGGTGCTGGACGAGGTGCGGCCGGAATTCGGCACGCTGGCCGTCTTCCTGTCCGAGGACATCCCGCACGAGGTGATCCCGGCCCGGCGCGAGCGCTTCTCCATCGCCGGCTGGCACCGCTGCAATGATCGCGGCCTCGCACCGGCACTGCAGACCCGCGCCCTGCCGATCGCCTAACCTGCCAGCCGGACCAGCATCCACAGGCCCATGCCCAGCATCATCAGGTTTTCGCTCAGCGAGACGAAACCCAGCGGCACATCGCTGCCGCCGCCCATGCAGGCGCATTTCAGCTCGCGCCTGTCGATATAGACGGCCTTGAACACCGATACCGCCCCGATGCCGCCGATGAGGATCGCCACCGGCGCGGCGATCACGGTCAGCGCCCCGGCCAGCATCAGCACGCCCGCCAGCGCCTCGCCGAAAGGATAGAGATAGCCATAGGGCACCCAGCGGCGCGCCAGCAGGTCGTAATTGAGGAACATGGTCGAGAAGCTCTCGACATCGCGCAGCTTCTGCACGGCCAGAAGGCACATGGCGACCGGGATGGCGGATGTCAGCCAGAGCCCGGGATCCAGCCTGCCCAGGGTCAGCCAGCTGACCGCGCCTCCCATCAACGCGGCCATGACGAAAAGCGCAATGACAGGCTGGTAGCTGGTCTGCCCCGTCCCCTTCAGGGGATGGCCGAAGAAAGCGCGAAGCGCGTCATAGCCACCGATCCGCTCATCCCCGATAAAGGTCTGGGGCGTGGTCTCGACATCATGCGCGGTCTTGAAGGCGTCGGTCTCCTCGCGCGTTGAGAGGTGATGGTCTTCGACCGTGTACCCGTTGCGCTCCAGCAGCGCCTTCGACTTCAGGCCGTAGGGGCACACATGGTCCGGCATCACCATGCGGTAGAGACGGGCGGTCTTTCCGGCGGCCGGCGTATCGGTCGCAGTCATTGCAGCCTCGCTGTCTGCTTCCAAAGGATGCAACGCAAGGCCCGGCGCAGCGTTCCAAGCACAAAAAAGCCCCGGCCAGCTTGGCCGGGGCTTTCCAGTTTCTCAGGTGCGCCCTGCCCTAGCTTGCCAGGAAGGCCAGCAGGAGGAGTGCCACGATATTGGTGATCTTGATCATCGGGTTCACAGCCGGACCGGCGGTGTCCTTGTAGGGATCGCCCACCGTATCGCCGGTCACGGAGGCCTTGTGGGCTTCCGAACCCTTGCCGCCATGATGGCCGTCCTCGATATACTTCTTGGCATTGTCCCAGGCGCCGCCGCCGACGGTCATCGAGACCGCGACGAACAGCCCGTTGACGATCACGCCGAGCAGCATCGCACCGACGGCTGCCAGGGCCTGGGCCTGGCCGGCAATCAGGTTGATGGCGAAATAGAGCACGATCGGCGAGAGCACCGGCAGGAGCGACGGCACGATCATCTCGCGGATCGCCGCCTTGGTCAGGATGTCCACCGCCCTGCCGTAATCCGGCTTGGCCTTGAACTCCATGATGCCCGGGATCTCCTTGAACTGGCGGCGCACCTCGGCAACGACCGCGGTCGCAGCCCGGCCCACAGCCATCATCGACATGCCGCCGAAGAGGTAGGGCAGAAGCCCGCCGAACAGGAGGCCGACGATCACATAGGGGTTCTCGAGCGAGAAGTCCGGCTCGATCCCCAGGAGGTGTTCGACATCGGTCGTGTAGGCGGCAAAGAGCACCAGTGCGCCCAGGCCCGCAGAGCCGATGGCATAGCCCTTGGTGACGGCTTTCGTGGTGTTGCCGACCGCGTCCAGCGTGTCGGTGGTTTCACGCACCGAGTCGTCCAGACCCGCCATTTCCGCAATACCGCCGGCATTGTCGGTGACCGGGCCGAAGGCATCGAGCGCAACGATCAGACCGGCCAGGGCCAGCATGGTCGTCACCGAGATGGCGATCCCGAACAGGCCGGCCAGCGAGAAGGTCCCCAGAATGCCGCCGATGATGATCAGCGCCGGCAGGGCGGTGGATTCCAGCGATACGGCCAGCCCCTGGATCACATTGGTGCCGTGACCGGATTCCGACGCCAGGGCGACGGATTTCACGGGCCGGTAGCCGGTGCCGGTATAGTATTCGGTCACCCAGATGATGGCCGCCGTCACGACAAGGCCGATGAGGCCGGAGATGAACAGGTTCATGCCGGTGATCATCTTGCCGTTCACTTCGGCGATTTCGCCCATGCCGATCGTGAAGTTCGTGACCAGCCACAAACCGCCGATCGACAGGATGCCCGCCACGATGAGGCCCTTGTAGAGCGCGCCCATCACATTGGTGCCCTTGCCCAGGCTGACGAAGAAGGTGCCGATGATCGAGGTGACGATGCACACAGCGGCAATCGCCAGCGGGTAGAGCACCATCTGCGAGGCCAGGCCGCCGGTGAAGAAGATCGCCGCGAGCACCATGGTGGCGACCACGGTCACCGCATAGGTTTCGAACAGGTCGGCCGCCATGCCGGCACAGTCGCCGACATTGTCGCCGACATTGTCGGCGATCGTCGCGGCGTTGCGCGGATCGTCTTNCGGGATCCCGGCTTCGATCTTGCCGACCATGTCGCCACCGACATCCGCACCCTTGGTGAAGATGCCGCCGCCCAGACGCGCAAAGATCGAGATCAGCGAAGCGCCGAAGCCCAGCGCCACCAGGGAGTCGATGATGATACGGCCGGAGGCCCCCTCACCGAGGACCAGTCCCATCGGGCCGGTCAGCACCCAGTAATAGCCGGCGACCCCCAGGAGGGCCAGGCCTGCCACAAGCATCCCCGTGACCGCGCCGGAGCGGAAGGCTACCGCCAGGCCTGCTGCAAGGCTCGTGCTGGCAGCCTGCGTGGTGCGCACATTCGCCCGCACCGAGACCAGCATGCCGATAAAGCCGGCCGCGCCGGACAGGACCGCGCCGATGGCGAAGCCCAGGGCGACCTGCCAGCCCAGAAAGACCGCGATCAGGATACAGACGACGATGCCGACAATGGCGATGGTGGTATATTGGCGCTTGAGATATGCGTTCGCGCCTTCCTGGATGGCCGATGCGATCTCCTGCATCTTCTCGGTCCCTGCGCTCGCCGCCATCAGACGCTGCGTCTGGACGACGCCGTAGATGATGGCAAGGACAGCGGCCCCAATGGCCAATAAAAGCATGTTCATGGCTTCCAGCCCCGTTTTATGACTTCTCTCTGGTCACGAAAGGATAGGGGGAAGCATACGCGTGAGAACCACGCGATCCGCCTGCATGTCCCCCGCTTCTTCTTGTTATTGTTAAGGGGACTATGCCCAAGTCATGAGGGCGGCGCAACATGCGAACTTTGGATTTCGAAATCCAATACTTACCGCAGTTGCGAAGAAGTTCTAGCGCATCAGCAGGCGCGTGTCGGAGCTGCGAATCTCGATGTGGTCGATCGCATTGGCGCCATACTGTTCGCGCAGCACCTCGGACCAGACCTCTTCGGCCCGGGCAATATCGAGTTGCTGGCCGTCCGCCCGGCTGACCGGGATGCGGTAGGCGGCCCGCACGAGCGCATCCAGCGCGTAGTGCGCATTCTCCTGCATCGACCAGACATTCTGGCCGTCCGCCGCACGCACCCGCACATGGACATAGGCAAAGCCCGTCAGGCGTCCGTCGCGCGACAGGGGTGCCACGAGGGCCGGCAGGTTGAAGGCGCGCGGATCGTCGTCCACCTNGTCTTCCTCGCCGGCATAGCTGTCGCCATGATCTTCCTCGTCCTCGACCGTGCGGTTGAAGACCAGGAGAAAGCGATTGCCATTACCGCCGCCGGACGATCCGTGACCGCCATTGCCGCCACCACCACCGCCGCCTCCGCCCCCGAGGGCGAAGGCCCCGGATTGCAGGGCAAGGGTCAGGATCGCGGCAAGCAGAAGACGCATGGGATCAGCTCCAGTCGCCGTCACCCTGCCAGAGACGCCTCAAAAATGCGTAAATCCGGCCCGGTCAATTGTCACGGGTTGTCCGTCCGGTCCCAGACAGGTCACGCCCTCGCCTGCCACCGCGCGGCCGATCCGCGTCACCGGTGCATCGAGCGACAGGGACTCTATCTCTGCCCGCCGCGAGGCCGGTGCGGTGAAGAGAAGTTCGTAATCGTCGCCGCCGCTCAGCAAGCGGCCCAGACCGCCCTCTTCGCCCGCATCGAGCCAGGCCCGCGCCGGCACCGACAGCGGCACCCGATCTGCGGATATCTCGAGCGCCAGCCCGCTCGTTTCTGCGATATGGGCCGCATCGGCCAGGAGACCGTCGGAAATATCGATCGCGGAGGTCGCGATTCCCCTGAGGGCCAGACCGGCCGCCAGGCGCGGCGTCGGGTGGGTATAGCGCGACACCAGCTCCGCCGGAGCGCCGGTTTCCCCCTCGAGCGACGCCAGTCCCAGCACGGCATCGCCGATCGTGCCCGTCACCCAGACATCATCGCCCGCAATGGCACCGGAACGTAGCAGCGATGTCCCATCTGTGACGCATCCAAGGAGCGTCAATGTCACTGTCATGGGGCCGGGTGTGGACGTTGTGTCACCGCCCAGAAGCACCAGGCCGAACCGGTCCTGCTCGTCCGCCAGCGCCGCCACGAATTCATCCCGCCAGCGCGGATCGATCCCGCGCGGCCAGCTCAGCGCACTGAGATAACCCAACGGCTGAGCGCCCATCGCAGCAAGATCCGACACGTTGGAGCGCATGGCGCGTGCCGCCGCGACTGCGGCGCCGTCATCCACCCTGAAATGTACGCCGGCGNCCAGCGTGTCGCAGGCCAGCACCATCTGCTGCCCCGCAGGCACATCAAGCACGGCCGCGTCGTCGCGCAGGCCGAGAGCGGCCGCATGGTTCCGGGTCAGCGGTCCCAGGCGTGTCCGGATGAAATCGAACTCGCCGCCGGACACCATGATCAGAATTCGTCCGGACGCGCCTGGCGGGCACAGCGGTCGAGCGCTGCATTGACGAATTTCGGTTCGGAACCCTCGAAAAAGGCATTGGCGACATCGACATACTCGTCGATCACCACACGCGCCGGGACATCCTTGCGCTGGAAGAGCTCATAGCCGGCGACGCGCAGGATGGCGCGCACCGTGGCGTCCAGCCGTTCCATGCGCCAGCCATCAGCGAGCAGGCCGTCGATCGCCGGATCGACCACGGCCTGGCGCTCCACGACGCCGGATACGAGCGAGTCGAAGAAGTCCTCATCGGCCTCGACGAATTCCTCGCCCTCGCCGGCTGCACCGAAACGGTGGTCGCGGAACTCGCGGATGACCGTGCTGGCACCCCGTCCGCCGATTTCCATCTGGTACAGCGCCTGAACGGCGGCCAGACGGGCCGCACGGCGCAGACGCGCACGGGCCTCGGACGGCGTTTCCCTGGATTTTTGCGGTGCGCTCATTTCGCACTCCCGAAGCGGTCGCGCAGCGCAATCAGCGCCAGGGCTGCATTCGCTGCATCCGCACCCTTGTTCTTGTCGACGGCCCGCTTGAGGGCCTGGGTCCGGTTCTCGACGGTCAGGATACCATTTCCGGCGATCACACCGTTGAGATTCAGCTCCATCAGGCCGCGCGCGCTTTCGGTGCAGACATAATCATAGTGCGTCGTCTCACCGCGAATGACACAGCCCAGGGCGACATAGCCGTCAAAATCCGCCTCGGCGATCTCGGCCTGGACGATGGCGCCCGGGATTTCCAGCGCACCGGGAACCTCGACCAGTTCGGCCGTGGCGCCGGCCACCTCGGCGGCCCCTTTTGCGCCCTTGATCAGCGCATCGGCAATATCGCGGTAGAAGGTCCCCGCGACAATCAGGAGTTTGGGGGCGCTCATGCGCTAGTCCTCCGGAAAATGGCGCTCTTCGCGCACGCTCAGCCCGTAACCCTCCAGGCCGACAATCGTGTGCGGCTTGGTGGAGAGCAGGATCATTTCTTTCACGCCCAGGTCCAGCAGGATCTGGGCACCGACACCATACTCGCGCAGGCGCTGGGCCTCGCGCTCATCGTCCGCCTTCACGGGCTTGGCGCCCAGGCGCTCCATGATCGCGGTGTGGGAAGTCTCGCGGATAAAGACCATCACCGACGGGCCCTCGGCAGTCGCGATCGCACGGATACCGGCCTCGACCAGTTCGCCGCGCGGACCCTCCTCGTGCAGCACGTCATCCACGAAGGACACCTTGTGCATGCGCACCGTGGTCGGCTGGGCGTGCGACGGCTCGCCCTTGACCAGCGCGACATGCTCGGCGCCATCGATCGTGTTGCGGAAGACGATCAGTTTCAGCGGACCGCCATGCCGGCTGGTGAAACCGGTCTCCAGACGCCGCTCGATGAAGCGGTCATTGCGGCGGCGATAGGCGATCAGGTCGGCAATCGTGCCGATCTTCAGCCCGTGCAGCTGGGCAAAGGCGACGAGGTCGGGCAGCCGCGCCATCGTGCCGTCTTCATTCATGATCTCGCAGATCACGCCGGCCGAACCGGCGCCCGCCAGCCGGGCAACATCGACGGAGGCTTCGGTGTGGCCGGCGCGGACCAGAACCCCGCCATCGCGCGCCACCAGCGGGAAGACATGTCCCGGTGTCGCGATATCGTCCGCGCCCTTGGACGGGTCGGTCGCGACCTCGATGGTGCGGGCGCGGTCATGGGCGGAAATGCCGGTGGTGACACCCTCGCGCGCCTCGATGGAGGTCGTGAAGGCCGTCNGGTGGCGCGAGCGATTGTCCGACGCCATCAGCTTGAGCCCGAGATGCGCGATCCGCTCCTGATCCATTGCCAGGCAGATCAGGCCACGGCCATGCTTGGCCATGAAGTTGATCGCGTCCGGCGTCGCGAACTTGGCGGGGATGACGAGGTCGCCCTCGTTCTCGCGGTCCTCCGCATCGACCAGGATGAACATCCGGCCATTGCGGGCGTCCTCGATGATGTCCTCGATCGGGGACAGGGGAATATCGCTCTCGCTCACGCGGGGGTCTCCGAAAACTCGTTCAGGCGCGCGGCGTAGCGCGCCATCGTGTCGACCTCAAGATTGACGCGCGCGTCTTTTTGCAGCCCGCCCAGCGTCGTGACCTCGGCGGTGTGCGGAATAATCATCAGATCGAAGGTGGTGCGGGTGACTTCATTCACCGTCAGGGACACGCCGTCGACCGTGATCGATCCCTTTTTCGCAATGAATTTGTTGAGGTTTTCCGGCGGCTCGACGGTGAAGACCAGCCACTCGCCCTCCTCGCGCCGCTCGACGATCCTGCCGACACCGTCCACATGTCCCGTCACGAGATGTCCGCCCAGCTCGTCACCCATTTTCAGTGCGCGCTCGAGATTGACCGTTCCGCCCTCACTCCAGGCGCTCAACGTCGTCAGACGCAGGGTCTCCGGCGAGACCTCGACCGTATACCAGCCGCCCTCGCCCCATTCGCCCTTGTCGACCACGGTCAGACATACGCCGGCATGGGCGATGGAGGCCCCCATATCGATCGTGTCCGGCTTCCAAGGCGCCTCGATACCGAAGCGGCGCACCTCATTGCCGGTTATGCTTCGGATACGGCCCCTGGCCGTGACGATACCGGTGAACATCAGCGGATCCGTTCGTAGCTTTCCTGCAGGTCGGCACCGCGTTCGCGGATACCGGTGCGCTTGAAGATGGGGGCCGCCTCCAGCGTCTCAAGGCCGAGGGCTGCGACGACCGGCAGGCCGTCACCGCCCAGCATCACGGGCGCGCGGAACCATTCGATCCGGTCGACCAGATCGGCCGCGATGGCCGCGGCGGCGATCTGTGCGCCAGCCTCGATCATCACCGTATTGTACCGGGCAACCGCCCGCGCCAGGTCGCGATGCGGGACCAGCGTCACCGAACGGCCCGCCTCCGCGAACACGGCCGCATCGCTGGGGGTGCGGTCCCGGCTGTCCATGATCACGACATCGGGCTGGCGGTCGCAGCCGCCTTCCGGCCGCGCCGTGAGACGCGGATTGTCGGCGAGAACGGTGCCGATACCGGTCAGGATCGCCTCGTGCGCCGCGCGCATGCGATGCACCTCGGCCCGGCTCTCGGGGCCCGTGATCCATTGCGACGCGCCATTGGCCAGGGCAATCCGCCCGTCCAGCGAGGTTGCCAGTTTCAGGGTGACACGCGGACGCGCCGCGCCGGTCATTCGTCGTCGTCAGCCGACACGCCCTTGCNGGCGGTCAGATGCTCGTCGGTGATGAATTCGCGGAAATCCTCGACCTTGTGGAAGTCCTTGTAGACCGAGGCATAGCGGACATAGGCCACCGCATCGAGCCCTTTGAGGCCTTCCATCACCAGTTCGCCGACCCGGTCGGACGTGACATCGGTCTCGCCGGTCGACTCCAGCCGCCGGACAATGCCCGAGATCATCTGGTCGATACGGTCCGGTTCGATATTCCGCTTCTGCATCGCCAGCTGGATCGACCGGTTCAGCTTCTCGCGGTCGAACGGCACGCGCCGGCCCGACTTCTTGAGCACGGTCAGCTCGCGCAGCTGCACGCGCTCGAACGTGGTGAAACGGGCCGCGCAGGACGGACACTGGCGACGGCGACGGATGGCATTCCCGTCCTCTGCAGGACGGGAATCCTTAACCTGGGTATCGGGATGACCGCAAAAAGGACAACGCATCCGGTCAGTTTAGGCCAGTTCCGGGTAGATGGGGAAGCGTGCGGTCAGTGCTTTGACCTCGTCGCGCACAGCGGCCTCGATTTCGGCATTGCCGTCCGGGTTGTCGACCAGCGCGTCGAGCACCCGGACCATCATCTGGCCGATCTGGGTGAACTCGGCCTCGCCGAAGCCGCGCGTGGTGCCGGCCGGCGAGCCGACACGCAGGCCGGATGTGACGGTCGGCTTTTCCGGATCGAAGGGCACGCCATTCTTGTTGCAGGTGATATAGGCCCGCTCGAGCGCCTGCTCGGCCGCATTGCCCTTCAAGCCCTTGGGACGCAGGTCGACCAGCGCGAGATGGCTGTCCGTACCGCCGGAGACGATGGCATAGCCACCATCGATGATCGCCTGGGCCATGGCCCGGCAATTGACGATGACCTGGCTCGCATAGTCCTTGAAGTCCGGCTGCAGCGCCTCGCCGAAGGCCACGGCCTTGCCGGCGATGACATGCATCAGCGGACCGCCCTGCAGGCCCGGGAAGATCGCCGAATTGATCTTCTTGCCCAGCTCCTCGTCGTTCGACAGGATCATGCCGCCGCGCGGACCGCGCAGCGTCTTGTGCGTGGTCGTGGTGACGACATGNGCATACGGCAGCGGGTTGGGATAGCTGCCCCCGGCCACCAGGCCGGCAAAGTGCGCCATGTCGACAAGCAGGTAAGCACCGACCTCGTCGGCAATGCTGCGGAATTCCGCGAAATCAATCTCGCGCGGATAGGCCGAGCCGCCGGCCACGATCAGCTGCGGCTTGACCTCGTTGGCCTGCTTGCGCAGCGCGTCGTAATCGATCCGGGCATCCTCCTCGCGCACGCCATAAGCGTGGGCCTCGAACCATTTGCCCGACAGGTTGGGACGCGCGCCATGGGTCAGGTGACCGCCGGCATCCAGCGACATGCCCAGGATCCTGTCGCCCGGCTTGAGCAGCGCCAGGAAGACACCCTGGTTCGCCTGGCTGCCGGAATTCGGCTGGACGTTGACATAGGCCGCACCGAACAGCGCCTTGGCGCGCTCGATGGCCAGGGTCTCGACCACATCGACATGCTCGCAACCGCCATAATAGCGGCGGCCGGGATAGCCCTCGGCATACTTGTTTGTCAGCGGCGAACCCTGTGCTTCCAGGACAGCGCGCGAGACGATGTTCTCGGAGGCGATCAGCTCGATCTGCTGTTGCTGGCGCTGAATCTCGGCGTGGATCGCATGGGCCACTTCACGGTCGGATTCGACGATGGAGCGGGAAAAGAACGGGGTGTTGGCGCCCGTTTCGGCCTGATTGTCCGGCATGACGACTCCTTACTCGGCTGCCCCGTGTGATAAGGCCCGCTCCCGTGCGACACAAGCCGGGTTTTCCGCCCTGCAGCGCAGATTTTCCGCCATCGTCTCAATTTGAGATTATTTGAAACTGCTGCAACCAACTGCTCCGGCACAAATGTTATTTGCCGCTTGAGCTTGAACTTCACATTGCCACATAATATCCAACATCCATCGATAATTTGAATCGGGCCACTATTCCGGCCCTGCCGCCCCCGAACGTTTGAAGGTTTGATCATGGCAGATGACAATTTCTCCGAAATCGACAAGGAAGAACTCCTGCGCATGACGACGGACGTCGTCGCCTCCTATCTGTCCCACAATTCCATGCCGGCCGAGCATGTTCCCGATCTGATCAAGTCGGTACATGCGACCATGAAGGACGTGTCGGAAACGACGGTGAAGCAGGAGCCGAAAACGAAGCCGGCCGTAGCCGTATCGAAGTCGGTGAGCGACGATTACATCGTCTGTCTGGAAGACGGCAAGAAGCTGAAAATGCTGAAGCGCTATCTGCGCTCGCAATACAACATGTCGCCGGACGACTATCGCCGCAAATGGAACCTGCCGTCGGATTATCCGATGGTCGCGCCGGCCTATTCGCGCAAGCGCTCGCAGTTTGCCAAGGATATCGGCCTGGGACGCGGCAAGAAGGACGGCTGATCTTCCGTTCGGATATCACACACGAATACCACGGCCGGACCCTGTGTCCGGCCGTTTTTCATTGTCTGCATTGCGTGAGAGTTTCCACTCGACCTTCGCCCGGGCAAGCGCGTCGATCTCCTGGCGCGGCGTGTTGCGGGGAACCTGGAAAACCAGCTCCTCGCCCGTCTCGGCGTCGATCGCAGCGACCCGGAGTGCCTGCCCGATCGCCATCACCTCAATGTAGATCTCACGACCGGACATCGCCGCTCCAGAATGACCGCCGCCGGATTGTCAGGCGCGGGCCACCCCGGTCTGTTCCGACGCGCGCTGCCAGACATCGTCCAGCGCCTCGATCAGCGTGTCGAACATTGCGTCCGTGTGCAAGGGCGTCGGGGTCAAGCGCAGCCGCTCCGTGCCGCGCGGCACGGTGGGATAGTTGATCGGCTGAACGTAGATGCCGTGATCGTCGAGCAGCATGTCGGAAATGCGCTTGCACAGCACCGGATCGCCGACATGCACCGGCACGATGTGCGTGACGGAGCTTTCCAGCACCGGGAAACCGGCGCCGTTGAGGCGGGCCTTCAGCGTGGCGGCGCGCTCCTGGTGCTGTTCGCGCAGGTGATGCGAGGATTTGAGATACTCCACGCTGGCCCGGGCGCCCGCGGCCAGGGCCGGCGGCAGCGCCGTCGTGAAGATAAAGCCCGGCGCCATCGAGCGGATCGCATCGCAGATCGCCCCGTCGGCGGCGATGTACCCGCCCATCACGCCAAAGGCCTTGCCCAGCGTACCCTCGATGATGTCGACGCGGTGCATCAGACCGTCACGCTCGGCAATGCCGGCGCCACGCAGGCCGTACAGCCCCACCGCATGAACTTCATCGAGATAGGTCAGCGCATTGTACTTCTCGGCCAGGTCGCAGACCGCCTCGATCGGGCCGATATCGCCATCCATCGAATAGACCGACTCGAAGGCGATGACCTTCGGCGCATCGGCCGGCGCCGCAGCCAGCAATTCTTCCAGGTGCGCGACGTCATTGTGGCGCCAGATCCGCTTCTCGCAGCGCGCGCCCTTCACACCTTCGATCATCGAGGCATGGTTCAGTTCGTCGGAGAACATGATCAGCCCCGGCAGGATCTTGCCCAGGGTCGACAGCGTCGCCTCATTGGCAATGTAGCCTGAGGTGAAGAGCAGCGCGCCGTCCTTGCGGTGCAGGTCGGCCAGCGAACGCTCCAGTTCGACATGATAATGGGTCGTGCCGGAGATATTGCGGGTACCGCCGGCGCCGGAACCGACGTCGTCGATCGCCTTCTTCATCGACTCGACGACGCAGGGCACCTGGCCCATGCCGAGATAATCGTTCGAGCACCACACCGTCACATCGCGCACATTGCCGTCCGGCGAACGCCAGCGTGCAACGGGGAATTCGCCCTTGCGGCGCAGAAGATCGGCAAACACCCGGTAGCGGCCTTCAGCCTTGACCCGGCGGACCGCGTCCGCGAAGGCGTTCTGATAGTTCATGGGCGGAGCCTTTCTTGATTCTGCAGCCAAAACAGGCCTCGGACCGGGTTTTAGAGGGATTGTTTCCCGACCGCGACAGGACAGAGCGCCGCACCTCAGCAATATTTCACAACAGGCGCCGCACAGCCCTGTTATAGCTGCATCATAACCGACACTTAGGCGCAAAGAAAAGGCGCGGTTTCCGGGGAAACCGCGCCTCGATCCTGGTCAGAGACAGTCACTGCCTACATGCGGAACCGGATGTGATCGGCCCAGAAGCGTTCAATACGGGTCAGCGCCGTATTCACCGCCGGCAACTGGTCCACCTCAACGCCGCCGACCGGCGACAGCGCCGTGCCCTGGCGGGCGAAGAGCGTGTTCAGCCGGGCGCGGACGGCATGACCTGTTTCGGTCAGGCTGACGCGGACCGAACGGCGGTCGACTTCCGAGCGCTCGTGGCGGATATAGCCGGCATCGACGAGCTTCTTGAGATTGTAGGAGACGTTGGAGCCGAGATAGTGACCGCGCGTACGCAGTTCGCCGGCGGTCAGTTCCTGGTCACCGATATTGAAGAGCAGCAGCGCCTGGACCGAGTTCAGATCGTCCAGCCCCTCGCGATCGAGCTCATCCTTCACCACATCCAGGAGCTGCCGGTGCAGGCGCTCCACGAGTTGAAGAAGCTCGAGATATTCCATGTTCGGCGCCGCATCCGGCGCCATGTTTTCTGCCATGACCATTTGACCACTCCACCCGATCTTTTTCGATCTTGTGAGCGGAGCCTAGCGGCAAAGGGCAAAAATCCCCTTAACGGGACGCAATCCGTTGCGGACGGCGGCGCGCTGCCCGCTGCCGGACGCGTTGGCAGGCCTTGAAAACCCTCAGAATCTGGGTACGCCGGCTACTCGCCCCAGCTGCCGTCGAGCAGCTTGTAGATGCCGGAGAAGTCCGACGCGCCGCCACCGAGATTGTCGAACATGGCGTAGAGCGCTTCGGCCTGGGCACCCAGCGGCGTCGCCGCACCGGCGGTCTGGGCGGCATCCTGGGCAAGCTTGAGATCCTTCAGCATCATCGCCGTGGCAAAACCCGGCTTGTAGCCATTGTTTGCCGGCGTGGTCGGGATCGGCCCCGGCACCGGGCAATAGCTGGTCATCGACCAGGACTGGCCGGACGCCCTGGACGAGATGTCGAAGAATTTCTGCGCATCCAGACCCAGCTTGTCGGCCAGCGCAAAGGCCTCGCACGTGCCGATCATGGTGATGGCGAGCAGCATGTTGTTGCAGATCTTGGCCGCCTGCCCGGCGCCCAGATCGCCGGCCCGCAGCACCGCCTTGCCCATCGCATCCAGGAAGACCTCGGCCGCCGCGAAATCGGCTTCCGATCCGCCGACCATGAAGGTCAGCGTGCCGCCCTGGGCCGCCGCCACACCGCCGGAAACCGGCGCGTCGACAAAGCGGAAGCCCTTCTCCACCGCCAGCCCGCCGACATGCCGCGCACTGGCAACGTCGATGGTCGAGCAGTCCATGAACAGCGAGCCGGGCGCCGCAGCGCCGAAAATCTCGCCCTCATAGACCGCGCGCACATGCTTGCCCGCCGGCAGCATGGTCACCACGGCTTCCGCCGCCGCGACCGCATCGCCAGCCGACGCAGCGGCGCTGGCGCCACTGTTCACGGCGTGCGCGACGGCATCGGCGCTGAGATCGAAGGCCAGCACCTCATGTCCGGCCTTCACCAGATTGGCCGCCATGCCCGATCCCATGTTTCCAAGACCGATAAAGGCAATCTTCGCCATCACTGCTTCTCCCGTGGAATTGTCTCGCTGGACCGGCGCTATTCGCCGAGGAATGTCATTTCATGATCGCCGTCGAGCGGCGCAAAGGCGGCCTCGATCGCCGCATCGTCGACCTCGGCCACCGTCGCCGGCGACCATTTCGGCGCGTGATCCTTGTCGATGATCACGGCGCGCACGCCTTCGTAGAAATCCGTGCCCGTCAGGCACCAGCTGGACACGCGCAGATCCTGGCGCATCACATCCTCGAAGCTGAGATCCCCGCCCCTGCGCAGGCAGGCCAGGGTCAGTTTCAGCGCCGTCGGCGACTTGCTGGCGATGATCTGGGCCTGCTTGGCCGACCAGCTGTCGCCCGCGCCCTCGATCCGCGCCACGATGTCCTCGACCCGGTCGCCGGCAAAGGCGGCGTCAATCAGGCCACGCGTATGCGCCAGCTCGCTGTCGCCGGGATCGCCGGAGAATTCCTCCAGCAGAACCTCCAGCGCGTCCTCGTCGGACAGGTCCGCCGCCTCCAGCGCCGCGATCAGCGCTTCGGTCTGGCCGGAGGGGCAGTAATGCGTTGCCAGGCCCGCCGCGATGCAGTCCGGCGCCTTCAGGCGTGCCCCCGTCAGCCCCATCCAGGTGCCGATCTCGCCGGCCAGGCGCGGCAGGAAATAGGCNCCGCCNACATCNGGGTGAAAGCCGATNCCGGTNTCNGGCATGGCGAACANNGTGCGATCGCCNGCCACCCGGNNCNNGCCNTGNANCGACACGCCGACACCGCCNCCCATGGTGATGCCGTCNATCAGNGCNACATAGGGTTTGGGNTANTNNNNGATCAGNGTGTTGAGCNNGTANTCGTCGCGCCAGAANNNCCAGGCCCGGTCATCACCGGCCTTGCCCGAATTGTGCAGCTGGAGAATGTCGCCGCCGGCGCAGAAGCCCTTCTCGCCGGCCCCGTCGACCACGACCGCCTTGACCGCGTCATCGTCCTTCCAGGCCTCCAGCGCCTCGATCATGGCAAGGCACATGCCATGGGTCAGCGCGTTGAGCGCCTTGGGACGGTTCAGCGTGATACGGCCCACCTGGCCGGTCTTGCGGGCGATGATTTCCGGTTCGTCGGTCATGGTCGCAGGCCTCTTTGTCTTACTCACTGATGCGCTGTTTAGGCCGGACGCCGCCGGCATCCAAGACCGCGTCTGCGGCCTATTCGCTCTCGCCGTAGAATTCGCGCATCACCCAGTCGCCATCCTTCCATTCCGGCTCCAGGGCCGCGAACACCAGGCCGACCCAGCCAAAGCGCGGATCGTTGGATTCCCCGGCCAGCGCCTCGTCATGCTGCAGCGGCACCCAGCACACCAGGTCGCCGGCATCCAGCCCCTTCTGCGGGGCTCCGATGGTGCGCGAGAAGACGATGAAACCGCCGTCCCCGGACGCCACTTTCAGCATCACATTGGCGTTGCCGTCGCTGTCGAAGGCGAGCGGCGCGTCCGAACCGAACTCGCTGCGCGCATCCAGGATGATGGCCGGCAGCGGCTGCTCCGGCGCGAGAACGGTATTCAGCTCGTCGCAGGCCGCCTGGAACGCGGCCTCGCTGGTCTCGAAGGCCCGGTTCGACAGGCCCGGCTGGTTTTCCTCGGCGATGATACTCTCCTGCTTCAGCTCGGCCTATTTCAGCTCATCTTTCGCGATGATGACGCGCATGATCTCGTTCGTGCCCTCCAGGATCTGGTGGACGCGCAGGTCACGCACGATCCGCTCGAGCGGATAATCCTTGAGGTAGCCGTAGCCGCCATGCAGCTGCAAGGCCTGATTGGCGACGTCGAAACACGTATCCGTCGCGAACCGCTTGGCCATGGCGCAATACTTGGCCGCAGACGGATCGCCCGCATCGACCGAGGCCGCGGCGCGGTAGAGCATCAGGCGCGACGCCTCCAGCTCGGTCGCCATGTCGGCCAGCCTGAACTGGGTCACCTGGAATTGCGACAGTTCGCGGCCGAACTGCTTGCGGGTACCGACATAGGCCTTGGCCACCTCGAACGCCTCGGTCGCGCCGCCCAGCGAACAGGCGCCGATATTGATGCGGCCGCCATTCAGCCCCTTCATCGCCAGGGTGAAACCCATGCCCTCTTCGGCCAGCAGGTTCTCCGCCGGCACACGGCAATCCTCGAAATTGACGATGCGCGTCGGCTGGGCATTCCAGCCCATCTTCTTCTCATTGGCACCGAAGGAGAGGCCCGGCGTGTCCTTTTCCACCACGATGGTCGAGATGCCCTTGGGCCCCTCGCCGCCCGTGCGGCACATGACGACGTAATAGTCGGACGTGCCCGCGCCGGAGATGAAGGCCTTGGCGCCGTTGAGCACGTAGTGATCGCCGTCGCGCACGGCCCTGGTCTTCAGACTGGCCGCATCCGAGCCCGCACCCGGTTCGGTGAGACAGTAGGACGCGATCTTCTCCATCGTCATCATCTGCGGCAGGAAGCGCTGGCGCTGGTCCTCATTGCCCCAGGTGTCGATCATCCAGGCGCACATATTGTGGATCGACAGGAAGGCCGCCGTGGCGACACAGCCGCGCGACAATTCCTCGAAAATGAGTGCGGCATCGAGACGCGTCAGATTGGAGCCGCCGACATCCTCGCGCGTGTAGATACCGGCAAAGCCGAGCTCGGCCGCCTC
>PANX01000039.1 GCA_002707795.1 Maricaulis sp.
GTTTCACACCGGCGTCCGACAATTGCCGGATCAGCGTGTCGATACCCTCGAACAGGTGGATACAATCCACATTCTCGGCGGCACGGGAGCGGACGTCATTGGCGAGGAAGGGGATCTTCCAGGAGGGAATGCCCAGCTCGTTCATGATCGCCTTTGGCGGCATATCGCGCAGGGCCTCGGCCCGGGCATCGTCGATCGGCGGCAGGCCGTGCTTGTCGACAACGTCGCCCAGCACGGTGCGGAACCAGGTCAGGCTGTCGGCCAGGGTCCCGTCGAAATCGAAGATGATCAGGTCGTAGCGCGCCAACGTGTCCCGGTCCGGTTATTCGCTCCTGGCAGCCAGGCTGCCCACAATCACAACAGGGTTTTCTGATTCTTGTGACGGTTGCACGTTGTAACCGCGAACGGGCGTGCAAAAAACCGAACGGCGCGCGAACCGGTTCGTCCGCGCGCCGCTGGCACCACCCGTCTGCCCGGGTCAGCCCTCGTTGTCCGGGCTTTCTTCACCGTCTTCAGCGGCGCTTTCATCATCATCCGGAGCCGGCTCGACGCAGACTTCAAGACTGCTGAGCAGGCTGGCCTCGATCGGCAGGAGGCGCGTTTCCTCGCCTTCAAGGCCGATCCCGATCCGGCCCTCGCGCGGCAGGCCCTGCAGCGTGTCTTCGCTCGCCGGGATCCGCATTTCGATCCATCCCGCACGACCCTCGACGGGGGCAAACATGCCGGTGACGGTCCCGGCCGGCGTGATCAACGAACCGGCGCGCGTGGCGGCATTGTCCTGTGTGGCGGCGGATTCGGCGTCGGCCGTATCCGGCTCGGCCGGTTCGTCGCCTTCGGCCGCCTCCGCGTCTTCGGCAGTGTCTTCCGGCTGGGGAACGGAAATGATGAGGGCCGAACCATCGGCTGCGCAACGCAGCTCTGCGGCCGCGACCATGGCCTCCTGGCCGTACTCCATGCCGCCGGCACCTGCCGTGCTCCAGCTGCCTTCGACCAGCGGCCCGTCGAGCTGGAGATTATCGCCTTCGCCGGCCCGGACCTCCGGCTCGAATGTGTCGTCATTCGAGGCGGCGACATGGTCGAGCAGCGCCTGCATCGTGCCGTCGGGGTCGCGTCGGTCTTCCTCCTCGCGACCGGCCGGCGTGGTGCCGGGCGTGCCCGATTGCTCATTGGCCGGAGCCGGCTCGTCCTCGGGGGCGCCGCAGCCGGCAAGGCCGACCAGGGCGATGGCGGTGTATGTCAGGGCTTGATGTCTCATGCCCCTTCAACGGGCGTGCTGCGCCATTGGTTCCGCCGCGGCTGACCCGGAAAAGCAAAAAGGCCGCCCCGGTGCGTTCCGGGGCGGCCCTTGCGTGTGGCCGTCAGTGTGCGACGGGTCCTAGATCGAGGTGAGCCAGGACGGCTTGACGTAGGGCAGGTCGAGATCGTCGGCGACCGGCTTGTAGCAGATCTCGCCTTCTGCCGTGTTGAGGCCGCGCGCCAGGTGCGGATTGGCGTTCAGCGCTTCCTTCGGCCCCTTGTTGGCGATTTCCAGGCCGAGCGGCAGGGTGGCATTGTTCAGCGCCAGCGTGGAGGTGCGGGCATAGGCGCCCGGCATGTTGGCCACGCAGTAGTGCACGACATTGTCGATGATATAGGTCGGGTCGTCGTGCGTGGTGGCCTTGGACGTCTCGAAACAGCCGCCCTGGTCGATGGCGATGTCGACGAGCACGGCGCCGTCCTTCATCTCTTTCAGCATGGCACGGGTGACCAGCTTCGGTGCGGCAGCGCCGGGGATCAGCACGGCGCCGATCACGACATCGGCTTCGCGCACGGCCTGTTCCAGCGCTGCGGCGGTCGAGTAGGCGGTCTTCACGGCACCGGAGAATTGCTCGTCCAGCTCGGCCAGGCGGCGGTTGGAGCGGTCGAACACGGTGACGTCGGCGCGGGCGCCGATCGCCATTTCCGCTGCATGGGTACCAGCGACACCGCCGCCGATGATCACGACCTTGGCCGGCAGCACGCCGGGCACGCCGCCCAGCATCAGGCCGCGGCCGCCCTGGGCCTTCTGCATGCAGTGTGCGGCCACCGAGACGGACATGCGGCCGGCAACCTGGCTCATCGGCGTGAGCAGGGGCAGGCGGCCGTCATTGTCGGTGACGGTCTCGTAGGCGATCGACAGGCAGCCGGCCTTGCGCAGGCCCTCGGCCTGCACCGCGTCGGCGGCGAGGTGCAGATAGGTGTAGAGCGTGTGGTGGGGCTTCAGCATCGCCGTTTCGGACGGCTGGGGCTCCTTCACCTTGACGATCAGCTCGCCTTTTTCGAACACCGCAGCGGCGTCCGGCAGGATGGTCGCGCCGGCGGCTTCATACATCTCGTCGGAAAAACCGATGCCGTCGCCGGCGGTGGACTGGACGAAGACCTCGTGGCCGTGGCGGACGAATTCCGTGACGCTGTTCGGCGTCAGGCCGACACGGTATTCACGGACCTTGATTTCCTTGGGCACCCCGATACGCATGATTGTTTCCCGTTTTGCTGGATCGCGCCGGGAAAACGCCGAATTCTTCGATCCGGCGAGCCCTGCGCGAATAAAATTGACATTTGCCGCCGCGTGGTGTGAATTATCGTGCACCAAACGACATTGGTCGCGACGTATATACTGACTTTTTGCCCAAATCCAGAATGATCTGCGGGCAACGGGCGTAACTTGGGGAGGGTGTCCTGTGCGGCTCGATAGCGTAGATATCTCCATTCTGACGGAACTTCAGGACCATGGCCGCCTGACCAATGCCGAACTGGCCGAGCGCGTCGGCCTGTCTGCGTCCGCCTGCCATCGCCGGGTGAAGGCACTCGAGCAGGCCGGTGTGATCGATCGCTATGTCGCCATTCTATCGGAAAAGGCGCTGGGCCGCGGCATCACGGTTTATGTCCAGGTGACGCTGGACAATCAGAAGCGCGAGACGCTTGTCGCTTTCGAGGAAGCCGTCGAGACGGTGCCCGAAGTGATGGAATGCTATCTGATGAGCGGCGATGCCGATTATCTCGTCCGTGTTCTGGTGCGCGACGCCAATGACTATGAGCGCGTCCACCGCGAAGTGCTCTCGGGCCTGCCCGGCGTGGCGCGTCTTGTCTCCAGCTTCACCATCCGCCGCGTGTTCTCCCGCACCACCATGCCGGTGCCGGACGAGGTCGTGGTGAAGGGCGACTAATCGTTCTCTGCCAGCATGGCCTCATAAGCCGCTGCCCAGTCATGGCGCACGAAGCCTGACGCGTCGGGCTCGGCCGTAGATCCCATGGCATGGGCGATGACGGCCATGCGATCGCGTGTGCCGCGCAGTCCGCCGCTCTCGCGGGAGAAGGCGATGTCCTCTCCGGGGCGCGTGACGGCGGCATCGAGATAGTAGATCGTCCAGCTGGCCGGCGCCGCCCGGGCTTCCATTAGTGCGAAGGCCCGATAGGCGGCGGCCCGCCAGTCACCCCCGGCGATCAGCCCCTGCGCCTCGCGTTCGGCGGCATCTTCGGCCAGCGCGATAAGATAGGCATAACTGTCCTGGCGGCCCTGGGCCTCGACCGGGGCCAGCGGGTCGGCGCCTGCATCCAGCGATATCCGGACCAGGTCGACCACAGAATCGAGCCCGGTGACGACCGCCACATCGAGCGCCGCGTGCAGGTCCTGTGTGGCCGGGTCTGCCTGACGGGCCAGGGCTGCAGGCGAGACCGTGAGGCAGAGCAGCAGAGTTGCGACAAGCATGAGGGAATTGCGGGGCATGGCAGAACTCCTATATCGGACCGCGACTGGCGATATCGCGCAGGATGGGCATGAACGGGACCTCTGACGCGCCGACCCGGCAGCCGGACCCGCCCTCGATATCGTCGGCGTCGATATAGAAGGATGCCTGTCTGTTCTGAACGACGTCGACCACCTGCCGCGTGAAACGGCCCCTGTCAGTGAGGGGCGGTCTGTGGGCGAGGTAGCGGACACCACATACGGTGACGTACTCACCGATATTGCGTGCAGCATCGAAGCGCGACGAACCGCGCCGGCAGGCCAGCGTGTCACGGGTGATATCAACACTGCTGACGTGAACCTGCCTGTCATCGGGCGTATAGCCGAATATGCGAAGCGTCCCGAAACTCTCGCATCGGGGAAGCTCGGCCGTTGCGGGGCGTTGCGCGGAGGACGCGCCGGAGCCGGGTGAGGATTGCTGGGCGGCATAGGGCGAGGGCAGGCCGGCATCTGATGGCGTGGCGTAGGGCGGCGGATTGCCGAGGGCGTTCAGGGGCTGCCCCAGCCGTTCGGCATCCCGGAAGGCCTGGGCCATCGCCTGATCGTAATTGCTGTTGGCGGCGGCGACACCCGCATTGTACTGGCTCTGCGCGGTCTGGATCTCGCCCATCGTCTGTTCCAGGGCCGGCTGCATGCGGCGGGCGAATTCGGCCCAGTCGAAACCGGGCTCGTTGCGACGCCGTTCGCGTTCGGTATAGCCGCGCGCATCGCCATAGCCCAGCCGCACGGCCAGATTCTCGTCCTGGTGAAGCCAGAAGGCATAATAGCCCGGCGCATGACCGGACCCGTCCGGACCCGGCCGCGCGCCCGCATTCAGCAGCGCATCAATCATGGCGCGGTTGTTGTGGATGGCGGCGTGATGCAACGCGCCCGTGCCGTCCTGCAATGCACCGCGATCGGGGTCGGCTCCGGCAGCGAGGAGGCGCCGCACCAGGGCCAGATTGTTGCGGGCGGCGGCAACGACGATGGCGGAGTTTCCGCTGGCCGTCAGGGCGCCGGGATCGAGCCCCTGGCCGACAAGAAAGTCGACCGCCGCGCCATGCCCGTTGGTCACCGCGCCGATCAGCGTGTTCAACGTGCCGTCATTCGAGACATAGTCCAGGCTTGCCCCCGTGCGTGCCAGGGCCGCCAGCGTCTCCACATCGCCCGCATAGGCCATGTGCATGGCCGCGAACCCGCCCATGAAGGCGTCACAATCCGGCCAGACACCGCGGGCGCAGGTTTCGAGAATAAAGCGCTGCGTCTCCGCGTCCTGGCCGGCGAGGATGCGGCGGATGCGGTCGCCGTCATAAGCGCGCGCGGCGTCGGCGATGTCGTCTGCGAGCTCGCGCGGTGAACGGCTGACACGGACCTGTGTACGCGCGCTGACGGTTTGCCCGGTTCGCGTCCGGGCCCGCACATCCAGGCCTGCTTCGCCCTCTGCCACGGCGTCGAAGCTGAAGGACACGCCCTGGCCTTCAATGCCCTGCAGCATCGGCCGCAGCTGGAACATGTCGGGCTGGCGCGTGATGACAACGACGCCGGGATTGCTGCTGCTGACCTCGATCGTCTCGACGGCATCCCAGCCTTCCCGGATCACGATCGTCGCAGAGCGCGCATCGGAGATCGAAAAGGTTGAAGGGATGTGCGCGAGATCAAGCGAGACGGCGATGTCTCCCGCCAGGCCGTCCAGATAGTCGGCAATCTCCACATGTCCGTTGGCGCGGGCATAGTCGGCAGCCGTACCGCGGCTGGCGCGGATGGCCGGGTCGGCACCGGCCGCGACGAGTGCGCGGACGGCATCGAACCGGCCCTGCATGGCGGCGATCATCAGCGGCGAATAGGGCCGTGTGCCCGGCGTCATGATCTCGTCGATCCGCCCGCCGGCGGCGACCAGTAGCGGAACCAGGTCGGCAAAGCCGCGATTGGCGGCCAGGTGCAAGGCTGCGCCCTCGGCCGTTCCGCGCGCATTCGGATCGGCGCCGGCATCGAGCAGGACGCTCACGATATCGGCTCTGCCGCCGTTTACCGCCGAGATGAGAAGCGGATAGCCGTCGGGTCCCGTCACGTTGACCGCATGCCCCTCTGCAATCAGGCGGCGGACCAGTCCCGGCATGCCGGACATCACGGCGCGGCGGATAATCGTGTCGCCTTCCGAAGCGCTGAAATGCGCGCGGTAGCCTGCGTCCAGGACTGCGAAAGCTCCCGCTTCATTACCTTCCCCGACAGGGACAATGATCGGTTCCGGCGTGCCGGGCGGCACGTCCGGCCGGACATCGCCTCCGCCATCGCGCAGGGCGGCAATGGCCGGGGCAAGCGACGGGTCCCGGCCGAGATAGAAGCCCGCCGCATACATGAACGGCATGGCGGGCGGCAGGTCCACCGTCTGATTGGGATCGAAGCCGGCGGCGAGCGCTTCGCGGATCGCGGCGACATCATTTTCGAAGACGGCATCGAGGACAGTATCGGCGTCGGGCGCTGCAGTGTCGGCGGCGGCGAGCAGGGCGAGGGCCGCATCTATCGCGCGGGCTTCTTCCAGCGCGTCCTCGCAGGCATCCTCGAATTGCGCCATGGCATCGTCGAGCAGGCGGTCGGCCTGCTGGGTGAAGCCCTGCATGATGCGCGGCTCGACGACCTCGATCATGTAGCGGGCGGCAAACACGCGCTGGTATTCCGCCTCCGCATAGGCCGAACGGGCGATGGTCAGGTGGTCGCCGGCATTGGGATTGTAGAGCACGCCCAGCGCGTCCACCGTGTCTTCCGGATCGTTCCAGAAGGCATTCAGCCGGGCTTCGATGCCGGCGCGGCCCTCGCGCTGGTAAAGCTCGGCCCATTCGATTGCCGACAAAGCGTGGCGTTCGCGCGCATAGCCGACATAGGCCTGCCACCAGTAGTCCTCATAGCGCGACCAGGCATCCGTGGCGAAGGTGTTGATCGAATACTCCAGCAGGCCCGCCATCCCCATCATCGGACCCATATTGCCGCCCCAGTATCCGGACAGGCGCGAGCGGGCGAGCGACATGGCAGCCTGGATCGCCAGCACCTTGGACTGGCGGTCGCCGGTCCGCACGGCATTGGTCGAGTGGTAGAGGATATTCACCCCGTCGATCATCTGGCTGGCCGTGCCCAGGGCCGGTCCCAGCCGCGACATGACGCTGACCCCGTCTTCCAGCGAAGCGAGCACCCGGTTGAGACGGCCGACGGTGAAGCTGCGGCCGGCCAGGGCGGCGCTGCGCTCGGCAGCCGACATCGCCAGGGCCCGCTCGATCGCTGTGCGGGAGGTGGCAAGGCCGCCGGAAAAGTCGGTCGCGGCCTGGGCATTGGCGAGATTGGCGATAGTGGGCGTGACATTGCCCCAGAGCTGCACCAGGGCATTGGTGCGGAAACGGTCGCGATCAGCTTCTGTGGCCAGGCCCAGATACTGTTCGGCGGAATAGAAGAGTTCGCCCGACTGGCAGGTCAATTCCTGTGCCGCTGCTGGCGTGCTGGCCAGCAGGCTGAAGGCCGCAAGGCCTGCTGCCAGCCGCACTGGCCCGGATCCGAAAGCCGGCATTGTATCTCCCCGTCAGCAGGGTCTCCCCCTCGCAGCGGTAGAATTCGACGCAACCGCCAATCCGTCAATTCGTACAATCGTACCAGCGCGACCGCTTGCCAGCCTGCGTGCGAGCGACTAATTCCGCGCCATGACCGATCAGCGCTACGACAATCTGGGTCAGCTGGGCGCAACGACGCCGCTGCCCGACAATCNGGACACGGCCGTTCTCGAACGCGTCGCCAATCCGTGCGACGCGCCCTACATGACGCGTTTCGTGTGCCCGGAATTCACCTCGCTGTGCCCGGTGACCGGCGCGCCCGATTTTGCGCATCTGGTGATCGACTATGTGCCGCGCGACTGGATCGTCGAATCCAAGTCGCTGAAGCTCTATCTGGGCAGTTTCCGCAATCACGGCGCCTTCCACGAAGCCTGCACGACCGGCATCGGCCAGCGCCTGGTGAAGGAGCTGGAGCCGGTCTGGCTGCGCATCGGCGGCTACTGGTATCCGCGCGGCGGTATCCCGATCGACGTCTTCTTCGCCACGGGCGAGCCGCCCGAGGGCGTATGGATTCCCGATCAGGACGTGCCGGGCTATCGCGGCCGCGGCTAGCGCACGCTACCAGTCCAGCTGCAGGCGCAGTTGCAGGGCATCGCTGGTTTCGGTGAAGGCCGGGGCGTCCAGCTCGGCGGCCACATAGTTCGCCGTGACGCGGACATGGTCCAGCGGATACCAGTTCATGCCCAGCGTCGTGGCGCGCATTTCGCCGAGACTGGCGTCGCCCATGTCCGTCACGTCATAGCGCGCCGCCACTTCGAACGCGCCATAGCCGCCCTCGTTGACATCGCGTGCCGGCGTGGTGCGACCGAACACGCCCTTTGCGGCCTTGTAGGCGCGGGTTTCGCCGGTGATGAACCAGCCGGCCTGGATATAGACACCGCCGAAGTCCGGATTGCCGGGCGGGCCGTCGAGCGACAGGCGGGCATATTCGGCCTGGACGTGGAAGGGGCCACGGACAAGGGCCGCCTCGATGCCGGTGAAATCCGAGGAGATCGCCCGGCCCGGTGCGGCGTCGCTGCGGTAGTCCGCAGCGGCGAAGCGGTTGGACAGGTGCGCCTGGGGATAGCTGCGGATGCGTGTGCCCTGGCGGGCATAGTCGAGCTGACGCCAGGATGCCCCGACATGCACGCGCGTACCCGCGTGCTCACCGGACCAGGTCAGCCGGGCCGCCAGCGCGCTGGTGTCGTCGGCCTCGGCGAAGCGGAAATTATTGTCCATCCGCCCGCCGAAAATACCGGCCGATGCCACCACACCATGACCGTGCCACGTGTAGGACAGGCCGATGCGCCGATCGAGGTGGAAGAGATCGGTCGCCAGACCGCGCTCCATGAAAGTTGTGAAACGGCCGGACGTGAGCTCGTCCAGCGAGTTCATTGTCTTGAAATGCCCGGCGCGGAAGTCGCCGACTGGCGAGGCATAGGACAGGTAGACGTCGTTGGCTGCCGTATTGTCACTGGCGAAGTCGAACTCGGCGACAAGTTTGAAATCGCCATGCCGGGCCTCGATGCCCATGCGGGCGGTCCGGAACTCGCTTGTGTCCGACGGGGCGCCTGTGGTCGGGCTGGACCAGTCGACATCGGCGAAGTCGAGCATCACCCGGCCGCGCAGCTTGATCGACGTTGCGCCATCCTCGCTCTGCCAGCGGGGAACCGGCATTTGGGCGTCCGCCGCCGATGCGAGCGCTGCAACGCTTGCGAAGAGGGCAATGTCGATGAGTAAACGCATGTCCTTCGACGCTCCGGCCAGTTGGAGGATTCGCTGAAGAACGAATATTCGGAAAAAACCGAATTATATAGCCCCGTTTATCACGAAGCCGCCGCTATTGATGCGGTAACTCACAAAAGCTTGGTGCTGAAGCTGGTCCCGATCCGCGCGCGACCACAGTCGTTACGCCGGCCACGAACGTTCCGAGTCACGAAAGGTCAAAGACTGTGTAGAGCGGAGAGTGGGCAGGAAGGACGATCAGGCCTTCCAGCGTCCGGTCTGCGGCTTCGGCCGCACCCGCTCGACCGGTTCGTCCGGTGCGGAACCGACATAGACAAAGCCCGCAATGCGTTCCCCCGATCGCAGGCCCAGCGCGTCCTTCACGAACGGGTCGTAGGCATACCATTCGGTCAGCCACTGGGCGCCGAAGCCCATGGCCGAGGCCGCGATCAGCATGTTCTGGCACGCCGCACCCGCCGACAGGACCTGCTCCCATTCGGGGATCTTGTGATTCTCCACGACGTGGGAGATCACCGCGATCACCAGCGGGGCACGGGTGAAGCGACTGGCCTCGGCATCGATCTGGTCGGGCGTGGCATTGGGATTGGCCGCGGCGAAGATTTTCGCCAGCACCTGGCCGAAATTGGCGCGTCCGTCGCCTTCGAACACGATGAAGCGCCAGGGGGCAAGCTTTCCGTGATCCGGTACGCGCGCTGCAATACCGATCAACTGCTCGACCTGCTCCGGCGACGGGCCCGGCTCGGTGAGGGCTATGGCTGTCGTCGAGCGCCGGCGGGTCAGCAGGGTCAGCGTTTCGGCATTGGCGTGGCTGGAGGCAAGGCGCTCGCCGGGGGCGGGAAATTCGGGCAAAGCGGGCTTCGTCATGACGGCATCCTCGCGGGTGGCGGTGTGTGCGTGTTTTGACCGGAACGGTCTGTCGTCGCTATACCTGTAGCGGGGACAGGGTTTTGTCTACAGGGACGGGGGAGTGGTAAAGGCATGTCTGCAGATTTCGCCGAGAACGAGGATCACAGCGAGGATACGCCCGCCGACCGTCGGCGCCGCAAGGTGCGTGATGCCATTATCGATGCGGCCGAAGCGATCTTCACCTCGGAAGGCGAAGAGGGCATTTCCATGCGCCGCCTTGCCGAGGCGATCGATTACAGCCCGGCGGCGATCTACAAGTATTTCGCATCCAAGGACGAGCTGTTCGTCGCCATCCGCGAGATGTTCTTCCAGCGGCTCATGGACCGGATCAACGAAGCGATGGACGAGGGGGGGAAGGTTGCCCCGCTGTGCGCGCGCTGCATGCGGGCCTATATCGAGACCGGTATGGAAGAGCCCAATCACTACATGATGGCCTTCTCGCCCTCCACCAGCGCCAAACCCCATATGCACGAGGAAAAGGAGGTCGGCTTCCAGGCCGAGTCGGCCCTCGTGAGCATGATCCAGCAGGGTCAGGACGAGGGGGTGTTCCGCAAGGTGGACCCGCGGGTTGCCTCAAAGAGCGTGTGGGCGAGCCTGCACGGTCTGACCATGCTGATCGTCTGTATCGAGGACTTTCCCAATGGCATGCCGGGCTCGGAACATGTTTCACGTGATGACGTGATCGATCTGCATACCGACCTGATCATGCGCGGCCTCATGAATTGACGTATTCGCTCTATACGTAAAAAATTTAACGTCGTTCACTTTTCAAACGATGTTTTTTGACCTACATCTCGCTGCGACTTTGCCAGCGAGGGTAGTCCCGTGTCTCTTTACAAACGCCCCCTGAGTGCCGGAACGGCCGTGATCCTGTCCGCCGTCGCGATCGCGGTGCTTGTCTTTGGCGTGTCGACCCTGCGGGCCGATGCCAATGCCGTTGCGGCGCTGCCCGCCCCGCTGCCCGTGTCCGCGATCGAGGCGCGCTATGACGGCGAGGCGCGCATCGAGGAATTCTACCCCGGTCTGGTTTCGGCCCGCCGCCAAAGTGCGCTTGGCTTTGAGCGCGGCGGCCGTATCGATGCGATCGGCGTGGATGTCGGCGACCGGGTAACGGCCGGCCAGGTTCTGGCCCGCCTTGATACGCGCGCGCTCGACGCCCAGATCGCCGCCGCCGACGCGCAGACCGCCGAAACGGCGGCCCAGACCGCACTGGCCGTCGAGACCGAGGACCGCCAGGGCCAGTTGCTCGAGCGCGGCCACATCTCGCAGCAGCGCTATGACGAGGTCCGCACCTCGACGCGGGCAGCGCTTGCCCGCCAGAATGCCGCCGCCGCCCAGGCCGATGCCCTGCGCGTGCAGCGCGACCTGTCGGTCGTCACGGCGCCCTTCGATGGCGTGGTGACGGCTCGTCATGCGGACGAGGGCGCCATCGCCCAGCCCGGCCAGCCCCTGCTGGAAATCGTCGAGGCCGATGCCCTGGAAATCCGGGTGGGCCTGCCGCAGCGCATTGCCGCCGGACTTCAGCCGGGTGCCTCGCATCGCTTCGTGATCGATGGAGCGCCCGTCGATGCCGTTTTCCGCTCGTCCACCGGCGTGGTCGACCGGCAGACCCGCACCGTGACGGCGTTGTTTGACTTGCCTGCGAACGCGTCTGCAGCCGCCGGCCAGGTCGTCCGCCTCGCGGTCGCAACACCGATCGGCACGGACGGATTCTGGGTGCCGACCTCCGCGCTTGCAGAAGGCCGCCGCGGTCTCTGGTCGGTCTACGTCCTGACCCCGGAGACCGGCGATGCCTACACGCTGCAGTCCCGGTCCGTGGAAACGGTCCGCGTCGAGGCGGGGCGTGTCTTCGTGCGCGGCGCCGTCGAGGACGGCGAACTCCTCCTCGCCGCCGGCATCCAGCGCATCACGCCCGGCCAGCGCGTCGCGCCGGCCCTTGCCGAGGCCCGCGCGCAATGAGCACGCTTTTCTTCCGCTATTCGCGGCTGACCGCACTGGCCGTCATTCTGCTGGTCGCGGCGGGCCTGGGCGCCCTGATGTCGCTGGGCCGACAGGAAGACCCGTCGCTGACCGAGCGTTTCGGCACGGTGGTCACGGTCTTCCCCGGCGCTTCTGCCGAGCGCGTCGAGGCGCTGGTCACCGAACCGCTGGAAGATGCCATCCATGAACTCGCCGAGATCGGCGAGACCAGTTCCGACTCGCGCTCCGGCATTTCCGTCATCACGCTGGAAGTGCGCGAAG
>PANX01000040.1 GCA_002707795.1 Maricaulis sp.
CCCGCCGCTCGCGCGAGCGGGGAAAGCCCGCCAGCCGTTCGCACCCGTGACGGGTATGGCCCCGGTATTGGAATCGCCGCTGCAACGCTCCGGGCCGGGACAGGCCGGGCCGCCTGATGACCGACGAGTGGAGAAACGGATGCGCCACGCGCAATCGCAAGCCTTGCACGCCTACTGGCAAACGCGCCGCCAGGGAGGTGCCGCGCCGCACCGCACCGATATCGAGCCGCAGGATATCGCGCGCATGCTCGGTTACGTCTTCATTCTCTGGCGTGCCGATCCGGATCATCACATCTTCCGCCTGGCCGGAACGCATCTGTGCGATCTCTACCAGCGCGAGTTCCGCGACCAGAATTTCCTCTCGCTGTGGCGCAGCCATGACCGCACGCATGTGCAGGCCGTGCTGGAAGCGTCCATAACTGGCACAGAGCCGGCCTCGCTGATCGCGCGCACCGTGACGATGGACCGGCTGGACCTGCCGGTGGAGATCAGCTTCCTGCCCCTGCGCGGCCCGTCCGGCGCGATCGACCGCACGCTCGGCCTGTTCCAGCCGCTCGGCGACGCCGCGGCGCTGCGCGGCCGGCCGGCCGTGCGCACCGTGCTGCAGGAAGTGCATCCGCCGTTGCAGCGGGACAAGCTGTATGCCGGCCTGTTCGGCGATGCCGGAACCGCGCCGCGCAAGGTGGCCAACGATCAATAAACGAAAGTCCTTCTTAACGGCTATGGCCTAGCCTGCGCCGCTCAGGAGGATGTCACCATGCATCACGGGCCGGGCCGACTGGACCGCCGGAAGATCAGGATTGCCGCGCGTGGCGCCCAGGAGCGCCGCCGGCATGCCCGCGTCCCCCTGCAGCTTCATGGCCGTTTCTGGACGGAGATGGAGGGCGAACACGCCTGCCGCCTGCTGGATATCTCGCCGGGCGGCGCGCGCCTGATGGCCCGTATCGTTCCGCCGGACCAGACCCGCGTCGTTCTTATGATTCCCAGTCTGGGACGCATCGAGGGACGCATTGTGCGCCGCGAAGGCGAGGAATTCTCCGTCGCGTTCAACGCCCCGCAGCGCAAGCGCGACAAGCTGGCCGACGCGATCACCTGGCGTTTCAACAAGGACCGTCTGGGCCTCGACGAGGACCGCACGGCACCGCGCAAGCCGGGCCGCGGCCGCGCCCGCATCGTGCTGGCCGATGGCGTCATCATCCAGGCCAATGTGCTCGACGTTTCCGTAACGGGGGCCGCCTTCGAATGCCTTGAGCGCCCCCGGATCGGCGAGCCGCTGCGTGTCGGTGAGATGTCAGGACGGGTGGCGCGAATTCTGGACAACGGGTTCGCGGTCGTGTTCGATCCCCCCCAGGCAAAAACCAGCGGTCCCGAAGCAGCATAAACTTGAGTCTCTGTCTGCCGGATCCGGCGCTCCGAACGCTGCGGGGCCCGCTCTGGCCCGTTTCTTGCCGTATTGGATGGGTAGACGGTAGTAGTTTGGGTGCGAGAAAGTCCAATGCCTCGCGATGACGGAATCACCATGTCCTGGTTTGTGAAAGTCGAAGGCCGTGTCTACGGCCCGTATACGCCGCAGCAGATGCGCGCCTTCGTTGCCGAAGGCCGGATCGCGGCCCATTCGCAGATCTCGCCCGACCGGGACGGTATCTGGGCGCAAGCCAGCGATATCGAGGAATTCCGTGACTGGCTTGAAGATCTGGGCCAACGCAAACAGCCCGAAAAACGGGTCACCCCCGGCGCCCGGCCGGCCAATTTTGTCGTGATCGCCGAGATTCATTCCGAGAACGCGGCCGAGTTTGCCCACGCGCTGGCGGCCTATGGCGATCTCGAATCGATCACCGGCGGTGTCTGGCTGCTGCGCGGCCCGACCACCTCGGCCGTCCTGCGCAATGAGCTCAGCCATATTCTGGGCCGCGACGACAAGCTGCTGGTCATCGACGCCTCGCACGACCGCGCCGCCTGGTTCAATCTGGGACGCGAAGCCGACCAGAATATCCGCGAGCTGTGGAGCCGCGCGCACTAGGCTGCGCGGCTGCCAACATTTACTTCCCTGCGATGCCTGTGCTCGGGTTGGCCTACGGCCAATCCCGGGGGCGGGTTTCCTCCCCATTTCATGGGGAGGAAACTCAGTCGATCCGGCGTAGCTGCGTCGCGTGGCGTTTCCAGTTCTCGACATAGTGATCCGCCGACGCCTTCAGCATCACGGCGGTATCCTCGCCGAGTGTCCGGATGACCCGGGCCGGCGCGCCGACGACCAGCGAATTGTCCGGGATTTCCTTGCCCTCTGTGATCAGGGTATGGGCGCCAACGATGCAGTTCTTTCCGATCTTCGCGCCATTGAGCACCGTCGCACCGATCCCGATCAGGGAATAATCGCCGACCGTACAGCCATGCAGCATGGCGCGGTGGCCGACGGTGATCCCCTTGCCCAGGGTGAGCGGCACGCCATAGTCGGCGTGCAGCACTGAAAGGTCCTGCACATTGGTGTCCTCGCCGATGATGATGGCCTCGACATCGCCTCGCACCACGGCGCCGTACCAGACACTGGCATTGCGGCGAAGTTCGACCTGCCCCATCACCTGCGCGTCGGGCGCGACCCAGTATTCCCCCTCGCCCGGCGTCTGCGGAACCGAATCGCCCAATGCATAGAGTGCCATTCCCGTCTCCCTCTTTATTTGCGTGAAATTTTCACGACGCGCTCGTTCAGATCTTCTTCACCGGGTTACACTCAGNCTGTAAGCGCGATTCGAGATCGCTTTCTCGCTTCGCTTTCGGCAACGCAAGGAGGCAACGGGTAGCCGGCATGACCGCTCCTCGACCCAGCCCGCCAGGAACCGGTCGGTTTTCCACCGAACCCCGCGTGTCCCCTGCACTGTCTTCCGTGCCCCGTTTCTTCGCCCCTCGCCGCCCGGCCGAGGGGTTTTTCATGTGTGGAGGTCCCCGTCATGGGTAAGCGTAACGTCAAACGCCGCCAGCGTGCAGGTGAATTCAATACCGCCCACTATCATAACGAACAGGACAAGGTGCGTGCCCTCTTCCCGGGTACCAGCTGGACCCCGGACGACAAGGAACCGATGCGCGACCAGCGCTTCACCAAGAATGTCAAACCGCGCTCGGACGGCCAGGCCAAGCTGATGTCGTCGATCGACACCCACAATCTCGTCCTGGCGCTCGGCCCGGCGGGGACAGGCAAGACCTTCCTGGCCGTCGCCAAAGGGGTGGAAGCGCTCGAATCGGGCGCGGTCAGCCGGATCGTCCTGTCCCGCCCCGCGGTGGAGGCCGGCGAATCGATCGGCTTCCTGCCCGGTGCGATGGAAGAGAAGCTCGCCCCCTACCTGCGGCCGCTCTACGACGCGCTGGCCGACCGGCTGAGCCCGAAGAAGCTGAAGGCGATGATGGCGGAAGGCCTGATCGAGATCGCGCCGATCGGCTATATGCGCGGCCGCACGCTGAACAATGCCTTCGTGGTGGTCGACGAGGCGCAGAACTGCACCTATGGCCAGCTGAAGATGCTGCTCACCCGCCTGGGCTGGAACTCCACCATGGTCGTCACGGGCGACCCGGCCCAGTCGGACCTGCTGCCGGAAATGTCGGGCCTGGCCCAGATCGCCGACAAGATGGAGCCGCTGGAAGACATTGCCGTATGCCGGCTGGAGGCCAAGGACATTGTCCGCCACCCGCTGGTCGCCACCATGCTGACCGTGCTCTGACAGACAAGACAGTGCGACTGGAGACGGCGCGATGTGCCTTGCATCGCGCCGTTTTCATGTCCGGTCATGGCTTTGTCGCGGCAGACCGCTAATCTCGGCGCCGATCGAAAAAACGGGACACAGACCATGATCCGCAGCCTGATTGCCGCCTTCCTCCTCGCCACCGCGCCGGCCCTGGCCCAGGGCGCGTTTCCGCCGCAGGAGAATCGCGAGGCCTGGGGGCTGGCCATCGTCGATGTGGAGACCACCGGGCTGGAAGCCGGGCATCACGAGATGATCGATCTCGGCGCGATCTATACCGATCTGGACGGCAATGAGCTGGGACGTTTCTTCATCCGCATCCATCCCGACCACCCCGAAAGAGCGACGGAATTCGTTCGCAGCATCAACGGGTTCGACGAAGAGCGCTGGACCGAACTTGGGGCTTTTACCGAGGCGGATGCGGTCGAAAGCTTTCTGGCTTTCCATGCCGAAGCATCAGGCGGACGGACCATGCTGTTCACGGCCTATAACGCCTGGTTCGACCGCAATTTCCTGGACGCCCTGCTGCAGCAGCACGGGGAAAGCTTCCGCGATCACTTCACCTATTTCCTGCTCGACCTGCCCTCGCTGGCCTGGGGCGCCGGTATTCCGGACATGATGAATGCCGATGTGGCCGGCGCGCTGGGCCTTGAAGCCGAGACCAGCGATCCGCTGGAGCATACCGGTTTGAGCGGCGCGGAATGGAATCTGGCGCTCTACCGGGCACTGCAGACCCGGATCGCGGCGCAGGCAGGGCGCGGGGGTCAGGATTAGCCGCTGACGCCCGGCCGCGGCAGGATCACGCTGGAGAACCAGAAGTCGCGAATCGCCTCGACGATATCGACCAGGCGCGAAAACTCGGACGGTTTGGACACATAGCCGCTGGCGTGGTGGCGATAGCTTTCCAGCACGTCCCGCTCGGCCTTGGAACTGGTCAGCATGACCACGGGGATTACCGACAGCGTCTCGTCCGACTTCAGCGTTTCCAGGATCTGGATGCCGTTCAGCTTGGGCAGGTTGAGGTCGAGCAGGACCAGGTCCGGCACCGGACAATTGCTGTAATCGCCCCGCCGGTAGAGAAAATCGAGCGCCTTCTCGCCGTCATTGACGACGTGGATCGCGCTGTCGAACGCACTGTCCTCGAACGCCATGCGCGTCAGATAGACATCGTCGTCATTGTCCTCGACCAGAAGAATATCGGCCAGTTTGGCAGACCCCGTCATGCATTCTCTCCTTCGGACACCGAATCGTCCGTGCCGGCTGTGTGCGCCGTACCGGCGGCATCCGGATCCTGCGGGGCCTCAGGCCAGTAAACGTAGAACCGGCTGCCCTCGCCCAGTTCGGATTCGGCCCAGATCCGCCCTCCGGCATTGTTGACGATCTTGCGGCAGATCGCGAGCCCCATTCCGGTCCCCGAATACTTCGACGCCGGGTGAAGGCGCTTGAAAGGCTCGAATATCTGCTCGCAATACTCCGCACGCATGCCGATCCCCTTGTCCGACAGGGTGAACAGCCAGCCCTGCTCATAGGGCGCGGCGGAGATCTGGATCCTCGGCGCCTCACCGTCCTTGGCGTATTTGATCGAATTGGCGATCAGGTTCTGGAAGACGCGGGAAAACCGGGTGGGGTTCGATCGCAGCTTCGCCGGCAGATGAACCGTTTCCAGACTCGCCCGGCTGTTCTCGAAATCCTCGGCCAGGTTCTGCCGGGCCAGTTCGATCATGTCGACGGGGATGAAGGTCTCGATCTGGCCGAGATCGTTGCTCGCCCGCGAGAAGGAGATCAGATCGTCGAGCAGGGCCTGCATGCGCTGCGCCGAACCGGCACAGATCTCCACCGCCTTGCGGGCGGCTTCGTCCAGCTGGCCGGCATGCTTGCGCAGCAGCATCTGCGAGAAATTGCCGATCATCCGCAAGGGCTCGCGCAGATCGTGCGACGCCGCGAAGTTGAAGCGCTCGAGCTCGGCATTGGTCTGTTCGAGACGGGCGATGAAGGCTTCGCGCTCCGCCTCGCCCGCCTTGCGCGCCGACAGGTCGCGCGCCGTGGCGATGAAGATCCGGTCGTCGCCAGCCTTGTATTCAGTCACCGCCAGCTCGATGGGAATCGCGTGTCCGTCGCGGTGCACGCCATAGACTTCGCGCACCTTGCCGACGATGTCGCTGTCGCCGGTCTCGATATAGTGCTTGATATAATAGTCATGCTTGCGGCGATGTTCGGTGGGCGTGAGGATACGGATATTGCTGCCCACCAGCTCGTCCGGCCGGTATCCGAAAACGCGTTCGCAGGCCGGGTTCGCTTCCTCGATAATGCCCTGGGCATTGGTCGTGAGCACGGCATCGACCGCACTCTGCGTGACCGCGCGCAGGCGGCGTTCGGAACGGTTGCGGGCTTCCTCGGCCGCGCGCTCCTCGGTGATGTCCTCGATCGACCCGGCCATGCGGACAGGTTCGCCGGTCTCGTCCAGCAGCACCTGTCCCGTCGCATGACACCAGACGAAGTGCCCGCTTTCATGCCGCATCCGGAAATTCGGCGCATAGGGCTCGCCCATCTCGAAGTGCGCCTCGATGGCCTCGCGGACCGCGGGCTGGTCGTCCGGGTGAATCCGGTCGAAGAAGAAACTGGCGTCGGCGACCTTGTAGTCCGGCGGCAGGCCCAGCATGCGCATCGCGTTGGGCGACCAGCCGAGCGTGTTGTCACGTATGCCCCAGTCCCAGACGCCCACCGCCATGCCGCGCACGACGAGATTATAGCGCTGCTCGCTTGTCCGGCGGACCGCATCGACATCCGCCAGCCGCACGGCCTGGCGCCGCGCGAGCTGGGCCATGAAGGCAAGCGATGCACCCAGCAGCGTCAGGCCGATGCCCGACATCCAGACGCCCAGTCCGGTGCGCGGATGCATCCGCCGGGCAAAGGACACGGTCGGCGCTGAGTGAAGCGTCCAGCCGACATCATAGCTGGTCGTGACCGGGGCGGACGAACCATAGGGCGTCCCGGGGTCGACAGCGCGGCCCGAGCCGGCAAGACGCGGCCCGTCAGTCGAAGCCGTCAACGCGACATCGAAATCTTCGTCATAAGCCGGCCGGCTGGCCCGCAACATCGCGGCGATATCGAACAGGGCGACCAGAACCCGGACCCCGCCGGTCCCGTCGGCAAACGGGTAGTAGGCGGTCATTCCCTCGGAGCCATCCTCGAATCGCGCGACGGCGCCAGCGTGCAGCCTTCCGAGCATGTCAGACTGTGACATACCGGTCCCGCCCGGCGCCCCGACGAGTCCGGCCATGGCCGGACCGCCTTCCGGTTCGCCCCATTGCACGCCCGTCTCGTCTGCAACGTAGAGCGCGCGCAGCCATGGCTTGTCGCTGAGATAGGCGCCGGCGTCGGCGCGCCATTCCGATTCGGGCATCGCCCCGCCACGGATCGCCAGCCGGGCCCCCATGCGTTCGACCGCATGCCCGTCCTGTTGCAGACGCAGGGACAGGATGCGGGCGGTATTGTTCGCTTCCGCCTGACTGAATCGTTCCAGTGCCTGCTGGCGGACATCCTGCGACCGGCTGGCTGTGGCGGCCGNGNCCGCAATCCCCACCACAACGACAACCAGCATCGGCAGGACGAGCCCGAGCCGTGTGCGAGCGTCAAAGGGCGCTGCCAGGTCCATGAACGGTCCTTCCGCCAGTCGCAGCGAGCATTCCCGTGTCCGGTCAAACAAGACAGGCTCAGAGAACGCTCCGGTCAGCGGCTCCGTTCTCGTGTCCGGCATCCCGCTGGTTTCACTTCCGAACCTTACACCCCTCGGCGGGTCATGCAATCCGGCCGCAAGACCAGGTTGTTGAAATGCAAGGCGCCAATCGGACTCTGCTCAATGCAGCGTCACGGGCTGCCTGCGGTAGCGCACCAGTATGCGCAGCGTCAGCGGGTGTTCCTTCTCGGGATCGAGACGCAGACGGATCATTTCCGCACGGGCGCGTTCGCGGCGGCGGCGCGCCCGCAGATACTGGATGGCCACAAAGCCCGCGATCGCCAGATAGGCGACATAATTGGCCACGCCATACCAGTCGGGCAGGAAGAGCCAGACGCACAGCGCCGCGACGATGGCGAAAATGATGTCGACCGGCCAGCCTTCGGACGCCGTGAAGAAGGCCAGAACCGGGAAGATACCGCGGTCGATATCACCCTCCGGGTCGATCTGCGCGAGCAGGTCCTCGAATTCGGCCGACTGGCGCGCATAGACCTGATTGAGCGGTGTATCCTCATCCACCGGATCGGCATGGGCCGGCCGGTCGCGATTGAGAATCATGCAGGCGCGCATCAGCCATTCGGCATCCTGAAGACGGCCATGGGCATAATACCCGCTCATCACTGCTCCGCGATTCGTTCATCCAGCCAGGCCGCCGCCCCGGCGGGCGTGTCCCCGTCGAGATCGACCCGCCGATTGGCCTCGCGCATGGCGTTATCGTCAATGGCGCCGACCAGCGGACCGAGTGCGGCAGCAAGGCCTGGCCGCCTGGCCGCCTGCGGCGACACCAGGATCACCGCATCATAGGGCGGCAGCACGCCGCGCGGATCGTCGAGCACCATGAGGTCAAACGCTGCGATTCGCCCGTCCGTCGTGTAAGCGGTGATCACATCAACCTGCCCGTCGCGGGCGGCCGAATAGAGGAAGGTATTGTCCATCGAACGCGTGCGGGCCGGACCCAGGCCGTAGACATCGCGCGTCGCGGTCCATTCCGACCGGGCGAAGACTTCCGGGTCGCCGCCCACGGTCAGCTCCCCGGCAATGGCGGACAGGTCTTCGAGACTGTCCAGGCCGCGGGCGTCGGCAAACTCGCGGCTGACGGCAAAACCGTAGGCATTCTCGAATCCCAGCCGCCCCAGGGTAAGAATTCCGTGCTCGGCCCACAGCCAGGCCGACATCTCGGTGAACATGCGATAGCGGCCAGCCGGTTCGGACCGGTTCATCACCGTCGCCCAGATCGTGCCGGTATAATCGATATAGACATCGATCTCGCCGCTGCGCAGGGCATCGAACGCGATGGTCGAGCCGAGATTGTCGCGGCGGACCACCCGGGCCCCGGCCTCTTCCAGCCGGCGCTGCATCAGGGCGCCGAGAATGTACTGCTCGGTGAAGGCCTTCGAACCGATCGTCACGGTCTGGCCGGCAATGCCCTGGACAGCGCCGGACGATTCGCCGGCTGCGACAGTCCCGGCTGGCCCCGGCGTCATGAAGCGGGGCGCGATGGACGCCGCAACCAGCACAGCAAGGAAGACGCCCACCCCGGTGGCGAGACCGCGCCGCCGGTCGCGGGCCGCGATCTCCAGCAGGCGGATGGCCTGGTCGAGCACGATCGCGAGCCCGGCTGCGAATACACAGCCGAACAGGACGGACAGCCAGTTGCGAGTCTGCAGGCCGGCGAAGATGTAGTTGCCCAGGCTGGTCGCACCGACGGGTGTCGCCAAGGTCGCGGCGCCCACTACCCAGACGGTCGCCGTACGCAGTCCGGCGACGATGACCGGCAGGGCCAGCGGCAGCTCGATCTGCCACAGGCGCTGGCGATCGGTCAGCCCGATACCGCGCGCCGCTTCACGGATCTGCGGTTCGATTCCCTGCAGGCCGACGATCGTGTTGCGCAGGATCGGCAGCACCGAATAGAGCATCAGCGCGATGAAGGCCGGCAGAAATCCGATCCGCCCGCCCAGCAACGGCACCATAAGCGCCAGCAGCGCCAGACCGGGAATCGTCTGGATCACGCTGGCAGCATTGAGCGTCGCGGCTGCGAGCCGTGGCCGCCGGGCGGCCTGGATACCCAGCGGAATGCTCAGCACGATCCCCGCCAGCAAGGCGCACATCGACAGCACGACATGGGCCGACAGGTATTGCGGCAGCTCGGCCAGGCGCTCGGCGAAATTGGCGTTCATGCTGCGCTCCGTCCTTCCCCTCGACGGGGAAGGTGGACCGAAGCAGAGCTTCGGGTCGGAAGGGGTGAAAGCGCAAAGCGCTTTCTGGCTCCAGCCGAGGTCACCCCGTCCACCACGCTTGCGGCGCGGTCCCCCTTCCCCATCAAGGGGAAGGACAAGAGCAGCCGACGCATTTCCCTCATGCGCCGAGCTCCCGGATCGCCCGCATCTGGCGGCGCGGGGTTTCCAGCAGGCCGGAGACATAATCGCTGGCGGGATTGGCAAGGAGGTCCGACGGCGTGCCGTGCTGGACGATCTCGCCATCCGCCATCACCGCAATCCGGTCCGCCATGATCAGGGCTTCGGCCATATCGTGCGTAACCATGACGGCGCTGAAACCCAGCTCGGCCTGAAGACTGCGGAATTCCTGCTGCAGGGTGTCGCGCGTGATCGGATCGAGGGCGCTGAAGGGTTCGTCCATCAACAGGAGATCCGGCCGCCCCGCAAGGGCCCGCGCGAACCCGACCCGCTGTCTCTGGCCGCCTGACAGTTCGGCCGGATAGCGGTCTGCGTACTCGATGATCGGTAGCCGAACCAGGTCCAGCATTTCAACGACACGGTCGCCGATATCGTCTGCCGTCCATCCGAGCAGCCGGGGAATGATGGCGACATTCTCGCGCACGGTGAGGTGCGGGAACAGGCCATCGCCCTGCATTACCCAGCCGATCTCGCGGCGCAGCGCGACCGGATCGCGGCCGGCAATATCCTCGCCCTCGTAAAAAATCGAACCGCCCGAAGCATCCTCCAGGCGGTTGATCATTTTCAGCACGGTGGTCTTGCCGCAGCCGGACTCGCCCGCGAGCGCCAGCAATTCGCCGCGCCCGACCTGGAGCGAGACGCACCGCACGGCCTCGACACCGCCGGGATAGGTCTTGCAGACCGCCCGGATGTCGAGAACGGGGCGCGCCGGATCGATCAAAGATCTTCCAGGTCGATGTCCAGGATGGTGATTTCGAAGGAGTAGGACGTCTCGCCCTCGTCGATGATCTTCGAGACCACGCCCAGGCATTCGTCGGCAATGTGGATTTCGGCACACTCGTCCGGACGGTTGCGGCACTGCACGACCAGTTCGGGGTTCAGCTTGGCCTGGAGGAACATCTGAAGCTTGGCCGCTTCGAGTTGCGTCATGTTCTTGTTCACGGGGATTTCTCCGGTCGGGATTCGAAGTTCGCGCCAACTAACCCCACAAAGGGGGCTCACGTCCAGTCAGCGGGTGTTGGCGAAGGTGCATTGGGCGCTGGCATCCTAGTCACGCCAGAACTGCCACCAGGCCGGCGCATCCTCTTCTTCCAGCCCCAGCCAGGCCCGCACGCGATCCTGGGCCGGGTCCAGCCGGGTCCAGGCTGGCAGGCGCGTCTCGATGGCATTGTCGACGGCCGGGCTGAAGACAGACACCGCAAATGCCAGCCCCAGCACCGTGACCAGCAGAGTCAGCAAGGGTTTGAGAATATCGCCCAGGAACCGGATCAGTCCGCCCATCTCGCCTCCCCGGCCGGATCGCACCTAGAAGGGCGGATAATTTTCGGACCAGTCGCGCAACACGATGGTGCGCTCGGCTGTCTCGGTCATCAGGCAGCTCGTTTGCTCCAGGCTGGCATGACTGCCGCCTTCGAAGATCGAGGCGAGAAACGCACAATCGGCATCGCGTTTGGCGATCCAGGCGCGCTGCGCGTCACGCAGGGCCGTCGCCCGCGTCCCGTCATGGCGCGCACGCAGGGCGTCGTAGGCCTCGTTCAGCGCGGCATCCCAGGCCTCGAGTTCCTGCGCGGTGCAGCCGATCATGCCGGCATTCGTCTCGCCGTCCTCGTTCAGACGGATACAGGCCTCGGTGAAATCGCCGATGCAGGCGCGCGACGTTCCGTCCCGGCGTCCCAGGCACAGCGCGACCGTATCCGACGCGCTCAGCTGCGGCATTGCGCGGGCGGCAGCCGGACCGGGCTTGTCGCCCTGTGCGGCGAACAGTGTGGCAGCGGCAAGAATGGATATCAGCATCATGGGAAACCTCGTGGCGGCCGGGAGCCTAACAGGAACGAACGCCCTGCGCATCTCTGCCCGTGCGCCCGGCAGAACGCTCAGCGATATTCCGGATTGGGATGGTCGAAGCGGGCGCCGTCATCCCACGCGCGCCGCGAATTGCCTTCGGCCGGCAAGCCGCCATTGCGCTTGAGCAGCGCGGCCAGGTGCATGAGGTTCCAGCTCATGAAAGTCGTGTTTCGCTGGGTGAAGTCGTTCTGCGGCCCGCCGGAATACGGGTCGAGATAGGACGGTCCCGGCCCCGCCTCGCCGATCCAGCCGGCATCGGCCTGCGGCGGGGTAGTGTAGCCGACATGCTGGAGCGCGTAGAGCACGCTCATCGCGACATGCTTGATGCCGTCCTCATTGCCGGTGACGATGCAGCCGCCGGCCTTGCCGTAATAGCCGTACTGGCCCTTCTCGTTCATGTCGCCGGACTGGGCATAGAGGCGCTCGATCAGCATGCGGGCGACCGAGCTCTCCTCGCCCAGCCAGATCGGCGTGCCGACCACAAGGATATCCGCCGCCTTCACATGCACCCAGATATCCGGCCAGTCATCGCTGTCCCAGCCATGTTCGGTCATGTCGGGGTAGACGCCGTGGGCAATGTCGTGATCGACAAGGCGGATCATCTGTGTCGCCACGCCCTGCTTGTCCATGATCGCCTGCGAGACCTTCATCAGGCCTTCGGTGTTGGAGACGTCCGGCGACTTCTTCAGCGTGCAGTTGATGAAGACGGCTTTGAGATCGGAATAGTCGGCCATGAAAAAAGCTCCGGGAGATTCTCCCGGAGCTTAGCACATACGGCTCGGCGATAGCCTCAGCCCGTCTCGCCGAAAAGCTCGCGGCCGATCAGCCAGCGGCGGATCTCCGAGGTGCCGGCGCCGATCTCGTAGAGCTTGGCGTCGCGAAGCAGGCGTCCCGTGGGATATTCGTTGATATAGCCATTGCCGCCCAGGAGCTGGATCGCGTCCAGCGCCATCTGGGTGGCATTCTCGGCGGCATAGAGGATGGCGCCGGCGGCGTCCTTGCGCGTCGTCTGACCGCGATCGCAGGCCTGGGCGACGGCATAGACATAGGCGCGCGTCGCGTTCATGCGCACATACATGTCGGCGAGCTTGCCCTGCACCAGCTGGAATTCGCCGATCGAGCGGCCGAACTGCTTGCGCTCGCGGATATAGGGCATCACCACGTCCATGCAGGCCTGCATGATGCCGACCGGGCCGGAGGACAGCACGGCGCGCTCATAGTCGAGACCCGACATCAGCACTTCCACACCGCCATTGAGCGGGCCCATGATGTTCTCTTCGGGGACCTCGCAGTCCTCGAACACCAGTTCACCGGTCTCCGAGCCGCGCATGCCCAGCTTGTCGAGCTTCTGGGCGACGGAGAAACCCTTCATGTCCTTCTCGATGATGAAGGCTGAAATGCCGCGCGAACCGGCATCGGCGTCGGTCTTGGCATAGACGATCAGCGTGTCGGCCGATGGCGCATTGGTGATCCACATCTTCGCGCCGTTGAGGACGTAGCGGTCGCCCTTCTTCTCGGCTTTCAGGCGCATGGAGACGACATCGGAGCCGGCGCCCGGCTCGGACATGGCCAGCGAACCGACATGCTCGCCGGACATCAGCCTGGGCAGGTATTTCGTCTTCTGGGCGTCATTGCCCCAGCGGCGCAGCTGGTTGACGCACAGATTGGAGTGGGCGCCATAGGACAAGCCCACCGAAGCCGAGGCGCGGGAAATCTCTTCCATCGCCACGACATGTTCCAGATAGCCCAGCCCCGATCCGCCGAGCTCTTCCTCGACGGTGATGCCCAGAAGGCCCAGATCGCCCATCTTGCGCCACAGATCGTGCGGGAAGATGTCGGTCTGATCGATCTCGGCCGCGCGCGGCGCGATCTCGTCGGAGGCGAAGGAACGGACGGTATCGCGGATCATGTCCGCGGTGTCGCCGAGGTGGAAATCAAGCGTGGGGTATTGGTTCGAAATCATGCTGCGCGATGTATCACGCGGACGGGACCGGTCAAGATAGCGGCGTGAAACGCGTGAAAGACTTTACCGGGCTTCGGCAGGAACACGCCGATTTTTTTTCAACCGTTCCAGCCATACCGAGCCAAGCGACCACGCAGCAGCCAGCATGAGGAAAACGCCTGCAATCAGCGCCCAGGCATCCCCGGTCAGGCTGCGCTCGGACCACATCCGGCCCCAGTCGCCCCAGGTCATCACTGCACCGAACGCCGTCACCACGGCACCGGCTGCCAGCGAGGCGATATAGCCCCAGCTGCCATCGTCGGACTTGCCCACCGGCTTTTCCTCGACCTCGGGCGGCAGATCGGCAGCCAGATCGCGCGGCGAGAAACTGTCTTCATCAGCGTCCCGGGTCAGCGGATCATCGCCATCCAGCAGATCGTCATGCGGGTTTTCCGTCTCGGCTTCGGCCACCTCGACGCGCTCGCCCTCGACCTCACCGACAGCGCCGTGGCTTTCGGCCGGCACATTCGACGCATGCGGCGGCGGTGTGTCCTGGCCGGCAACGGCAACGGCCCGCTCGACGATTTCCGTGATCGCCACTTCCGGTGCAGGCTCGGCCTCGACAGGCGTTGTCACCTCGTCCTCGACGGCGGATTCCGCATCTTCAGCAGCGGTCTCGACCGCTTCCGGCTCGGTTTCGGGCTGCGCAACCGGAAGCACAACGTCACCATCGGTCGGGTTTGGCCGGAAGCGCGCGGTCATCACTGATGTGAAGGCATAGCCCAGTTCGACCTGCAGCGGCAGTTGCGGAACCGGCGCGGCCTGTTCGGCGGCAGGGACGGCCGCAGCCGGCGCTTCCGGAACAGCTTCGTCAGCGTCTGTGGCCTCAAGGCCCGGCATCGCGGTCAGAGCAAAACCGAGCGTCGTATCGGCCGGCAGGGCGAAGGCCGGCTCGGCCGATCCAGGCTCATCGTCCCCGGCTTCGGCCAACTCCTCGCTCATGCGGGCAGCGACAAGCGCCTCGGGCGTGTCTGTGACGGTTTCCGCGCCAATGGCCGGGGCTTCAATGACAGGCTCGACAGCTGCGTCCCCGGCGGCTTCGGCTAGATCTTCGGCCGGAGCGCCGTCTTCCTCCACCGCCTCGTAGGCCGCATCGACCGGCGCATCGCTCATGTCCGAGACGGCGGCTTCAACCGACGCCATGTCGTGATCGTCAGCCAGCGCCTCGCGCTCTTC
>PANX01000041.1 GCA_002707795.1 Maricaulis sp.
AAGCCGCCGGCAAGCTGGGCGAGGGCACGGTGATGGTCGAGCCGACCTCGGGCAATACCGGGATCGGGCTCGCCTTCGTTGCCGCTGCGCGGGGCCACAAGCTGATCCTCACCATGCCGGAGAGCATGTCGATCGAGCGCCGCAAGCTTCTGAAATATCTCGGCGCCGAGCTCGTCCTCACCGAAGCGGCCAAGGGCATGAAGGGCGCCATCGTGAAGGCCCAGGAAATCATCGACGCCACGCCCGGCGCGGTGATGCCGAGCCAGTTCGCCAACCCGGCCAATCCGGAGATTCACCGCAAGACCACGGCGCTGGAGATCTGGAACGACACCGGCGGCGAGGCCGATGTGCTGGTCGCCGGTGTCGGCACGGGCGGCACGATCACGGGCTGCGCCCAGGTGCTCAAAGAGAAGAAGCCCGGCTTCCATGTCGTGGCCGTCGAGCCCGAAGACAGCCCGGTCCTGTCCGGCGGCGATCCCGGCCCGCACAAAATCCAGGGCATCGGCGCGGGCTTCGTGCCGTCCATCCTGGAAACCGACCTGATCGACGAGATCGTCACGGTTTCCAATGCCGCCGCCTTCTCCACCGCCCGCGAAGCCGCCCGCACCGACGGCGTGCCCGGCGGCATTTCCTCCGGCGCCGCCCTCAAGGCCGCCCTGGAAATCGCCAAACGCCCGGACATGGACGGCAAGACCATCGTCGTGATCCTGGCCAGCTGTGCGGAACGCTATCTGTCGACCGCGCTGTTCGAGGACGAGTAGGGCCTATTCGCTCTGTGCGACGCTTGACGACGGCTCGCAACTATTAGCTCAGCCATCAGCGAAGCGCATAGCAGTCGCCGTAAAAGGCGTAGTCGATGATTTGACCTTCGGCGTCGAGCGCCACACGGGTGGTGCAGAGCGCTATGGGCGCATGCTGTGTACCGGCACGCAGGTTGAACTGTGCTCTCGCTGTATTACTACCGCCGTCAGGCGCACCCGAGCCACGGCTGAACGCAATGTGCTGCCCAACCGCACCACGGTCTCGCATGGTTCGGCCATCCCATTGGTCCGGCGATCGGCGATCGCGACGGAACGTCCAGATCTCCCCGCCACCGTCACGCAGGTCCCTTGCGACAGGCATGCCGAGAAGCGACACCGCCTCCTGGTAGGATTGCCCGACCAACGCTTCCAGCTGGGTCTTATACTCTGTATCACCCACTGGTCCCGAGAAGGCCAAAATACCGGCGGCAAACGTCGAAACGAACATACAGGCCTCCATTGCGCGCAACCTTCGAAAAACACGAAACCGCAACACAATCTGTTGTGAGGCACAAGATTTTCCGGTCTCGACAAAGCCCGCTTCCGGCAGGGCGTACTGAGAAGACGACCACAGAACCCGCTGGTCTCCGAACGACGCAGCAATTGGCGATTGCCGTCGCATCGGGCCTAAATCAGCGCACGGGGAAACAATCTCCCTGATAGGTATATTCAGCTATTGTTCCATCTGGATCGAGACCGATCCGGGTCACACAGATACGAACCTGTTCGGCACGCGTAGCGGTGAGACCGGCGCCCGTGCTTGTAGATCCCTCGGGATCGGCGCTGCCCGTTCCGGAAGATCCGCCGCCCGATGCACTATCCTGGCCCGTCGCCGGATGCTGATAGTGCCGAGACACCTGATCGTGATCGACGGGACGATAGACTCCGTCGGGTCCGTAGTGGGTATCGCTATTGTCTTGACGCCGCACGCGACTGTCGTAGCGGAATATCCAGACCTCTCCTCCGCCCTCACGGAGACTCCGCGAAACCGGCATACCCAGAAGCTCCACAGCTTCGCGATAGGACTGACCCACCAATGGATCGAGTTGCGCGTCGTAGGCCGGATTGTCTCCCGCCATCGTCATGAGGACACCCGAAAAGAAAACAGAAATCAGCATTTGCTTCTCCTCTTGTTTGCAACCGGAAATCCAGTCTGTCCCCAACAAATCATCTATTGCAAGAATATCGTGGCGTTATAATAGTCAGCCAATCGAAATCGGCGCCGGGTCGCAGAAGCTGCGCACGTCGAAAATGCGCGGGTCCGAGATGATGTCGCCGGGGGTCAGCGGGCGCGATAGCTCCAGCCCCTCCAGCGAGCGGGCGCGCGACAGGGCGACATAGGCCTGCCCGTGTGCGAAGAGGCGGCGGGCTAGATCGAGATAGACCTTGTCCAGCGTCAGCCCCTGGGCCTTGTGGATCGTCATCGCCCAGGCCAGGCGTAGCGGATACTGGGTGAAGCTGCCGGCGGTTGTCTTGGTCAGCGCCTGGGCTTCCGGATCGAAGGCATAGGCGTTGCGCTCCCATTTCTGTGGCTCCACGGCATAGGTCGTGTCCCCGATGCGCACGCGCACGGCCTTCTCGTCAAAACCCTCGACCTCCCCCAGCGTGCCATTGACCCAGCGCCCCGCCGGATCATTGCGGGTGAGCATGACGCGAGCGCCGATCTTCAGTGTCAGCGGTTCCTCTGCCGGAAACAGCCGCGTATCGAACTGGCCTTCCACCTTGGCCTCGAATGCCCGCCCCGGTGTGCGCAGCCCTTCCAGCCGTGCGGAATTGATCCGCCAGGCGGCCTCATTCGTCGAGGTCAGCACGATATGGGTCAGCGAGGCTTCCAGGCCGGAGCGGCCGGTCACCCGGTCATTCAGCTCCGCCGCTTCGTCGGACGTCAGGTCGCCTTCGCGTACGGCATTGAGGATGTTGATGAAATACTCGTCGGTCTGGCGAAAGACCTGCTCAAGCTCGACCAGCGAGAAACCCGCCTGGCGGAAGGGTTCCGGGTTGAAGAAGAAGGGCCCGCCGAACGTGCTCTCCAGATACTCTGCTTCAGCCCCCTGGATCACCGGCGGCAATTGCGCAAGATCGCCCACGAGCACGACCTGCACGCCGCCAAACGGCTCGTCACGTTCGCGATTGACCCGCAGCGCCTTGTCGATCGCCCACATCATGTCGGCCCGCACCATGGAGATCTCGTCGATCACCAGGGTTTCCAGCGCCTGCACCACGCGGCGATGCCGCACCTTGCGGATATCGCGTGCGCCGATCATGCGCGGCGGAAAATGGAAGAAGGAGTGGATGGTCTGCCCGCCCGCCTGCATTGCCGCCACCCCGGTCGGCGCGATCACCGCAGCACGATTGCCCGCACGCCGCAGGAACTCGCGCATAAGCGTGGTCTTGCCCGTGCCCGCCCGGCCCGTGATGAAGACATTCGGCCGCGCCCCCGTCAGCCAGTCCAGCAGGCGCGACTGCTGGTCGGAGAGGGTCGGCTGGACCGAGGCAAGCTGGGAAACAGTGGACATGCCCGCAAACTGGCCGGGTTCGGGTGAAAAGCATAGTGCGAAGCGGCAGCGTGCTTGATAACCGCCCGGCAATCCGCCACCTCTCCCGCATGACAGACGAGATCGATATCGAGCGCTTTGCGCGCCACATCGTGCTGCGCGAGATCGGCGGGCCGGGCCAGCAAGCTCTGGCGCGTGCCCATGTCGCCATGATCGGCGCGGGCGGGCTGGGCGCCCCGGCTGCGCTCTATCTCGCCGCAGCCGGGATCGGCCGCATCACGCTGATCGATCCGGACACGGTGAGCCTGGACAATCTGCAGCGCCAGATCCTGTTCCGCACGGCGGATGCCGGGCGCGCCAAGGTCGAGACGGGGGCGCAGGCCCTGCGCGCGCTCAATCCCGGCACAGAAGTCGTCGCGGTCCGCGAGGCCCTCGATGCCGGCAATGCCGAAAGCCTGCTGGCAGGTGCCGATCTGATCCTGGATGGCTGCGACAATTTCGAGACCCGTTTCGCAGTCAATGCCGTCAGCCGCAGGCTGGGCATTCCGCTCATCTCCGGCGCGGTCGGGCGGTGGGACGGGCAGGTTTCGCTGTTCAACGCCTCACCGGAGGCACCCTGCTATCGCTGCTGGGTGCCGGAAATTCCGCCAGACGCCGAGACCTGTGCCCGCGTCGGCATTGTCGGAGCGCTGGTCGGGGTCGTCGGCTCGATGATGGCACTGGACGCCATCAAGCATGTCTGCACAGCCGGAGAGACTCTGGACGGGCGGATCTGGCTGTTCGACGGGCTGTCGATGGAGAGCCGGACGGTGAAGCTGCCACGCGATCCCGATTGCCCGGTGTGCGGCCGCTAAGGGCGGTCCGCGGCCCGGTTCTCGCACCGGCGCGCCCGGGCCAGCAGAAAGCCGCCAGCGACCGTCGCGGGCAAAAGGGTGAATATCTGCGACAGCGCAAGATTGCCACTCAATGCGCCGATAGCGATCCAGGCCAGCAGGCCGCNAGAGGATGATGCCGACCCCTGCAAGCCGGACATGCCCGGCGTCCCACGCGCTCAAACTCATTCCACCCTCACCGTCATCGCCTCGCCGTCAATTGCAGGCCGAGCCCGATGGCAATGCCGGGAAGAAGCCCGAAGGTGAGCCCCAGCAACAGGTTGGAGGTCGCCAGGCCGATGATCAGCCAGAGCAGCAGGCCGATACCCAGCCCCGCAGCAAATCCCAGGGGGCGTCCCAGGCGGGATCCGAGCGGGGCTGGGCCATGCGACCCGGAAGGGGGTGTTTCCGGTTTTGCCATGACACATCATTTAGCGCGTCAAGGCTGACCGGAAACTGGTCACAGGTTTAAATCTTGGTCACGATCCGGGCCTACTCGTAGGCAAAATCATTGCCGACGGCATCATTGTAGAGTGTCTGCACCATGCGGTCGGTGGTGATGAAACGCCAGTTCCAGTCATCGTGCAGGTCCGCCAGCGGCTCGGCCGCCCTTACGGCTTCCAGATCGGCACCGCCCTCGACAAGGGTGCGCACCCGGAACGCCGCTTCGCGCAACATGTCGATCGAGGCCTGCAGGTCGGCGCGGGTCGAGAGCGGCCCATGGCCCGGAATGATGCGGGTGTTTTCGCCGGCGATTTCCATCCCGCGCTCCATGGCCGCGATATAGCCGTCGACCGTGCCGCCCGCCGACAGGTCGATGAAGGGGAAGAGGCCGGAGAACATGACGTCGCCCATGTGCAGCACGTCCGCCTCGCGGAAATAGACCAGCGCATCGCCATCGGTATGGGCGGTGGGCACGTGCGTGACTTCGACCGTCTGCCCGTTCATGTGGAAGGTGAGGTCCTCACCGAAGGTGATGATCGGCAGGGTGGCCGGGCTCTGCGCCCATTCATCGTCGGCATCGGCCAGGCGGCGGCGGATATTGTGGTGCGCCGCGATGGTCGATCCCAGCTCGGCAAAATGCGCATTGCCGCCGGTATGATCGCCATGCCAGTGCGTGTTGACGATGAAGCGCGGCGCATTCGTGCCGGAGACCGCCACGACGGCGCCCTCGATCACCGACGTTGTGTTCGGCAGCTGATCGTCGACCATCACCACACCGTCATCGCCGGCAAGCACGGCGAGATTGCCGGCAATGCCGGTCGACATCATGAAGATGCCATCGCCCATATCGGTCGTTTCGACCTGGACATCCTCGCTCTGGCGCATCCGCACGCCGGCCTCGGCCGCGCGCGGCACGACACTGCCAGCGGCGAGAAGCGCAGCAACACTTGTTATCGCAAGACGAAAGCTCATCCTGTCCCTCCCTGAATAGGTTCAGCCGATCCGGCTGCCTGCCTGAAGATATAGGAAGGCGCGCTGCGATTTCATCTTTGCCGGTTTTGCGCGGCGGGTTCATGCTGGATGCGCGTTGGGACGCACCGCTTTTACGGCCTGTTCACCGATCCCGGGCACAGGCTTGGTGGAAGGAGTCCGTTTCATGCGCCGCTCGATCATGCTTGCCCTCGCCCTCTCGGCCGCCGCCCTGGCATCGGCCGCTTCCGCTTTCGCGCAGGACGACAGCGATCGGGCCGACACGCCGTCAGGCCAGCAGGTCCCGCGCTTTGTCAGCCTGAAAGTGGACGTCGCCAACGGCCGCTCCGGACCGTCCCGCTCTCACCCCATCGCCTGGCGGTATGTGCGGGCGGGTCTGCCGATGGAAGTGATCGCGGAAACCCCGGACTGGCGCCGTGTCCGCGACCCCGATGGCGAGGTCACCTGGATGCACCGGTCGATCCTGTCCGGCCGCCGTTCGGTCTGGACGCTTGACGAAACACCCTTGCATGCGCGCGACAATGGCGACTCGCCGGTCGAGGCGATTGCCGGGCCGGGCGTCGCTTTGTCGCTCGAACGCTGCCGCACCGGCTGGTGCCGTGTCGAGGCGCAGGGTTATCGAGGCTGGGCAAGGACGGACACGCTGTGGGGCGTGTATCCGGAGGAAAGAGCGGATGCCGAGACGCAGACGGGCGACGGCAGCGCCGTCTTGAGCACCACCCGCCCGCGTGATACCGCTCTGCCCTGATCCACCCGGCCGGCCTTCGGACCGGGTCCCAGTGACCAGCCCGGCGGCCACCTTCTTCCGGCCGTACGCGGCGCAACCGATCGGCTACATGACTGAACGCCAAAGCTCTTTCAGCTACGAAGACCTGATTGAATCCAGTGAAGGCCGGATGTGGGGCCCCGAGAACGCCCAGCTTCCCGCACCGCCCATGCTGATGATGGACCGCATCGTCCATATCGACGAAGACGGCGGCGAATACGGCAAGGGGCATATCGTCGCGGAACTGGATATCAATCCCGATCTCTGGTTCTTCGATTGCCACTTCAAGGGCGACCCTGTGATGCCCGGCTGCCTGGGCCTCGACGCCATGTGGCAGCTGGTCGGTTTCTTCCTGTGCTGGAAGGGCAATCCGGGCAAGGGCCGGGCGCTCGGCGTCGGCGAAGTGAAGTTCAAGGGCGAGATCAAGCCGGAAACCAAACAGGTCCGCTATATCATCGACCTGAAACGCGTCATCCAGCGCCGCCTTATCATGGCCATCGGCGACGGACGTGTCGAAGCCGACGGCAAGACCATATATACAGCGAAAGAACTGCGCGTGGGCCTGTTCAAGCCCGGCGAAATGGCCTCACCCCAGGAGACCTGACATGCGTCGCGTCGTTATCACCGGACTCGGTGTGATTTCTCCCATCGGCAACAATGCCGCGGAAGTCACGCAATCCCTCAGGGATGGCAAGAGCGGCATCGGCCGCATGGACGACTTCGTCAAATACAATTTCAAATGCCATGTCGGCGGCAAGCCGTCGGTCGATCCGGCCGAACACGTCGACAAGCGCGTCTACCGCTTCATGTCGGAAGGCGCCGGCTGGAACTACATGGCGATGGAACAGGCGATTGCCGATGCCGGCCTGGAAGAGCGCGACATCTCCCATCCGCGCACCGGCATCATCATGGGCTCCGGCGGTCCGTCTGCCGGCACGATCGTCAATGCGGCCGACATCACCCGCGACAAGGGTCCGCGCCGCGTCGGCCCGTTCGCCGTGCCCAAGGCCATGAGCTCGACCGCTTCGGCCACGCTGGCCACGCCGTTCAAGATCCTCGGCGTGAACTACTCGATCACCTCGGCCTGCACGACCTCCCTGCACTGCATCGGCGCGGCAGCCGAGCAGATCCAGTGGAACAAGCAGGACGTGATGTTCGCCGGCGGCTGCGAGGAAATCCACTGGGCCCTGTCGAACCTGTTCGACGCCATGGGTGCCCTGTCCACCCGGTATAACGAGACCCCGGAACTCGCCTCGCGCGCCTTCGACAAGGACCGTGACGGCTTCGTCGGCGGTGCCGGCGCCGGCGTGGTCGTGCTGGAAGAGTATGAGCGCGCGAAAAAGCGCGGCGCGCCGATCCTGGCGGAAATCACCGGCTATGGCGCCACCTCCGACGGTTACGACATGGTCGCCCCGTCCGGCGAAGGCGCCGTGCGCGCCATGAAGCTGGCGATGGAAACGGCCGGTTCGGATATCGACTATCTCAACCCGCACGCCACTTCCACCCCGGTCGGCGATATCGCCGAGATGACCGCGGTGAAGGAGACGTTCGGCGACAGTGCGCCGATGATCTCGGCCACCAAGTCGATGACCGGCCACTCGCTCGGCGCTGCCGGCGTTCACGAGGCGGTCTATACGCTTTTGATGATGAAGCACGGCTTCGTCGCGCCCTCGATCAATGTCTTCGACATGGATCCGGACATCGCGGCGCTGAACCTGCCGATCGTCACCGAAACCCGCGATGCCGATATCAAGACCGCCATGTCGAACTCCTTCGGCTTCGGCGGCACCAACGGCACCGTGGTGTTCAAGAAAATCTAAGCCTCAAAGCGTTCGGGGAGAGCCTGATGAGCGAGACCGTGTTTCCGGCCGGAGACCTGATGAAAGGCAAGCGCGGGCTTGTCATGGGCGTGGCCAACAAGAACTCCATCGCCTGGGGCATTGCCCAGCAGCTGGCCGCCCAGGGCGCGGAACTGGCCTTCTCCTACCAGGACGATGCGCTGGAACGGCGTGTGCGTCCGCTGGTGGAAAGCCTGGGCGAGCCCTTCATGATCAAAGCCGACGTCACCGACGACGCCTCGATGGATGCCTGCTTCAAGCAGCTGGAAGACAAGTGGGGCACGATCGACTTCCTCGTCCACGCCATTGCCTTTGCCGGCAAGGACGAGCTGGTCGGTTCCTTCACCGAGAACACGACGCGTGAAGGCTGGCGCCGGGCGATGGAAATCTCGGCCTTCTCCTTCGTCGATGCCGGCAAGCGCGCCAGCCATCTGATGCCGAATGGCGGATCGATGGTGACGCTCACCTATCTGGGCTCCGAGCGCGTCGTGCCATCCTACAATGTCATGGGCGTCGCCAAGGCCGCGCTGGAAGCCTCCACGCGCTACATGGCGCGCGATCTGGGTCCGAGCGGCATCCGCGTCAACGCGCTGTCGGCCGGACCGATGCGCACCCTGGCCATGGCCGGCATTTCCGGCGGCAAGGCGCTGATGAAGACCGGCCGCGAATGGTCGATGATGAAAGAGGACACGCGCATGGAAGGCGTCGCCGGCGCCGCGCTCTATCTTCTCTCCGATCTGGGCCATTCCTGCACGGGCGAAACCCTGCACGTCGACGCCGGCTTCCACGCCGTGGCGGTGCCGAGCATGGAAGACGACGAATAAGCGTCGCAGATACTTTGCTTGTGAGCCCGGCCGGTGTGCGCCGGCCGGGCTTGCCTGTCAGTGCCCTTGGCCTTCCTCAATCCGGCCTTCGAGCCGGGATCGATAGTCGCGGAAGGCCTGTAGCCGATCGGCCGGATGACCTTCCCGCTCACCGAGCGCGATAGCCCGGTCGATGACGTCGATCGCGGCCTGCACGTCCCCCGATTGACCAAGCATGTTGGCGCGGACGGCAACCACTTCGACATTGTCCGGAAAGCGGTGCTCGAGCGTGTCGAACACAGCCTGAGCAGCTTCGCCATGCCCGTCATTGCCAAGGGCGAACCCCGCCAGGCTCAGCTCCATGGTTTGCGGAACGAAGCGCCAGCCGAGCCCGGCCTCCTGCGCCGCGAACCACGCCTGAACCCCCGCCGCGCCACCCGCTTCACCGGCCGCGATCAGCGCGGCCTGTTGTCCGGCAAACGGATAGATATGGGCGATCGCGCGATGCAGCCCTTCCGGCACATTGGTGAAATGGTTTTCGCCGGGTGTGATCTCGAACACCCAGTCGAGGCCTTGCGGAGAAAGTGTCTCAAGCCGTTCGGCGAACAGCTCCCCGTCCGGCACGGTGGCCCCGCCATCGGTCTCCCCGACGGCCATGTAGAGAACGGCACCGCAGAAATCGCGGTCCGCCGCCGCTTCAAGCCGGTCGAACAGCACGCGTTCCGAAACCCAGGTGCTTGATCCCAGCGCGATATAGGCCTTGAACGCGTCAGGCCGGCTCAGCAGCTGGTTCAGCGTCATGACGCCGCCGAAGGAATGTCCGAACAGAAGCCGGATCCCGTTGGTCCGGTACCGTTCCGCTATTCCTGGCAGCACCTCTTGAGTGACGTGAGCCAGATAGGTATCGCCGCTCCCGGTCGACGGGTAGCGCGGGTCGGGTTCCGGAACGAGATCGGCGTTCCGGACCGGATTGTAGAGGCCGACAATGATGTGGTCGGGGATTCGTCCCCAATAGGCATGATAGTCGAACGTCGCCGCGACCAGGTCGAACTGCCACTGCGCATCGGTGAGAAAAAGAACCGGGTAAGTCCTATCCGGATCGTCGGCATACCCTTCCGGCAATTGAACGACGATCTGGCGCGTGGCGTCAAGGATCGGGGAATCGATCTCGACCCGTTCGCGCCGGTCCGGCGTGGCAAGCGGATCGGCCATGGCTGGCGGCACGAGCAGAACAAGAAGAACACCGAGAAGATGGAAAACGCGCATGGAAGTCACTCCGGAAACCAGGGCTCCGAATCTGGCGCGCGCCCTGCGTCCGGTCTTGTGGAATCGTGACCTCTCTCAGCGCCTGAACCAGTCTGCGAACGCGCCGGCGGACAGGCCGAATGTCTGGCGGAATGCATTCGCGAAATGGCTCTGATCGGCGAATCCCGACGCCAGGGCGATATCGGCCAGCCGGTCCCCGGCCTGGATCCGGCCCTTTGCCAGCTCCAGACGGCTGCGGAGCAGCAGACCATGCGGCGTGGCGCCGACATGACGCCGGAAGGCGCGGAAGAAATACCCCCGGCTCACCCCGGCATCAGCGGCCAGCTGATCGACCGTCGTGTCCACTGCGGCAGGGCCGTACATGCGGTCGAGCAGTGCGGTCACGGGTTTGCGTCCCAGCAGCCTGTCTGCCTGCAGCTCCGCAGAAGCGTACCGTTCTGCAATGTGCGCAATGACCGCATCCATGACAGGCGGCACACCGGCAGGCAAGAACCGCTCGGCCCGGGCCATCTCGTAGAGCCCGCCGCATAGTCGTGACAGCTCGGCATCCCGGAAACAGGCCAACCGCCTGACGCCGGCCAGGGCCGGCGNTATCGCGGCCAGTCTTTCCGGAGCGAAGTGGATATGAAGGGCGCTGATGCCGGCGCCGTGCCACTCGACCGTTTCGGCTGTGCGTGCGGGATAAAGTCCGAGCGATCCGGCTGGCGAGCTGAAGGCTTCGGTCCGTCCGGCCACTCGCCGCCGTACGTCCGTTTCCCTTTCCGGATAATAGGACAGCACATGCCAGCGCCGCCGGTGCAAGGTGAGCGAACACCCCAGAGATTTCTGCCACTCCACGCTCCAGCCCGGCCCGTTGAACGGCCGCGCGGTGAGAAGGGTTTCATCGGGAATGATCGCGCGCAAAGGGCTTTTCCGCTGGCGGCTGGAAAACCGGACTGTGCCTGACAGGCCGGCGGGTCACAAGCCCTGGCAGGGGAAGCCGGTGCCGGACATGGCAAGCGAACAGGTCTGACAACACACAGCCAGGAAGAAACCCCGCCGAAAGCTGCTCCGGCGGGGTTTTCCATGTGCGGGCGTGATGCTGGGCGTCAGTCCGCAGCGACCTCTTCGCCGCCGCCCATCGGATCTTCTTCCGGCATCACCCAGCGGTCCAGCCAGTCGAAGCTTTCCGCGAGTACGTGGAGCACGCTCTCGCGGCCGCGATAGCCATGGCTTTCATAGGGCAGCATGACCAGGCGGGCCGTGCCGGCATTGCCCTTCACGGCGGCGAACATGCGTTCCGACTGGATGGGGAAGGTGCCGGAATTATTGTCCATCTGGCCGTGGATCATCAGCATCGGCTCGTCGATCTGGTCGGCCTGCATGAAGGGCGACAGTTCGAAATAGATGTCCGAGGCTTCCCAGAAGGTGCGCCGCTCGGCCTGGAAGCCGAAGGGCGTCAGGGTGCGGTTATAGGCGCCCGACCGTGCGATACCGGCCCGGAAGATATCCGAATGGGCCAGCAGGTTGGCGGTCATGAAGGCACCGTAGGAGTGACCGGCAATCGCCAAGCGTTCGCCATCGCCGAAGCCCATCTCCACCGTGACGTCACGGGCGGCCTCGGCCGACATGACGAGCTGTTCGATGAAGCTGTCATTCACCGTTTCCGGATCGTCGCCGACGATCGGCATGGTGGCGTTCTCCAGCAGGGCATAGCCCTGGGTCACCAGGAAGCGCGGGCTGGTGCCGGCGACCCGGGTGAACTCATAGGGCGAGCCCCGTACCTGGCCGGCGGTTTCGGCATTGTTGAACTCGCGCGGATAGGCCCAGACGACGACCGGCAGCTGGTCGCCTTCCTCGTAGTCGGCCGGCAGGTAGAGGGTGGCGGACAACGGCACACCATCGGCGCGGTCGAAGGTGATCAGCTCGCGCGAGATCGCGTTGAGCTGCGGGTGGGGATTGGGGAAGTCCGTGATCTGCACGGTCTCTTCACCCGCCCGGTGCCAGCGTACATTCGCCGGCGTCTGCGGGTCTTCCCACGAGGTCAGGAAGGCCGAGGCGTCCGGGGCGGTCAGGCCAATCACTTCCTCGTAATTCTCGCCGGAATTGCGCCAGATTTCCTCGGTCTCGAACGTGTCGAAGCTGACCCGGTTGAGGAAGGGCCGGTCGCCTTCCGGCGTGGCGCCATCGCCGGTGAAGTACATATAGCCGTCCGTCACCGCGACAACGCTTTCGCCGAAACGGTTGCGCGTCATGATCGGCTCGCCGGGATCGGCATAGCTGTCCTGGATATTGCGTTCCTCGGCCAGGCGCGGCTCGACCGAGGGGTCGGAGAAGTCGACCAGCCAGCGGCGCACGACCCGCGTATCGCGGTCATACTCCATGGCAAAGCCGGTCTCGCCCTGCTGAGTGAACTGGGCGCCGTAATAGCGGTCTTCGGTGCGCAGCAGTTCCACGGGCTCACCATCGAACGGTGCTTCCAGCGTCCAGACACTGTCGCGCTCGTCGGTCTCGACACGCGGGTCGCCGCCGTCCAGGGCTTCGGCCCAGGTCAGGCGGGCTTCATGGGAGTCCTGCCAGCCGACAGAGCGGCGGCCGGTCACCACGCCACCGATCGGAATATTGTCGGCCAGCGGCTGTTCGGCGATCTCGGCGATTTCGTTGCCGTTGAGGTCGATCACGAAGGTCCGGTCGGGAAAACGGCTCCAGGGCACCTGGAACGAGAAGGGCTGGCGCATTTCGCCGATCAGGATGTAGTCGCCGCCCGGGGCCGGATCGGCCATGAAGTAGAGGCCCGGCTCGCCCACATTGCGCAGGCCCCGGCCATTGGCGCCGACAATCGCCAGCTGGCTGGTCGCCAGCCAGGCGAAGAGCTCGGCATCGTGTTCGTCGTTCAGCAGGTCCTGATAGGTGCGGACCGGCGCTTCATAGCCGCTGGCTTCCTGGATCACAGGGCCGGCCGGCACGCGCGGACGCTGCGGCCGGGCACCGCGATCCGGATCGGTCAGGCTGACCAGCAGACGCTCACCATCGGGCATCCAGGTGAAGGGCGAGAACACCGCATTGACGCCGCGCTCCACGACGGCCCGGGCCCGGGCGCGCTCGACATCGGCGACCCAGATCCCGATCGTGTCATTGCGGGTAAGGGTGAAAGCGATCCGCGAGCCGTCCGGCGACCAGGAGATCGCGCTGATACCGGCATCGTCCGGCAGTTCGATCGTGCGTTCTTCGCGCGTTTCCAGATCGATCAGGCTGAGCCCGGTGACCGTGCGCGGACCATGACGGCCATTCGTCGCGGCATCGAGACGCAGGCCGGCGAGGCGCTCCATCGGGCGGGCCAGTTCGGACACCGGCGGCAGGGCTTCACGATGCATCAGCAGCAGCGTGTCGCGCGCCGGAGAGAGCGAGGTGTAGGGCGCAGGCGCGGCGTCGACGATGTCGACAATATCCTGCGGCGGCAAGCGGTAGGCCTCCTGCGCAGCCACCGGCGCCAGGCCGAAAGCGGCCAGCGCCAGGGCCGGCGCGGCACGGCGCAGCGCGGTGTGAAGTCCGAGCGGTTTCATGACTATCTCCCCGTATCCCGATCGATGACGGGGAGAATAGGGCGAACATCCCGTCCGGTCGCTGAAAATTCCGTAATGTTCGGCCTTCAGCGCACCGGAACGGACCGCCATTTCAGTCCCATGACGGGCCTCAAGGGCGGAATGCGGCGCACGATCTCATAGCCCGCCACACAGCCTGCCGTCGTGACCCCGGCAAGGACGGCAAACTCGACCCAGACATTCAGACCCATCGGCGCGATCCAGTAGCCGGTGAGGACGGTGATCGTCTGGTGCAGGATGTAATAGGGGAAGATCGCCTCGGTGAGGTAGCGGCGCACGGGACCGTCGCCATTGAGATAGCGGCGGGCCACACCGGTCAGCGCCAGAATGGCCAGCCAGGCATAGAGAATGCGGCCCAGGCGGAAGATCCAGCTCAGCCAGGCCTGCCCCTCCCAGTCGGCCTCCGGACGTCCCAGCCCCCACCAGAGCGCGGCGGCGTAGAGGGCGCAGCAGATCAGGGCCGGAACCAGGATACGGTCAGCGGCGCGCCAGAAAACCTCATTCTTCGCAACGGCATAGCCAATCAGCAGAATGGTGAGGCGATGGGCGTGATTGGCCCAGTCCCATACGAGATTATGGGTGGTGGGGAAATGCGGTTCCAGGAAGATCCGGTAGGCCCAGAAGGGCAGGACGGGGATCAGGGCGAGCAGGAGCAAACCCGTCACGGGACGGTTCAATACCTGCAACATATGGCTGACATAGCCGTCGCACAGTCCCCTCATAAGCGGCACAAAAGGTGACAGTATGAGGCAGTAGACCAAGAGGTAGACGACGTACCAGAGATGGTTCCACGTCGGCACTTCTATACCACCGATTTCCCACCCGAGGATATATCGCGGCCAGAAGGCGAGAAGTCCCTCCTCGATCACCCCCGCCTGACGCAGCTGCGCCCAGGTCTGGGGCATGACCACGACCAGCATGCCGAACACGATCACCGGCAGGAGCCGCCCTGTCCGGTCGAGCGCGAAACGGCCGGCGCCGAGCTTGTCGGAGAGATAGCGGATCGCCACGCCGGAAATGAAGAAGAGCAGGGCCAGCCGCCAGGGATTGAGCAGCAGCATGGCGTAGACAGGGCCGTCATTGGCCCGGGTGCTCTTCACATGCCAGTCCCACGGCACGAAGAACATGCCGACATGGTAGAAGATGAGGAGGCCGAAAGCGATGATCCGCAGCCAGTCGAGATCGTGGCGGCGGGGATGGGCGGCCCCGGAAGCGGCGGGATGGGAGAGCGGCGTCATGGCGGTATCCTTTCGCCGCCAGCCTGCATACCCCTCGCGTTTGCCCCGGCGGTGCGGGACGATATCCGGGCCGGCGGGGTGAGCGACTGCAGTGCGGGGACGGGCGGCGGCGCTCCGGGACGAGCGGCGCGCCTGCCTCTTGCCCCCGGCGCGCGCAAGGGCAAGAACACGGCATGACCCGGACCGAACGCCAGATCGAGGACGGCACCGACCGGCGCGTTGCGCTGTATGCGGGCCTGTTCACCTATGCCATGACGCTGGGCCATCTGGCCGTCAATTCGGCGTCCCGGGTGACCGATTTCGAGCGCATCGGCCGGGAGATGGCCCCCGCCTTTTCCTGGTTCATCGAGGCGACCAGCGTCGTCTACATCCTGCTGCTCTTCATCGGCCTGGTCCTGCTGGAGCGGCGTTTCCCGCTGGCCTCGACCCGCTGGACCGTCGCCATCCCCGTCCATATCATCGGCGTGCTGGCCTATGCGACGATCCACATCTTCGCCATGGCCTGGACGCGCGAAGCCCTGACACCCCTGCTGTTCGGCTTCGACTACCGCTTCTTCGAGGACCCGGTGCGCGAATTCGTCTACGAGCTGCGCAAGGACGTGCTGACCTATGCCTCGCATTTCCTCGTCCTGTCCGGCTTCCGGGCGATCGAGACACACCGGATGGAAGCCATCGGCGCACGGGCCGAAGCACGCCGGACCCACCGGCTGACCCTGAAATGCGGCGGCCGGATCATCCGGCTGGAAGCGGACCGGTTCGACAGTGCCCGGGCGGCCGGCAATTATGTCGAAGTGCACACGCCCGCCGGCGGGCATCTGGCGCGTATCACCCTGTCGGAGCTGGAAAAACAGCTGACGGAAGCCGGCATAGACGCGGTGCGCGTACACCGCTCCTGGCTGGTCAACCGGGCCCGGATCGCCGAGATCGCGCCGACCGGCGAGGGCGATGTCGCCATCACGCTGGAGAGCGGCGCCCGGATCCCCGGCAGCCGCCGCTATCGCGACAGGCTGGCCGCGGCCTGAGCCCGCGCCGCGGCGCGGAACAGGGCCGCCGCCGCCAGGAAAGCGCCGGCAAAGATCACGGTCACGCCGATCAGGCTCTGCGGCCAGGAGGGCGAGCCGCTGCCCATCCCGCCCAGCCAGGCGATGATACCGATCAGCACCTGCGCCCCCGCCATCAGGGCCAGGGTGAGCGCCATGCCGGCGGCCCGCAGGCGCGCGACCACGGCGCCGGCCAGGGCGATCAACACGACGACGCCATACATCAGGTTTGCCGCATTGCCTTCCGAACCGATAATGCCGACAGCGCCATTGATCCAGATCAGCGCCAGGACGGACAGAAGCGCGAGGAAGGCCGCAGCCCGGTAGGCCAGCTGGCCGCTGGTTCTCAGCGCGATGGCCGCACCGAAGACAAAGCCTGCCAGCAGGGTCGCCGCGGCCGCATAATCCCCGAAACTCCAGTCCATGCCCCGTCCCTCCCGTCCGGCTGAAAGGCCACGATAGCAGACCCCGCTGCCGGTCTGTCCAGTCCGCTGGAGCAGATGTCACAAACAGTCAAAACGGCCGCCATGCGATGGTCTAGAGATCGGGCCTGTCCCGTTTCCCGCCCCGGAGCCCGTCATGAATGCCCGCCGCCTGACCCCCGTCCTCCTGATCCTCGCCGTTCTGTCGATGGCGCCCCTGATACCGGGCGGCCCGGTGGAGAACCGCAGTTTCGGGCACATCCCCGTCGCGGTGCTGATCGCGTTCAACGCCTTCATCACGCTGGTGGTGCTGGGCTCGATCCCGCTGGCTGCGCTGGCGCGCCGGGGCGGCCGCCGCATCCTGGTCTGGGTGATCGCCGACGGGCTGGGCTATGTCGCGATTTTCGCCCTCGACCTGCTGCACATCTTCCCGGTCTCGCCGACACCGATGTCGCCGGCCCTGATCGGGTTCGAGCTTGCCGGGCTGGTCTTCGGCCTCGCCATCATCGGCTCTGCCGCCCGCGACCTGCGCCGGCCGCAGCCGGGGCGGGCCCCGTCGCGTGCCCTGTCAGCCGGCGCGCGGCGGCTCATTCTCGGCGGCGCGCTCGCCCTGGCCGGTGCCGCCATCATCGCCGGCACGATCGGCGCGCTCCACTGACACCCACAACTCCACCCGCACCGGCCCGCCCAGGACCGCATCGGCCCGGAAGCGCTCGAAATCCGGACGCTCCGACTTCACCCAGCCGCTGCGCGGCAGCCAGCTGGCCCAGGCGTAATTGACGGTATCGAGCAGGGTTTCGAGCGGGCCGTCATGAACGAAGACGGCATAGGCTCCCGCCGGGATCTCGAGGGCGATCCCGCCTTCGTCCGGCGCGCCTTCGTCCGGCACCCCTTCGTCTGGCCCCGCGCCGGCTTCTGCCCCCGCTTCCCGCGGCCGGGCGGCGAGATAGACCAGGCAGCGGTCCGGCGTGTCGGCGATGGCGGGATGGTCGGCCAGGGTGACGCCGAACAGCGTGTCGCCGGGTGCGGGCGGGTCGGCGTCCAGCACGGACATCCACAAGGCCTCGACGGCCGCCTGGTCTTCAAAGGCGACACCGATGCCCCGGCCGGCGAGCTGCAGCGGCTGCGCCCACTCGACCAGCTGCGGCGGGGCGCGCAGAACCCGGCGC
>PANX01000042.1 GCA_002707795.1 Maricaulis sp.
CCGGCTCTGATCATCATCGCGCTCCAGTTTCCGTGCCAACGACGGCAACGATGGAATAGGCAGATTCAGGATCGAACACGTCCAGAGCGTCGCCCTGATGTCCGCGAACAATCATCGAACCGGCGGCCGTTCCCACAACAAGTGCAAGACATGCGGGGGCCGCACGCCATCCAAGCGCGGGGACGAGATCGTCAAACCACTTTCGGCGGTCCCGTGGCGATCCGTCGATCCGCTGCCAGACAGCGGCATTGAACGCCGGACCGGGCGTCGGCTCGGGCAGACCCGACAGCCGGTCGAGCATGTCGTCGGGTGTTTTTGAATCCATCTTCTCCGAACTCCTTCAACCGCCAATCAGATGACGCAATCCGCCATGGGCCAGGCTCCCGCCCAGAAAGCCGTTCATCGCAACCGCGAGCCCCGCGAGATAAACGCCCGACGGTGCCAGCAGACCAATGATCCGCCCGGGCCAGCGGACGCGCCACTCGACCAGCCCGACAAGACCAATCGACCCCACGGCCAATGCCGTGCCCAGCACCCGGTGGGCGAACATGACACCGTCTTCGCCGGACGTCATCGGACCGGCATGTGCCCATCCGAGAACCCCCGCTGCGACGCCGCCCAGTGCTCCGGTCCAGACTAGGAAGCGGACTGTCTGGACATTGCCGCCGGGAAGGCCGGCCTGCGTCAGGATCTGGGCCAGTGCCGCCGCCATGAGCAGNGCGATGGGGAAATGAACTGCAACACTGTGCAGAACGCCCAGGCGCGCCATGGCCCGTTCGAACGCCGTCCGTGGCCCGTTCTCGCCCCAGTGGGCATGTCCCGATTCCGCTGCCCCGGCGGGGGCGCCGTGATCGTGCTGATCCTCATGGGGAGCGCCCGGCTCCCGGTCCGGACCGGCATGATCATGGGTTGCCCCATGGTCAACTGCGCCTTCCGCCTGTTGCTCAGGGGCGGTCGTCTCATCATGCACCGCTTCGGCAGGATGCTCGGCCGGTGGATGTGCCTGTGCCGATGGAGCCCAAACGGCGAGGACAAGAAAAAGACCGGCGATAAACCGCAATATGTGTAGACCCTTCACGCGCTGCTCCCGAATACCGACATGGAGTCTACGCATCGTATTCCGCAATCCCTCTTGGGCGTGACAGCAATTGTAAGGGCCCTCGCTCTAACGGTCCGGGGGACCGGCAGTCTCAGAGCGCGAGGAAGCCGGGCTCCGCCAGCGCGCCCTGACCGTAGCGGAGTCGTCCGCCGAACGCCTCGAGCGCCGGCGGGTCGATCCATTCGCATTCCACTGCGCCCAGAATTTCGGCCATGACGGTCAGGCGGGCACGGCGCTTGTCGTCGGCCGCGACGACACGNCAGGGCAGGTCGTCAGGATCGGTCTCGGCGAGCATGCGGTTACGAGCCTGCGAATACGCGTCCCACTTGTCGAGCGCTACGGCATCGATCGGGCTGGACTTCCAGGCGGTCAGCGGGCTGGTTCGGCGTTCGGCGAGGCGCCGAGCCTGTTCGTCCCGGGAAATGTCGAGATAGAATTTCAGTACGGCCGTGCCGGAGGCGGCGATCAAGCGCTCGAAGGCCAGCACGTCACGATAAAAGGCCTCGTATTCCTCCTCCGAACAGAACTCCATCACCCGTTCGACACCGGCCCGATTGTACCAGGACCTGTTGAACAGGACGATTTCGCCATCGGCGGGCAGGTGCGGCACGAAGCGCTGGAAGTACCAGGACGCGCGATCGCGCTCGGTCGGCTTGCCCAAGGCGACCACCCGCGTCTCTCGCGGGCTCATATGCTGCACGATCCGCTTGATCGCACCGTCTTTCCCGGCCGCATCGCGGCCTTCCAGGATCACGACGAGCCGCTGTTCGTGCGCGATGAGGTGGCGCTGCAGCGCCACCAGCTGGATCTGCAGCGCCCGTTTGTGCCGTCTGTACTCAGTCCGGTTCATCGGACCTCCCCGCTTGTGAGCGCGCCTCGTCAGGCAAGGGGCCCGGACCGGGATCGTGCTGGCGCCAGCGCGACAGGTATAGCCGTTCGAGCCCGAAGGTTGCCGCTATACCACCCGCCGCAATCACGATGATCCAGGGATCCTGCATCGCCTTCAACGTCATGAAGGCGCCGAGCGCGAGCAGGTCCAGCGCGATCGCCGCCACAAGGACCGCCGGGTTTGCACCGATGTCCGCGCGCAGACGGCGCAGCACGCCCCAGTGGATGATGATGTCCATAACCAGATAGAAGATCGCCCCCAGCGAGGCGATCCGGCCCAGATCGAACAGCGCTGCCAGCAGACCCGCCAGCACCACGGTATAGACCAGTGTATGGGTCTGGATACGGCCCGGCATGCCGAAATGGCGGTGCGGTATCAGTTTCATGTCGGTCAGNATGGCCAGCATGCGCGAGACCGCGAATATGCTGGCGATCACGCCCGAGGCCGTCGCGACGATGGCGAGGATCACCGTGAACCAGACGCCGGCATTGCCCAGGGCCGGGCGCGCGGCTTCGGCCAGGGAGTAGTCCCGCGCCGCCGCGATCTCCTCGACCGTCAGCGCGGAACCGACAGCGAGGCTGACCAGCACGTAGATCACCAGGCAAATGCCCAGCGAAATCATGATGGCACGACCGACATTGCGCTTGGGATCGATCACCTCGCTGCCCGAATTGGTGATCGTGGTGAACCCCTTGTAGGCCAGGATCGCCAGGGCGGTGCCGGCCAGGAAACCNCCGGCCGTACCGATCGCNCCGTCATCGCCGCCGGANCCGGTTGCCGCNTANTCGAACCCNGACGCCCACAGGGCGATNGCNGCAAAGACGAGAATGCCGCCCACCTTGGCAACGGCCGCCACCTTGGACANTGTGCCGATCACCTCGTTCCCGGCGATATTGACCAGGAAGGCCGCCACGATCAGCCCGATCGACAGCGCCGGAACCAGCCAGTCCATNCCCTCGGCGTCGAANAGCTGCAGCGTGTAGGTGGCGAAAGTCCGCGCNACCAGNCTTTCATTGATCACCATNGANAANGCCATCAGCAGCGCNGCGCCGCCGGTCACCGTNACCGGGCCATAGGCCTTTTCCAGNATCATCGCGATCCCGCCGGCNGANGGGTATTTGNCNGANACCTTGANNTAGGTNTAGGCGCTNAGNGCGCTGATCANNGCCGCNAGNACNAAGGCNAGCGGNAANAGCGGAGCCGGCAAACTCNGCGACCTGTCCGGTCAGCGCGAANATNCCGGCNCCGATCATCACNCCGGTCCCCATGGCCACGGTTCCGGCCAGGGTNAGNCTNCCNGNTCTGTAGTCCTGTTCCACNCNCTNCTCCCGTTGGGACTAGAGTTTGACCGANCTCANCCGCANNGCNTTGGTGATGACCGANACCGAGGACAGGCTCATCGCNGCNGCCGCGAACATGGGNGANATCAGCATGCCCATGANNGGGTAGAGCACNCCNGCNGCGATCGGCACNCCNGNNGCNTTGTAGANCAGGGCNAANAACAGGTTCTGNCGGATNTTGCGCATNGTCGCCGTCGACAGCCTGCGNGCCCGGACNATNCCCGTCAGNTCGCCCTTNACNAGNGTAAAGCCNGCGCTCTCGATGGCAACATCCGCNCCGGTNCCCATGGCGATGCCGACGTCGGCCTGGGCGAGGGCGGGNGCATCGTTGACGCCATCCCCGGCCATNGCGACNCGNGCGCCNNCAGNCTGGAGNTCNCGAATGATGNGNGCCTTGTCTTCCGGCAGCACATCNGCCCGTATCTCGTCGATACCCAGCCGGGCAGCAACGGCTCTGGCTGTGCGTTCATTGTCGCCGGTCGCCATGATGATGCGGAAGCCCTGCGCGTGCAGCTGCTTCAGTGCGTCAGGAGTGGTCTGTTTCACAGGGTCGGCAACACAGACCAGACCGGCTATCCGCCCGCCTATGGCCACGAACATGACGGTCTCACCCTGATCGCGGCGGCGGTCGGCGTCGGCGGAAAGCGGGCCAGGATCAAGGCCGAGCCCTTCCATCAGCCGCACATTGCCCAGGGCCACATCGTGCCCGTCCACCCGGCCTGTCACGCCCTGACCGGTCATCGCCTCGAAATCCGCAGCCTTGCCGGGCTCCAGGCCCTTCTCCTGCGCACCCGCGACAATCGCTTCGGCAAGCGGGTGTTCGGACCCGTTCTCCAGGCCCGCGGCCAGGCGCAACACCGTGTCAGCATCGAAACCCGCCTGCGGGAGCACGCTCTGGAGTTTCGGCCGGCCTTCGGTCAACGTGCCGGTCTTGTCGACGATCAGCGTATCGACCTTGGCGAAGCGCTCCAGTGCCTCGGCATTCTTGATCAGCACGCCGGCCTGCGCGCCGCGGCCGGTCGCTGTCATGATCGACATCGGCGTGGCCAGGCCCAGCGCACAGGGGCAGGCGATGATCAGCACCGAGACCGCAGCAACCAGGGCGTAGGCCATGGCGGGCTCCGGGCCCCACACCGACCAGCCGATGAAGGCCAGAATAGCGACACCGATCACGGCCGGCACGAACCGTCCCGAGATCACGTCGGCGAGCTTCTGGATCGGGGCGCGGCTGCGCTGGGCCGCTGCGACCATCTCCACAATCTGGCTGAGAACGGTGTCCTTGCCGACACGTCTCGCCTCGATTACCAGCGAACCGGTGCCGTTGATCGTTGCGCCGGTGACAGCATCGCCGGCCGTCTTTTCCACCGGGACGGGCTCTCCGGAGATCATCGACTCATCCACCGAAGACCGGCCTTCGACGACGTCTCCGTCGACCGGGATTTTCTCGCCCGGACGCACACGCAGACGGTCACCCACCGTGACNTGCTCAAGCGGAATTTCCTCCTCGCGCCCGTCCTCGCGGACGACCCGGGCCGTTTTCGCAGCGAGATCCATCAGGGCGCGTATCGCCGAGCCGGTACGTTCGCGCGCCCCCAGCTCCATCAACTGGCCCAGCAGGACGAGGACGGTGATCACAGCACCGGCCTCGAAATAGACGGCGACATGGCCGCCTTCATCTCGGAAACCGGCCGGGAAGATACCGGGCGCGATCGTGGCTGTGACACTGAACAGATAAGCGGCACCAACCCCCATCGCGATCAGGGTGAACATGTTGAGATTGCCGCTGACGACGGACTTGTAGCCACGCACGAAGAAAGGCCAGCCCGACCAGAGCACGACCGGGGTCGCCAGAACCAGCTCGGCCAGGATTGCCAGGCCTTCGCCAAGCGACTCCCGGATGAATCCGAGCCCCACAAACGGCCCCATCGACAAAACCACCAGCGGCAGGGTCAGTATGGCGCCGACCCAGAAACGCCGTCGGAAGTCCACCAGTTCGGGATTGGGCCCCTGATCTGCAGGCGGCACGCCCATCGGCTCCAGCGCCATGCCGCAGATCGGACAGTCCTCGGGTTTGTCCCGGACGATCTCCGGATGCATGGGGCAGGTGTATTGCGTACCCGCCGGCATGTCCTCATAGGTCTGCCGGTGGGCGCCGGAGAGATAGTGATCCGGATCCGCGGCGAACTTGTCGTGACAGGATTGCGAGCAGAAATGCCAGGTCTCGCCCCGGCGCTCGAAGCTCGGCTTGCCGGCATCGATCCGGACATCCATGCCGCAAACCGGATCCTTGACCGTCTCACTGGTGTGACCGTCGTGACCCGTTTGTGCATGCTTGCTGCAACATCCCTGTGCGTTTGTCTGGTCAGATGTCATGCCGGACTCCTTTCACCGCTGACGCCGACTATCTGGACTTTCCAGTAACTGGAGGGTCAAGCCCCTCCGGATCACGGTGCGCACAAGGGCATGCGGAAGGAAGTACCGGCGCAAGATGATCATCACCGGTCTCCCGCCGGACCGCTCCGCAGCCGCCAGCGCTGCCAGATCAGGANGGCCGCCGGCAAGACGAGCAGGGTCAGCACCGTCGCGCTTGTCATGCCGCCAACCATGGGGGCTGCAATGCGCCGCATCACTTCCGACCCGGTGCCCGAGCCGAACATGATCGGCAGGAGGCCGGCGATAACGACCGCGACGGTCATCATGATGGGGCGAACACGCAGGAGCGCGCCCTTCACGACCGCCTCCCGCAAATCCTCCGGTGTGAGGCTGCGGTTCTCCGCCGCAGCCTGTTCCTGCCGGTCCTTCAGCGCCTGTTCGAGATAGACGATCATCAGCACGCCGATCTCCACCGCGACACCGGCAAGCGCGATGAAGCCCACCCCGACAGCCACGGACATATTGTAGCCGAGCATGTCGAGCAGCCACAGACCGCCGACGAGCGCCAGCGGCAACGTGCCCATGATCAGGAAAACGGGGACCAGACGCCGGAAATTGAGGAAGAGCAGCAGCACGATGATCGCCAGAGTGACCGGAACCACGACACTGAGCCGCTCCTTCGCCCGCTCCATGTACTCGTATTGGCCCGACCAGGAGAGCGAATAGCCCGCGGGCAGTTCGATCTGATCGGCGACGGCACGCTGGGCCGCGGCGACATAGGAGCCGATATCGACGCCGGCGATATCGACATAGATCCAGCCATTGAGCCGCGCATTCTCGCTGCGGATCACGCCGGGGCCGTCGGAGATGGAGATCTCCGCGACCCGGCCGAGCGGGATTTCTGCGCCGGTTGGCGTAATCAACGGCAGCGCACGCAACTCCTCGACCGAGCCGCGATAGTCGCGCGGATAGCGCAGATTGACGGGATAGCGCTCCAGCCCCTCCACACTCTCGGTGATGGTCATGCCGCCGATGGCGGTGCGCACCACATCGTGCACATCGGCAACGTTGAGCCCGAAGCGGGCCGCCTCGCGGCGGTTGACATCGATATCGACAAACCGGCCGCCGGTCACACGTTCGGCATAGACCGAGGCCGTGCCCGGCACCGCGCGGATCACATCCTCGATCTGCTCGCCGATCCCGGCGATGACGTCCAGATCGGGGCCGGCGACCTTGATCCCGACCGGTGTCTTGATGCCGGTAGCCAGCATGTCGATCCGGTTGCGGATCGGCATGATCCAGACATCGGTGAGACTGGGCACATCGACCAGGGCGTCGAGTTCGGCGCGAATGTCGTCCATCGTCACGCCGGGCCGCCACTCCTCGCGCGGGCGCAGCTGGATCGTGGTCTCGACCATGGTCAGCGGCGCCGGATCGGTCGCGGTTTCGGCGCGGCCCGCCTTGCCATAGGCGGTCTCCACTTCCGGTACGGTCATGATCAGCCGGTTCGTCTGCTGCAGGATTTCCGCCATCTTGCCGGCGGAGACGGCCGGATAGGCGGACGGCATGTACAGAAGGTCGCCCTCATCGAGATCCGGCATGAATTCGCTGCCCATGCGCGACAGCGGCACCGCCGCACTCGCCAGGATCAGGACCGACACGCCAATAACTGCCCAGGGATGGGCCAGAACCAGCCGGATGAAGGGCCGGTAGCCGGCGATCAGGAGCCGGTTTACCGGATTCCTGTGTTCCGGCGTGATCTGGCCGCGGATGAAATAACCCATCAGTACGGGGACCAGCGTGACCGACAGGCCCGCAGCGGCGGCCATCGCATAGGTCTTGGTGAAGGCCAGCGGATGGAAGAGCCGGCCTTCCTGCGCCTCAAGCGCGAAGATCGGCACGAAGGAGAAGGTGATGATCAGCAACGAGAAGAACAGGGCGGGCCCGACTTCCGTCGCCGCCCGCGTGACGATCTCCCAGCGGTTCTCCCGTGTCACTTCCTCGCGCTCGATATGCTTGTGAAGATTCTCGATCATCACGATCGCCGCATCCACCATCGCACCGATGGCGATCGCGATCCCGCCCAGCGACATGATGTTGGCATTGATGCCCTGGGCGTTCATCACCGCAAAGGCCGCCAGCACGCCAAGGGGAAGACTGAGCACGATCACCAGCGAGGAGCGCAGATGGAAGAGAAAGATCGCGCAGATCAGGGCGACGACGATGAATTCCTCGATCAGCTTTTCNTGCAGNGATTCCACCGCCCGCTCGATCAGTCCGGCCCGGTTGTAGGTGGTGACGATCTCGACACCCTCGGGCAGTGACTCTGCGAGTTCGTGCAGACGCTCTTCGACCCGCTCGATCGTGGCCAGCGCGTTCTCGCCATAGCGCATGACGATGACACCGCCGACCGCCTCGCCCTCGCCATTGAGCTCGCCGATNCCGCGCCGCANCTCGGGNCCNGTNCGNATGTCGGCCACGTCGGAGAGGAGGATGGGCGTNCCGGTATCGGTAACGCCGACCGGGATCGCCTCAAGNTCGTCGATGCCTTCGATATANCCCGAAGCGCGGACCATGTATTCNGCCTCGGCCATCTCGATNACCCGGCCGCCGCTTTCCTGATTGCCGCGCTCGATNGCNTNGCGGACACGGGANAGCGGGATGGAGAANGCGCGCAACCGGTCCGGATCCGCGACAACCTGGTATTGCCGCACCATGCCNCCGATCGTGGCGACCTCGGACACACCNTCGACCGTCTGCAGCTCGTANTNCAGGAACCAGTCCTGGATCGANCGNAGNTCGGCNAGGTCGTGCCCGCCNGTCCGGTCGACCAGGGCGTACTGGTAGATCCAGCCGACGCCNGTNGCNTCCGGCCCGAGCGCCGGNGAGGCACTGTCCGGCAGGGTCGGGGCNACCTGGGAGAGGTATTCCAGCACCCGCGAGCGGGCCCAGTAGAGGTCGGTNCCGTCCTCGAAGATGATGTAGACATAGCTGTCGTTGAAGAAGGAATAGCCCCGCACCGTCACCGCACCCGGCACGGCCAGCATGGCGGTGGTGAGCGGATAGGTGACCTGGTCCTCNACGACCTGNGGNGCCTGGCCNGGATAGGTGGTCTTGATGATCACCTGCACGTCGGACAGGTCCGGAATNGCGTCCAGNGGNGTGCGGGCCAGCGACCANGTGCCGTAGGCCCCCAGCAANGCNGCNAGAATGAGGACGATCAGCCGGTTGCCGACCGACCAGCGGATGATGGNNGCGATCATGGGCGNTGNNCNCCGTGCGGATCGGNATGGCCGGANTGNTCGGTNTCNTCCATNTCCGGCATGTCNTCCATGNCGTCCGGCTNTGCGNNNGGCATGTCGTCCATATCGTGCATGTCGTGAGCGGACATGGCCCCGGCCGGCTCGATNTCCGAGATNAGCCAGTCTCCNCCCTCCGTCTCGCGCAGNGTGAAGGTNACGCTGTNNCCGGCGGCCAGGCCGGAGAGGTCCACACCGTCGACCGTGCGGAAGGACATCGTCATGGCGGGCCAGCCGATCTCGGGGATCGGCGCGGGGTCGAGATCGATCATGCCGTGACCGGCCATCACCGACGTCACGGTTCCGGTGCCATCGACTTCACGGGGTGCGGCCTCTGCCTCGACTTGCACCGGGCCCGGCGGGCTCATGCGCAGCATGGCACCCTGCAGGCTCGCCTCGGAATCGATCAGGAACTGGCTGGACACGACCACGCGCTCGCCCTCGACGAGGCCTTCGAGGATTTCGATCCGGTCCTCCGACAAAATCCCCGGTACGACGCGCGCCGGGCGATACCGCCCGTCGCCCTCGGCCAGGATCACCCGGTCGGACCGGCCCGTGCGGATCACGGCGTCGCGCGGCACGGTGAGGACGCCGGAGCGCGGTTCCGCCTTGATGACGACATTGACGAAACTGCCGGGCCTGAGATCGCCCTGCGGGTTGTCGAACCGCATGCGGACCGGCACAGACCGGCTTTGCGGATCGACCGTGGGATAGACGTACTCCACCGTGCCGTTCCATACGCGGCCCGGATAAGCCGGCGAGCGCATTTCGACAGCGAGGCCAGCCACTACGGCTTGCGCCTCGTCCTCGAACACATCGGCCACGACCCAGACAGACGAGAGATCGGCAATGGTCATCAGCGTGGCGCTGGGGTGCACATGCTGGCCCTCGCGGACCGACAGGTCGATCACGATCCCGCTGCGCGCAGCGTGCACATCGACCAGCCGCGCCGGCTGGCCGTCCCGGCCGACCGCTTCGATCTGGCCGGCCGTCATGCCCAGAGCCCTCAACCGCGCCCGGGCGGCCTCGACAAGGGCGCTGCGGCCGATCCGGCGGGCCTGCAGGTATTCGGACTGGGCAGCCACGAGTTCCGGCGAATACATGCGGAAGAGAAGCGCGCCTGCATCCACGGCGTCGCCCATGGTGGAGACGCGCAGATCCTCGACCCAGCCTTCGCTGCGCACGTCCACCGCGGATGTCAGCGCGTCGACCGGCCGGACATAGCCGACCGTGGCGATATGGCGGTGGAAGTCCTCGCGGCGTACGAGCGCCGTGCGTACGCCGATATTATTCTCCACGGCAGGATCGATACGAACGATGTCGGCGCCCGCGCCCGCCGGCTCCTCGCCGGCATAGACGGGGACCAGGTCCATGCCCATGGGCGACTTCCCCGGCTCGTCGCGACGGTAGCTCGAATCCATCGGCGCCACCCAGTAGAGGACTTCCCGCTCGGCGGTCCCGCCAGACGCATCGTCACCGGCAAACAGGGCCATCCCGGCCATACCGGCAGCCGCGCCGGCCAGGAGCGAGAGCGCGGCAATCATGAGGCTTGTGCGGTTCATTGCACGTCTCCCGTGAGAAAGAGGATGTCGGCCAGCGCCTGGCCTGCGTCGACCTGCATGCGTACCAAGGCGAGTTCCGCGTCGAGCAGTGCCAGTTCGGCGCGCACGAGTTCGGCAAAGTCGGCCTGTTCGTTCTCGTAGGCCGCCAGTACCGCTTCCACCGTTTCGCGGGCCCGCGGCAGGACTTCACGTTCATGCAGCGCGATCGTGTCGTCGAGCCAGCGGTGCTGGCGGACAGAACGGTCGAGCTGGCGGCGCAGATCGAGCAGGCTTGCCTGGCGCGCCAGTTCTTCCGCGCTGCGCGCCTGCCGGGCCGCACTCACCCCGGCCTCCCGGCCGGTCCGGTTGAACAGGGGGACTTCCACACTCACGCCGATGCTGGCGACATCGGACCGGCTGCCACGCAGGCCATAGCCCGCATCGAGAGCCCAGGCGGGGCGGAAGGCCTGACGGGCGATATCCAGTTCGCGCTCACTCGCCTCGATCCGGGCATTGTGCGCCCGGATGCCGGGATGGGCAGCAAGCGCGGCGACAGCGTCCGTCCCGTCCGGGAGCGCCGGGAGAACCGGCATCTGCGCCGTGAGCGGACGATCGGCATCGGCGCCGAGATAGCGCGCGAGATCGGCCCTTATGGTTTCCGACTGGCGCTCGATATCGACGAGCCGCGTTCCCAGCATGGCGGTTTCCAGATCGACGCGGATCACGTCATGGCTGTTGGCCCGGCCGCTGGCGAAAACGGCCGTCGCAACCTCGCCCAACCGGTCCATTTCCTCGCGCCGGCGGAGCGTGAGATCGCGGGCGCGCTCCCAGTAGTAAAGTTCCAGCCAGCGCTGGCGGACCGTGCGTCTTATTTCGCGCGCCTCCAATGCCATCCCGGCGCGCGCGCCATCGGCCTCGGCCTCGCGCCGGGCCCGCCGCAATTCTCGCGTCTCGCCGCGCGGGAACATCTGCCGCACCGAGACCTGTGCCTGCGTCATCGCCTCGCGCTCGAGGTCGAAATCGCTCAACGGCACGCTTGCAACCCCGACACGGACCGACGGGTCCGGCAGGGCGCTCTCGGCCTCGCCGCGCGTTTCGAGTGCGTCGGCCCGCGCGCGCCAGGTCTCGATGCCGGGCTCTTCCCGGCTTTCGGCAATCAGAAGGGCTTCCGCCAGGCTGATCGGCGGCAAACCGGTATCAGCAACCGGCTGCATCGCGCCGGACACCAGCGCCGCCGCGAGGGCAGCCGGCAGTATGGACAGGGACATGAAAAACTCCACGAGGTCTTGAACCGGTCGACAGGCACGGCCGCCGGTTTTCACCGGCGGTGTCGGGGCTCAGACTCGCGGAGGCTGTTCAGGCAGGGACGAGGGGGGAAGCGGAGCCCTGATGCCATCCACAGGGCTGCCGTGTCGTTCCAGGAGGAGGCGAGGCAATTGCACCGCGCGCGACAGCACGGCCTGAGCGGGTGCAGCGCAGGTTGTCATCGCCGCACAATCCATATCGGCACAATCATTGTCCGGGACGTCGGGGCTCACGGGGCCGGCCATACTGCCGTCGTGAGCCGCGCGGGCATGATCCATCCCGTCGCAGCAATCCGACACCATTTCCGGCATGCAGGACGCCGTGTCGGACGGGCCGGCATGAGCGGGCGCGCTCATCAGGACCATAAGCGCAGCCAGCAACGCAACCAGGCTGTTCATCAGCCTGGACGGGCTTGTGCGCGCTATCCCTCTGGCTCGTCGCATTCGCTGCAATTCCCGGCGGTTTCAAACGCATCTCTGAAGAGCAATACGCAGGGCGAGGCATATTCCCTCACGCCTGACGCCTGTTTTTTACAGCATCCTCGACAGCAGCGCCAGAATTGGACGCCACGATCTGATGGCCAGCTGTTGTATCAGCCATCATGGGGAACGTCGGGGCAAGGCCTCAAGACCTGCTCTGTGCGAACTTCATGAACAGGCCGTCTTCTCGGTTGGTGCTCTTCCCGAATACCCGCACGCCAACCACGCAAGTCCGTTGACAAGGGGCCCGCACCAGAAAACGCGGAAGATCCAGATAGAACGAGGGGCAACTGCGAGCCTCAAATCAAGGGCTGGAGCACCTGGTTTCGCCTAACGCCGCCTCTGCGCCTAAGCGGTCATGCCATCACGCGACATACTCCCAGCCTCACACGGCCACAGCTGGCTGATCGCACTGCAATGCCATTCACTGGCCCCAATGACGACAAGAGTGATTCATGCCACTCGGTAAATCTCTCAACGGAACCCTGACAAAACTTATATATAACAGAGAATTATCGATATTATCGACGACCAAATGAATCAAACCAATTGGCGTTTGAATCAATTCAGATGTCGCCGCACAGCAGGGCGAAGGATGGTGGGCCCGGAGGGACTCGAACCCCCAACCAAGCGGTTATGAGCCGCCGGCTCTAACCAATTGAGCTACAGGCCCGCCTTTCCGGCGTGAGTTCTCGATACCGGGTTGTGGCGGGATAGCCAAGATGCGGCCGCAGGGCGCGCGATGCCGCGGCCTGCCATCGGCCTGAAACCGCGTGCGCATTAAGACGTTGCAATCTTGATGGCCGAATTGGGCCCATGCCATTCAGGCTTCACTCAGCTGCGGCAGTGTTAGTCTGGCGCCAGATATTGAAATCACAGGAGGACACCCATGTTCCGCGCACTTATTGCCACCACTGCCCTGACCGCCCTGACGGCCGGTTCCGCCTTCGCCCAGATCCAGGAGCCGCAACCCACCCTGTCGCTGTCTGCAACGGCGGAAGTCCGGCTCGCGCCGGACTATGCCCAGGTCAGCTCGGGTGTGGTCAGCCGCGCCGATACCGCCCAGGCCGCCATGCGCGCCAATTCCCAGGCGATGGCCGCGGTCTTCGCCGCGCTGCGCGAGGCCGGGGTTGCCGAGAACGACATGCAAACCTCGCAGCTCTCGGTCTCGCCGGTCTATTCGGACCGCCGTGAACCGGGCCAGATCGAGCTGAACATCATCGGCTATGAAGCCCGCAACACGGTCACCGCAAAGGTGACGGACACCGACCGGACCGGCGCCGTGATCGACGCCATGGTCGAGGCCGGCGCAAACAATATCAACAATGTCACCTTCGGCTCGGACAATACCGAGGATGCCATGGACGAGGCACGCCGCCAGGCGATCGCCAACCTGCTGGCCAAGGCCGAACTGTTTGCCGACGCGGCCGGTTTCGAGCTTTGCGGTATCCGCCGCATGGGCGAGGCGCATATGGGTTCGCCGCAGCCGGTGATGATGCGCGCCAGCTTTGCCGAGGACATGGCCGCAACGCCGGTCGCCGCCGGCCAGCTGACCCTCAATGCCTCGGTGAATGCCGACTTCTGCATCGCCGAATAGGCACGGCCTGCCGCCAGACATGAAAAGCCCGGACATCGGCACGATGCCCGGGCTTTATCGTGTTCCGGCTCGGGCCCGGCGCAGCCGCGCCTAGCCGCCTTCGGCTTCCACGGAAATGCCTTCGCCGCCGAACTCGAAGGTGATCGTCTCGCTCTGCTGCTCCTGCCACAGCGCATAGGCGAGGCCGGCCGACAGGATCAGGAGTCCGGCAATAGCGCCGTAGAGCAGGATATTCCGGCTTTTCGATGCACGCATGACTGGTTCCTTCCGTCCATTGGTGACGAAAGAGAAACGTGCAGTCGGCCGTGCGGTTCCGAATGGTTGTATTCAGAGCGGCCGGATCAGGCCGCTTTCGGCTTGGAGACGACCTGGTTGTGCTCGTCGAACAGCACCACGGTCGGCACGTAATTCTCGGCCTCGGCCGCATCCATGCCGGCATAGGCGACGACAATGATCCGGTCGCCCGGCTGGGCCAGACGGGCGGCAGCGCCATTGATGCCGAAGGTGCGGCTGCCACGCGGTGCCTCGATGGCATAGGTGGTAAACCGCTCGCCATTATTGATGTTCAGCACATCGACCTGCTCGTAGGGCAGGATGCCGGCGGCGTCCAGATAATCGCGGTCGATGGAGATGGAGCCTTCATAGTGCAGGTCCGCCTGGGTGACGACCGCACGGTGAAGCTTGCATTTCATCATGGTGAGGCGCATCGCGCTCTCCTGACTACACAGAGGTTGCTGCACTGCACATACGTGCGCCGGGCCGGAATTTCAACGGCGAAAACCGGATTTGCGGCATTCAGGCCTGCGTGAAACCGCCACCGGTTGTGCCCGGGACCGGATTTCACCCAACATGCTGGCGCTCAATCAACTGGCGCCATCATACCCGTCGGCCGGCGCGATGGCACTGATAAGCCATGAAATACGGACCGGGCGGAAAAACGCGCCTGCGCGCCCGCTTCCTCATCGAAGGTTCATGCGCAGGCTGCAAAACTGCGCTATACTTCGCCAAAGGGGAGCTGGACATGGAACCTCGCCTGGGACGTATTGCCGGTATCGTGACACTGGCGGCCGCTTCGCTCGGCCTGTCGGCACAGACCCGGCCGCCTGCCGAACCCGTACGCACGGCCAGCCTCGCCGCCGTGCAACAACAGCAACAGCCGCCCGCCCCGGATGCACCGCGCACCATGCCCGTCAACTGGGCTGCGGCGCGCGAGGATGCCCGCACCCAGACGCAATTCAACACCCAGGCCGCCGCCGTGCGGCAGGTCCAGCGCTTCCCCCAGCCGGTCAATGACGGCGCCGCGAATGTGACGGCCACCCGCCTGCCGGTACTCATTCCCACATCCGCCGCTCTGGGGCTGGGCGAGACCGCCGTGACCCGTCTCTTCCCGCAGACCGATTTCTACACGCTGTCGATTACCGGGCCGGACATTGTCATCGAGGTGTTCGGCACGCGGCTCGCCCATGCCGTACCGCCGGACGCGGCCAGCCGCCGCCGGCTGCGCGCTGCCGACGCGGCGGGCTACCGCGTCAGCCAGACCGAGTATGGCCGGGAGCTGTCCTTCAACCGCTATGGCGCGGCCTACTCCGTCACCGTGGAATGCGCGGAACCCGGGACCGACGCGCGCTGCACTTCCGAGACCTATGTCCGCCAGCTCGCCGACGCGCTGATGATCGCCGCCGGCAGCCCCGAACCGGGAGAGGACTGATGTCGCGCGCTGCGGAACTCACACTCGCCGCCGCCGTTGCAACGGCAGGGATCGCGGCGATGATCTGGTGGCCCCGGGAGGCCAGCCTGCCCCCGCCGGCCCCGGACCCGATGGCAGAGGAGACGCCCATGGCCGACCCCGAAAACGATCCGCAACCGGAAGACCCGGTCCCGACCGACCCGGAACCGGCCGAAACGCCGGAAGAACTGCCCCAGCCCGAAGATCCGCCGGCGCCGGCCGAGGATATCCCGCCCGCCGAACCCGATCCCTATCCCGAACTCCCGCCCGGTCCGGAGGATGATGCCGGCATCGCGTTCAGCTGGATGCCGGCCGGCGATCTCGTGGCCGACAGCGGCACCGGCCAGACGCTGCAGATCAACTATTCCCCCGCCATGCGCTTTCCCATGGAGGCCGGCCAGGCCTATGCCAACAGCCAAGTCTACGGGCATGGCGGCTATCTCGGCCCCGGCGGCGGGCAGTGCAATGCTAACAACTACGCCTATGCCTGGCGCGACAATTTCTGCGAGACCCGGGGCTATGGCACGCCCATGTGCCCGTCCGGTACCGGCCATCAGGGCCAGGACATCCGCCCCGCCACCTGCCAGGACGCGACCCATTGGGCCGTCGCCGTCGCTGACGGCACCATCACCTCGATCGGCTCCTATTCGGTGCGCCTGATGAGCGATGACGGCGTGCGCTACACCTATCTCCACCTGGAAAAGGACACGCTGCTGGTCGAGGCCGGTGACCGGGTCAGCCAGGGCGAGCGGATCGGCTATGTGTCCAACGAATTCGGCGGCACGGCCACCACCATCCACCTGCATTTCGAGATCAAGATGGCGGTCGATACCGGCGGCGAGATCCAGAACACGAATGTGCCGCCCTATCTGGCGCTGGTGGACAGTTATGAACGCCTGCTCACCGCGAATGGCGGCTGAAGCATTTTCAGCAAAAGTGGGAACCGGTTTTGCGGTCGGAAAATGCGACCACCAAGGACCTGCATTTTCAGCAAAAGCGGGAACCGGTTTTGCGGTTCGAAAATGCGCCCTTCGGAAAAAATGGCGCCAGGGCTACGCGCCTGAATTCGGCCCCGTTTCCCTTCATCATGTCCCGCGGGCGAGGCGCTCTTGGGGAGAATAAGGACAGGATCATGACATCACGCGTTTGGGCAGTTCTCGCTGTCGGTCTGGCACTGACGGCATGCGAGGGGGCGGACCGGTATGAAGACGACGGCTATGCGGTCAGCGAACAGGCCTTGAACGACGAGGACGTCCTCACCGTCACCGGCAACCGGATCACCCGCGACCGGGCAGCGCCGCCGCCCGCAATGATGGAGCCCGAGCCCCAGCCCGCTTCAGGCAGCGCGGATGCGGTGACCGAGCGCCTGATCGCCTATCGTTACAATTACCAGCTGGAAACCCCGCGCGAGGCGACCGAGCCGCTGATCGAGACGCACCGCCAAGCCTGTCTCGATGCCGGTCCGGAAACCTGCCAGGTCGTCAATGCCAATATCTACGCCCAGGGCGATCGCGGCTCGGCGGGCTCGCTCTCCCTGCGGGCCGTGCCGGACTGGATCGAGGATTTCCGCGACGGGCTGGCCGGCGAGATCGACGCGGCCGGCGGCCGCATCATGCACCAGTCCCAGTCGGCCGACGATCTGACGGCCTCGATCTATGACGCCGAAGCGCGCCTGACCGCCAAACGCACCCTGCGCACCCGCCTCACCGCTCTCCTGGAACGCCCCGGCGCCAGCGTGGAGGAGCTGGTCAGCGTCGAACGCGAACTGGCTCGCCTGCAGGGCGAGATCGAGGGCGCCGAGGCACAATTGCGTGTCATGCGGGGCCGCGTCTCCATGTCAGACCTGACGCTGAACTACACCTCACGCATGGAGCCGGTCAGCCGCGGTGCCTTCGAGCCGCTGGGCCGGGCGCTGCGCAATCTGGCGGGCAATTTCGCTTCCGGGCTGGCCAATGTCATCACCTTCATCGCCTCGGCGCTGCCCTGGCTGATCGTGATCGTGCCGGTCTTCTGGCTGCTGGGCCGCTGGCTGCGCGGCCTGTGGCGCAAGCGCAAGGCCGGACAGGCGGCGGGCTAGGCTCTAGGGACATGTACCTCTGGTACGTGTCCCGGGCCAGACCGCAGACAAGGGGGCGGGGCGTGCCCCGCGGAGATTTGCCCCGGGGTCGAACGGTGTTCCTGCCGATCAGAACAGGGGATCTTTTGGGGGACACGTACCGGAGGTACATGTTCCTCCCTTTACGCCGCGAGGTGCAGAACCACTTCGCGGCGGTGGGGGCGGTGGCGGTGTTCGAACAGGTAGATCCCCTGCCACGTGCCCAGCAACAAGCGGCCATCCTCGACCGGAATGCCCAGCGAGGTCTGGGTCAGCGCCGCCTTGATATGGGCCGGCATGTCGTCCGGCCCTTCCGTGGTGTGCCACAGCCAGGACATGGACGGATCGTCGGCATCGGGCACCAGCCGCCGGAAGAATTCGGCGAGGTCGCGCTGCACATCGCTGTCGGCGTTTTCCTGGATCACCAGCGAGCAGGAGGTGTGCCGGACATAGGCCGTCAGCACACCCTCGGCCGGATTTACTTTGCGTGCGAAATTATCAACCTCGGCGGTGAATTCGTAGAGGCCGGGGCCGGTTGTCGGAATGGCGATACGGTGAAGGGGCATGGCCTGTTTGTCGCGCGCTGGCGCCACAAGGGCAAGCCCGCCCCCACGCCGGCCATCAATGTGCGGCCCTGAAGTCCGCCACCGCCGCCTCGAGCGCTGCGCCCGAGGCGTCTGTCCGGATGTCCGGCATGATGCCCGCCGCCTCCCAGCCCTGGCCTGTGCGCGGATCGAAGGTCCGGCCGATCGGCAGGAACATCCGCATGCCGCTGTCCAGTTCGACCGTCGGACCGAAATGCCCGCCGCCGCCCGTCGGCATACCGGCGAGTGTGGCACGCCCCGTCACGCGCATGCCGAAGCTGAAGGACTCAGCTGCCGAGAACGTGCCGTTGTCGACCAGGATATAGAGCGCGGTATCCGGCTGACGCGGTCCGGGCACGGCATCCAGCGTCCAGCGCTCGCGCGGCTCGCTGTCGCCGACCTGCGAACTCACCAGATGGGTCGGCTGCCCGAAGAAGTAGGTGGAGAGGTGGCGCACCGCCATCTCGTCACCACCGCAATTGGCGCGCAGATCGAGAATGATCGCATCCGCCCCGTCCAGCGTCTCCATCGCGGCATCGAAACCGGCCAGATAGTCCGGCTCGGACCGGAAGCGCGGAAACTGGATATAGCCGATATCCGGCGCCAGCCAGCGGTGTTCGATCGAGGCCGTGCGGCAATGCTCGATCTGTTCACGCGACATGGGCGCCCGCGACGGTGCGGCGCGGCTGCCCTGGGTCCACAGACGCAGATGGTGGTCCTGGGCGATATCGTAGAGATCTTCGGTGAGCGCTTGCGCCAGCGCGTCCAGATCGGCGGCCTGATCATAATCGCCGGCATGCTCGCGAAGATGACGCGCCATGGCGGCACCGGTCTGTGGATAGATGTAGTCGTCTTCCAGATAGACCGCGACTTCCTCGAGCGCCGCGGACCAGCGATGCGCTGCCGGCTCCTCCGCCTGGGCCACCGCCATCTGAACGCTCGCAACACTCATTCCCAGCAGGATTGCCCTGATACCCGGCATCACCTGTCCTCCCTCAGCCTGGCGGACATTAGGTCAACACGCGCCCGTCCAGGGTGTGACGGCGGACTTACCGATTGGAGAGGTCCGGCTACTCCCAGCAGCGCGGGCCGTCTTCCGGCAGTTCGCTGTCCACGGCGTGCGCGGCGGCCCAGGCGATCGCCATGGGCGAAATCGCATCCGGCGTGTCTTCGCGATTGGTCAGCACGATTACCGACAGGCCTGTCGTCAGATCGCGCACATAGGCCGTGCCGGAATAGCCGCCATGGCTCACCAGGGTGCGCCCGCCCATGTGATAGGTCATCCAGCCACGCGCATAGCCCCAGCTGTCGCAAGTCTCCCCGGTATCGAAGGGGCGCTGGATCTCGGCCGTGGCCGCCAGGGCGCCGTCATTGACGACCCCGCTGCCGGACAGCGCGACCTCCCAGGCCATCATGTCGTCGAGGGATGAGGTCACACCGAAATGCGACATCAGGCCGAACTGCCAGACGCGGCGGTTGCGCTGCAGCCCGTCAGCCTCGCGCCAGGCATAGCCTTCGGCGCGATGCGGCACGATGGCCGACTGGTCCAGCATGGCCGTCTGGTCCATCCCCAGCGGGCCGAAAAATGTGTCCTGAAGATAGTCGCCATAGGACTGACCGGTGACCTGCTCGATCACGAGGCCGAGCAGGAAATACCCCTGGTCGGAATAGATCCAGTCCTCACCGGGCCGGGCCACCATCTCCGTCGCCATGGCCGAGGCGAGCATGTCTTCGGTGGAATAGTTCAGCAGGAACTCGCCATCCGGCCTCGCCTCGAACCGGTGAGCCAGCCCGCCGGTATGGCTGAGCAGCTGGTCGATCGTGATCGCCGACCAGGCCTCCGGCGCGTCGACGGGCAGGTAGTCCACGACCCGATCGTCCAGCGATACCTCACCCGCATCCGCCAGCGTCAGTACCGCCAGCGCGGTCATATGCTTGGTCAGGGAGGCGAGTTCGAAAACCGTCGCGGCCGTCACCGGCACCTGATGCCCGACCGAAGCCAGGCCGTAGCTGCCGACATGTACCGGTTCGCCGTGCCGCAGCACAGCGACCGCCATGCCGGGGAAATGCCCCTGCTCCATCAAGGGCTCGACGGCAGCGTCGACGGGATCGGGATGCGGGGCGGGCTGGGCGCTGACCGGTCCGGTAAGCAGCAATGCTGCCGCCGCGCCAAGCGTCTGAATTTTCACGATAGCCGTCCCCCGATCACGAACAGGCAGGAAGGCGCCGGAATGCGGCAGCATTATGCTCCTCTGCGCCGGAGACCCTGACCTTCAAAGCTTGCGGGCCTTCGGAGCAGGTCCTTCGGACGGACGGCCCCAGCTCTCCATCCAGTCCCGGACATCGCTCCAGTCGGCCCCGCTGCGCTCCTCGCGGAAGGCCAGCAGTCTGCGCTCATCCTCGGCCAGCACTTCCGGCGACCAGGGTCCTGTTCCAGCCGCCCGCTGCTCAGCCAGGTCTGCCGGCAAACCTGCTTCGCTGGCGGCCAGATCGGCCAATAGCTCTGCCACGGTAAGATTGCGTGCCGCGGCCCGGGCCTCGAGCAGCGCCGCCGTCGTCTCATCGACCTCAATCGCACGGAATTTGGCATTCATTCCGGAAGTCTAGGGCCGAAGTCCCGGGAAGTCGATTGAGCAGGCCGGCAGCCAACAAAAAAGCCGGCCCGAAGGCCGGCTTTTCGTTGAGCGTGTCGCGTCCGGATCCCGGAACGGGGCCGGGACGATCCGCCGCGCGGCGGATCAGTTGTCCAGGAAGCTGCGGAGCTTGCGCGAACGGCTCGGATGCTTGAGCTTGCGCAGGGCCTTGGCCTCGATCTGGCGGATCCGTTCGCGGGTCACCGAGAATTGCTGGCCGACTTCTTCCAGCGTGTGGTCGGTATTCATGCCGATGCCGAAGCGCATGCGCAGCACGCGCTCCTCGCGCGGGGTGAGCGAGGCCAGCACGCGGGTGGTGGTTTCGCGCAGATTGGCCTGGATGGCGGCATCGATCGGCAGGACGGCATTCTTGTCCTCGATGAAATCGCCCAGATGGCTGTCTTCCTCGTCGCCGATCGGCGTTTCCAGGGAGATCGGCTCCTTGGCGATCTTCATCACCTTGCGCACTTTTTCCAGCGGCATGGCGAGCTTTTCGGCCAGTTCTTCCGGGGTCGGCTCGCGGCCGATCTCGTGCAGCATCTGGCGGCTGGTGCGGACGATCTTGTTGATCGTCTCGATCATGTGCACCGGGATACGGATGGTGCGGGCCTGGTCGGCGATCGAGCGGGTGATCGCCTGGCGGATCCACCAGGTGGCATAGGTCGAGAACTTGTAGCCGCGGCGGTATTCGAATTTGTCGACGGCCTTCATCAGGCCGATATTGCCTTCCTGGATCAGATCCAGGAATTGCAGGCCGCGATTGGTGTATTTCTTGGCGATGGAGATCACCAGGCGCAGGTTCGCCTCGACCATCTCCTTCTTGGCCACGCGGGCCTCGCGCTCGCCCTTCTGGACGGTGCGCACGATGCGGCGCAGATCCTCGATCGGTACGCCGGCGCGCTGGGTCAGATCGGCCAGCTCGTCACGGATCTTGCCGGCGTCAAGCGCCTCGCGGTCGATGAAACGGTCCCAGGCCTTGGACGTGCCGGCCATCGAGCCCGGCCAGTCCGGATTGAGCTCGTTTCCGAAATAGCTGTCCATGAACTGGGCACGCGGCACGCCATGGGCATCGGCCATGCGCAGGAGCTTGCCTTCCAGCGACATGCGTTCCTTGTTGATCGCATAGAGCTGTTCGACCAGGGCCTCGATACGCGCATTGTTGAGGTGCATCGTATTGAGCTGGGTGACGATGGAGTTCTGCAGCCCCTCGTACTTCTCCCGGCTCTGCTTGGTCAGGTCCTTGCCCTCGATGCGGGCGGCAACCAGCTTGTCCTGCAGCTTGCGGAAGGCGGCGAAGTCGGACGCGATCGAGTCCAGCGTCTCCATGACGCCGTCGCGCAGTTCCGCTTCCATCGCCGACAGGGAGAGCGAGGCACCATCGTCCTCGTCATCATCATCCTCGTCGTCGCCGGAGCCTTCGGTCTCCTCGTCGTCGTCCTCATCCTCGTCATCATCGTCGCGGGAGGATTTCTTGGCAGACTTCTCGTCTTCGTCGCCAGACTTGTCCTGCGTGTCGGCTGGCGCAGCGGCAGGAGCTGCGGCCCCGGCTTCGCCCTCGCCATCCTCGCCCTCTTCAACCTCGGCCTGCTGGCCGCCATAGGTGGCGTCGAGGTCGATGATGTCGCGCAGCAGGACCTGGCCTTCCTGCAACTCGTCGCGCCAGACCATGATGGCTTCGAAGGTCAGCGGGCTTTCGCACAGGCCGCGGATCATCGCATTGCGGCCGGCCTCGATACGTTTCGCGATCGCGATCTCGCCCTCGCGGGAGAGGAGTTCGACCGAGCCCATCTCGCGCAGATACATGCGCACGGGGTCGTCGGTACGGTCGGCGGACGAGCCAGTATTCTGGCCCACCACGGCAGCCTTGCCGCTGGCGGCCGCGACAGAGCGGCTGTCGCTCTCGTCCTCGTCGTCATCGCTGTCGTCGTCATCGCCGGAGGCATTCGCCTTGGCGTTTTCGCCGTCATCATCGACGTCGGTCTCGTTGTCGACGACATTGATGCCCATCTCGGACAGCTGCGCGAGCACGTCCTCGATCTGCTCGGAGGAAAATTCCTCGCTCGGCAGAACGGCGTTCAGCTCGTCATGGGTCACATAACCGCGCTTCTTCGCGGTCTTGATCATGTTCTTGACCGACTGGTCCGTCAGGTCCAGAAGCGGACCGTCCTGGGGTTCCGATGCGTCGTTGGCTTCGGCCGTTTTGCTCATCTATTCGTCCCTTGTCGCGCTGCCCAGTGCGCACAATTGGAATGTGTTCCGGGTCAGGACGGTTCCGATCGCGAGGTTTCCCGGCGCCAGGCCTCGACCAGCCGCCGCACACTCTCGGAATCATCCCTGCCAATTTCTTCGTTCAGCCGCGCGCGTATCTCGTCGCGCCGGCGCTGTGCCTCGCTTCGTTCCATATAGGCTGCTGCCAGGCGCGTCCAAGCCTGTGTTCGTGCCTCGAAGGACGCCTCCGTTCCGCCCAGTGCCGCCTGCATGGGGCCGCGCTCTCCGTCCAACCGCTTCATTGTTGCCGCATATCCGGCTTCGGCCAATCTGGCCCTAAGCGTGTCGGTTTGCACAGACTGCCCAGAAGAGCAGGCGTCTAAAACGGCGTCGCGCAGTGAGTCAAGCGAACCGAGGCGCAAAAGCGCCAATGTCTCCACCTGGTCGACCGCAATATCGGGGTAATCGATCGCGGCGAGAAGCAGGTGGCGCGCCAGATGATCGGCCGGTTGCCGGCCTGCAGCCTGCGTCTTTCGTTTCAGTTCGGCGCTGGCCCTCATCAGCGGCATCTTCCGCCCGTAAGCTCCGGAGGACCGCCGCATCTGCTGCGGCCGGCTGCCGAACAGCGCTTCCATGCGCTGGTCGAACTCGCGCCGGTATTCTTCGCGTATATCGGTATCGGCGATCTGGGAAACAAGTCCCCGGATCCGCCGCCGGAAGCCGGCCCGGCGGTCCGGATCGTCGAGCGGTTCGACATGCACCTCGCGCTCCCACAGGAGATCGGCCAGCGAACGCGTCTCGGTGAACACCGCACGCAGCGCATTGGCGCCCTCCTCGCGCAGGAGATCGTCCGGGTCCTTGCCCTCGGGCATGAAGGCAAAGCGCAGCGTCTTGCCCGGCTGCAGCAGCGGCAGCGCCCGGTCGGCCGCCTTGAAGGCCGCCCCACGGCCGGCACTGTCGCCGTCCAGGCACATCACCGGCTCACCGCCAGCGCGCCACAGGAGCTGGATCTGCTCCTCTGTGACGGCCGTGCCCAGCGGCGCCACGCCATGATCCAGCCCGGCACGCGCCAGGGCGATCACGTCGAGATAGCCTTCCGCCACGATCAGACCGCGGATAGTCTGTTTGGGATCCGAGGCCGCCTTGCGCGCTTCGGGATAGCGGTAGAGCACCGAGCCCTTGTGGAAGATCGGCGTTTCCGGCGAATTGAGATATTTCGCCCGCGCCTCCTTGTTCAGCGCCCGGCCGCCAAAGGCGACCAGCCGGCCGCGCGGATCGTGGATCGGGAACATGATGCGGTCGCGGAAGCGGTCATAGGGCGAGCCGTGATCCGGCTGGATCAGCAGGCCGCATTCGATCAGGTCCTCGACCGGGGCCCCGGCGGTCACCAGCTCGTCCTTCAGCGCCGTCCGCCCGTCCGGGGCATAGCCGATACCGAAGCGCACGCAGTCCTGACCGGTCAGGCCGCGCCCCTTGAGATAGGTCCGTGCCGCCTCGCCTTCCGGCTGGCGCAGGGCCCGCAGATAAAAGGCCTGGGCCACCTCCATCCATTCCACGAGGGATTTGCGGTGGACGGTCTTCTCGTGAGCTTCCGGATCCGGCTCGGGCAGGCGCAGCCCGGCCTCGCCGGCCAGCCGCTCCGCCGCCTCCATGAAGGACAGGCCTTCCATTTCCTCGAGCCAGGTGAAGACGTCGCCATGCTTGCCACTGGCAAAGCAATGGTAGAAGCGCTTGTCGTCATTGACGAAAAACGACGGCGTGCGTTCTTTCTTGAAGGGCGACAGGCCGACGAATTCGCGGCCCTGGCGTTTCAGCTGCACGGTGCGGCCGATCAGGTCCGACGGGCGGACCCGCGCCTTGATCTCGTCGATGAAATCCTCACCCAGCCGCATCTGAACGCGTTCGCCTCGCCCGTCCGTTGTCACAGCCGGACATGATGCGCCCGAAAGCTTCCGGCGTCACGCGATCAAATCAGGATCAGGTTCAGGCCGCGCCGGCGAGCAGCGTCTTCACCTTGGCACCCGCCTGGCCGAAATCCATGCGGCCGGCATAGCGGGTTTTCAGCTCGCCCATCACGCGGCCCATATCCTTCAGGCCGGAGGCATCGAGTTCGCTGACGACGGTCTGGGCCGCCTGCTCGATTTCGGTGCTGTCCATCGGCTTGGGCAGGAATTCGCGGACAATCTCCGCTTCCCCGCGCTCGGCCTCGGCGAGATCCAGGCGGCCGGCCTTTTCATAGGTCTCGGCGCTCTCGTCGCGCTGTTTGGCGAGCTTTTGCAGGATGGCCATGATTTCCGTGTCTCCGCAGCCGGCGCAGCGGTCTTCCGCGCGCGCCGCGATGTCACGGTCCTTGATCGCCGCAGAGATCAGGCGGAGCGTCGACAGACGCGTCTTGTCGCCGGCCTTCAGGGCGGATTTCAGTTCGTCGGTGATACGGTCACGAAGAGACATGGTGTAACTGGTCCATTCTGGGTGCCCTTTGGCAACCCGTCACGAAATCTCCGGTGTGAAAAAGTGTTCGCGCGCCTCCGGGAAGCGCCATTTGTTTCGAGCGTCCGGGTCCGTTGTCCGCAGATGCGTTCCTGACTGTCTGCTCATCCTCGGCCTTACAGCCTCTGAAACAAGGGCCGGGGGAATATGCCCTCGCCGCTCAATAATCAACCCCTCATCGATCAGCGGTCATAAAGATTGATCGATCGGGCGAGGAACCGGACTTGCGGTATTGACCCGGCGGGGCGAAGAGACTAGCGAAGCGCCCGTTTATCCGGACGTCAGGATGCAGCCGATTCCCCGGCCGCCCGACGCGCGTCCCCGCAAGGCAGGAGAGCCCCATGTCGCAGCCCGATCCGACGCAGGCCACAGGCGCCATCGCCCTTGCAGACGGCCAGGTTTTCCTGGGCCACGGGACCGGCGCGAGCGGAACCGCCATCGGAGAGCTGTGCTTCAACACGGCGATGACCGGCCACCAGGAAATCCTGGCCGACCCGTCCTATGCCGGCCAGGTCGTCTGCTTCACCTTCCCCCATGTCGGCAATGTCGGCGCCAATGCGGAAGACGAGGAAGCGGCCAGCGAACCGGCTCGCAAGGCCGCCGTCGGCATGGTGTCCCGCGCCGCGATCACCCCGCCGGCCAACTGGCGCGCCGAGACCTCTTTCGAGGAATGGCTGCGCACGCGCGGCATCGTTTCGGTGACCGGGATCGACACGCGCGCCCTCACCCGCCGCATCCGCGAGAAGGGCATGGCGATGTGCGCCATCGCCCATGACCCCTCCGGCAATATCGATATCGAGGCGCTCAAGGCCGCCGCCGCCGCCGCACCGACCATGGAAGGCCGCGAACTCGCTGCCGACGTGACGCGCGAAGCCGCGGGCGAGTGGAGCGAAGGCAATTGGGTGCTGGGCGAGGGCTATGCCGCCGGACCGGAAGAGGGTCCGCGCGTCGTGGTGCTCGATTATGGCGTGAAGGCCAACATCCTGCGCCTGCTGACCGGCGCAGGCGCCCGCGTCGCCGTCCTGCCGGGCAAGGCCGGCATTGACGAGGTCAAGGCGCTCAATCCGGACGGCGTCGTCTTCTCCAACGGTCCGGGCGATCCGGCCGAGACGGGCAAGTATGCCCTGCCGACCATCAAGGCCGTCATCGAGGCCGGCATCCCCGCACTGGGCATCTGCCTGGGCCACCAGATGCTGGCGCTCGCGCTGGGCGCAAAGACCGCGAAAATGCCCCAGGGCCATCACGGCGCCAATCACCCGGTGAAGAACCACGAGACCGGCCAGGTGGAGATCGTCTCCATGAACCACGGCTTTGCGGTCGATGGCTCGACCCTGCCGGCCAATGCGGTTGAAACCCATGTCTCGCTGTTCGACGGCTCCAATTCCGGCTTCAAGCTGACCGACAAGCCCGTCTGGGCCGTCCAGCACCACCCGGAAGCCAGCCCGGGCCCGCAGGACAGTTTCGGCGTGTTCGACCGGTTTGTCGGCGCGCTGAAGGCGAAGGCGGACGCATAGAGCGCCCGTCCGGACACGTTCCGCCCCCGGAACCGTCACCCTGACAAAAGTCAGGGCCCGGTCCGAAAAGCCGGATTGAGCCAGACCTGGCGGGAACGCGCCCCGCGGCCATCATCCTGACTTTCGTCAGGATGATGGCCGCGGGGGGACGCGAGCGAACAGCATCGCAGCCGCCGGCTGAGCACAGGTTCAAAAAGGGCTGGCTGCCCGGCGCGCATCACAGCATCATTCCGTGATGCTGAACCGACGCACACTTCTCGCTGCCTCTGTTGCTGCCGGTCTGACCGGCTGCAGCCGCCCGGCACCGCCGGACGGGCTGCTGCGCGTCGCGACGACGAACCTGCCCGACAGTCTCGATCCGGCGCGGGGCGAATTTGCCTCGGCAGCGCTGGCCTACAAGCAGCTGCACGCCGGCCTGACCGAGTATGCGGCGGACGGGTCCGTCGCCCCGGGGCTGGCGGAAAGCTGGACCTTCCGCGAAGACGGGCGGCGCTGGTATTTCCATCTGCGCGACGGGCTCACCTGGTCGGACGGGCATCCGCTGACCGCCGAGGATGTCGTCTGGTCGGCCCGGCGTCTGGTCGATCCGGCCCAGAGCTTTGCCCAGCTGGGCGATTTCTTCGCCATCGAAAACGCCCGCGCAGTGCTGGCCGGCGAGATGCCGCCCGAGGCGATGGGGGTCGCCGCACTGAACGAACGGAGCGTCGAGTTCCGTCTCACCGATCCGCTGGGCCTGCTGCCCGTCTTGATGCGTGAATTCTACCCCTTCCCGCGCCACGTCATCGAACGCCACGGAGCCGACTGGGTGCGGCCGGAAAACCTGGTCACGGCCGGCGCCTATACGCTGACCGGCGAGAGCCAGCTGCATCTCTCGATGACCCGCAACCCCGCCTATTACGACGCCGCCCGGGTGGCGATCCCGGCCATCCGGCTGGATGCAGTGCAGGATGCCGCGACCCGTGTGCGCCTGTTCCGGGCGGGCGATTACGACCTGGCCGACCAGCCGCCGGCCAACCAGATCGGCTTCCTGCGCGACCGGCTGGGCGAGCGTTTCCGCAGTTTCGACGCGCCGATCCTGCGCTATCTCAAGCTCAATCACGCCCGCGCACCGCTGGCAGCAGCCGAAACGCGCCGGGCGCTGTCCGGGGCGATCGATCGCGCCTTCATCGCCGGGGAATTCTTTGCCGGCACGGCCAGCCCGACGCGCCATGTCGTGCCGGTGATCGACCCGGAAGCCGGGGCTGCCGGCGCAAGCCCGGCGCTGGAGATCGGCAGGCCGCTGCAGATCCGCACCACGCCGGGCGATAATGAGCGCATCGCCCTTGCCGTGGCGGACGACTGGCAGCGCGCCGGCGTGGAGACCGAGATCTTCGTGACCTATGCCACCGATCTCTACCAGGCCGTCGATGCCGGCGATTACGATGTCGCCGTCGCCAGCTTCAACCGCGGCCTGAAGGCCGACCCCTTCTTCATGCTGGATCCGTTCGCGCCCGGCGGGTTTGCCGACAATTTCAACTGGCAGGACGCGGAGTTCGCCGGCGCCATGGCCCGCGCCCGGCGCGAGACCGATCCGGCCGCCCGCGCGCTCGCCTACCAGCAGGCCGAAGCGCGCCTGTTCGAGGAAACCGCCATCATCCCGCTGCTGCACGAACGCGCGCACTGGATGGTGTCGGACCGGGTCGCTGGAACCCGCAGCGACATCCAGCCCATGCTCTGGCGGGAATTGTCACTGCTTCCGACGGAACTCGAATAGATCGCCCGGCTGGCAATCGAGCGCATCGCACAGGGCGATCAGGGTGGAGAAGCGCACGCCCTTGATCTTGCCGGTCTTGATCATCGACAGGGCCTGTTCGGAGACGCCGATGCGGTCGGCCAGCTCCTTCGAGCGGATCTTGCGGCGCGCCAGCCAGACATCGAGATGGACGATGATCTCGCCGGGCAGGGTCTCGTCCTCATCGCTCACAGGATCAGCTCCAGCTCCTCCTGCTTGCGGCGGCCTTCTGCCAGGATATGCGCCACCAGGAAGAAGAGCAGCGCCAGGCCGATGGCCTGCACATCGCGCGAGGAGAAGGCGATTTCCAGCGCGTTCGGCACATGCGGGTTGGCGACCGAGAGATAAACGCCCATCACCGTGTGACCGGCGGGCGCCCACAGCGCATTGACCAGGCTGGCCAGGGCGAACTGGCGGAAGCCCGTCACGGCTTCGGCCGAGAAATACCGTCCCTGCGAGCATTCGGTGAACAGGCCGCGCAGCCCCAGGAGCCCGTACAGCGTGATCACGACCGGAACGGTGGCGATGCCCGCGGCGCCGAGGCGTACAGGCAGGATGAACCAGTCCAGCGACGGCCCGCCCAGCCCGTTGCCGGGCACCGGCCGCTCGAGCATGCCGGACAGGTCGGGCAGCATCCATGCCCCCCAGACCACCAGCGGCTGCAGGGCCATGAGCACCAGCGTGGCCACAGCCAGAAAGCGGCTCAGCCCCCGGATACGGGCATCATTGCGGTGTGCGGCGGGCGCCTTATCTATCACGAACTGCATCCTGAATTAAAGTTTCACTTGAATTTTTTCCGATATTAGTTGAATCGTCGGATATCGGCAATCGGGAGCACCACCGTATCAACCCATACCCCCAGCCGTTGCGGTTCGTGCCTGACTGACCGGGTCTCGCCTTCTCTCACACACAAGAGCCCGGCCGGACCAGTTTCTCCCGATTGCCGATACCTGCCGGCCGCCATGATTGTCCGGCCGGAAGTGCGGGCTGTTTCATATTTAATTCAGGTGGTTACTGCCGAACGCACCGAATCCCTCAGTTTCCCCCTCGCCTTCGCTCCGATTCCGCGTTAGGTACCCGCTTCAGCACCAAAACCGACGCGCCTGCACGGCATCCCGACCGGGAACGCCGCGACGGGCGCGCGCGCACGACAAAGAAGGCCCGCGCTGATGCCCAAACGCACCGACATCAAATCCATCCTGATCATCGGCGCCGGTCCCATCGTGATCGGCCAGGCCTGCGAGTTCGACTACTCCGGCGTTCAGGCGGTGAAGGCGCTGAAATCCGAGGGCTACCGGGTCATCCTGGTCAATTCCAACCCGGCCACGATCATGACCGACCCGGAGCTGGCGGACGCGACCTATATCGAGCCGATCACGCCGGAAATGGTCGCCAAGGTGATCGAGAAGGAACGCCCGGACGCGCTGCTGCCGACCATGGGCGGCCAGACCGCGCTCAACTGCGCGCTGGAGCTGAACAAGCGCGGCGTGCTGGACCTGTTCGGTGTCGAGATG
>PANX01000043.1 GCA_002707795.1 Maricaulis sp.
GCAATCAGGTCCGGCGAGACCGGCAGGCCGTCCATCAGGCCGGCCGTCTCGATATCGGGCAGTTCGGGCAGGCGCTCCTGCGCGTTGGCAGGCGTGTCCGCGATATCCACCGCAACCGGCGTTTCGATATAGACCGGCAGGGCTTGCTGCTGCGGCGCCGGCCGCGGCAGGACCGCGACAAGAAAGACCATGGGGACGGTCAGGATGGCGGCGAGCGCCAGATCGTGGCGCTCGCGCAGCCAGGCCTGCGGCGCGAACCGGTCGAAGACGGCAATGCCGGCCGCCAGCACCGCCGCCGCTGTCAGCGCGAAACCGGCGGACGGGATCAGGGCCGCGATCATGGCTCCCCCCCCCCGCCGCTCTTGCGCAGCACTTCGGCACGCAGCGCCTCGATGTCTTCCAGTGTCAGCTGGTCGTCCTTTACCAGGTGCTGGGCCAGGCTCTGTGCAGATCCGCCGAACAGGGATTTCACCAGCGATCCCAGTGCCGAGGCCCGGGCGCCTTCACGCGACAGCAGCGCATGATAGATGTGGGCACGTCCGGCCTTGCGGAAACCGACATAGCCCTTGTCGGCCATGATGCGCACCGTCGTCAGGACCGTGGTGTAGGCCAGGCCGTGATCCGGTGCGAGCTCATCGGTGATCTCGCGCACGCTTGCCTCATCGCGATCCCACAGGACCGCCATGATGCGCTGCTCGGCATCGGTAAGCTGGGGAGAGGCAGGACGAGCCATCTACGAATTCCTTAGTTGATAAAGCCAACCTATCCCGGCCGGCGACGCGTTCAACTAAAAAATTAGTTATGGACTGCAGACGGAAGCGGGATTGGCGCTGGGCGCTTCCCCCGGGGACTATCGGGATGGCTCGACAGGCCTGGGCGAACCGCCACCGGGAGGAACGCCCTTTCCCCAATACGTCATCCCACGGCTTGTCCGGGGGACCTCATCCATCGGGTTGGAATATTGCGAAAGAACGGGCCCCCTCAGACGGGACAGCCTGGATCCCCCGGACAAGCCGGGGGATGACGGCCGATGTTACAGCGCCGGAGCATTCCCGACTAGAACGGGATCTCGTCGTCCAGGTCGGCATTGGAGAAGTCTTCCTTCGGGCCTTCCATCGGGCGCGAACCGCCGCCGGAGGAGCCGAAACTGTTGTCATAGCCGCCGCCGGAGGAACCCTGGAAGGAACCGCCGCCCTCGCCCTTGACGTCGAGCATCTGCAACTCGCCGCGGAAACGCTGCAGCACGACTTCCGTGGAGTATTTCTCCTGGCCGTTCTGGTCGGTCCACTTGCGGGTCTGAAGCTGACCCTCGATGTAAACCTTCATGCCCTTTTTCAGGTAATTCTCGGCGACCTTGGCCAGCTGATCATTGAAGATCACGACACGGTGCCATTCGGTCTTCTCGCGGCGCTCGCCGGAATTCTTGTCGCGCCACTGTTCGGACGTGGCGACCGAGAGGTTGACCACCGGGTCGCCGTTATTCATGCGGCGCACTTCCGGGTCGCGGCCCAGATTGCCCACCAGGATTACCTTGTTGACGCTTCCCGCCATCGCCCTTGCTCCGTCTTGTCGCGGCCGCCCTTTACGGACAACCCATTTGTTCACATTATGTTCCGCAGGTCAACGCGGCCCACGAGTCGCGCCGATTTGAAAGGAGGGGCTGGCGAGAGTCCAGAGAGGTCGGAAGCGAAGACGCAGCCGATCGTGAAGCCGGCCATCACGAATGAGCGCAAACGGTTTTGAAGGCGAAAGCAGCAGCGCCGGGCCAGCGGCGCATCAGGGAGGATAGGCCACCCTGACCGTAGCCCCCTCTGTTTCTGCTTTTAGGGGCCTCGCCTTCAAACTGGAGACGATGGTATGGGATTTTTTCCGCTTATCATCGCCCTGGACATGAAAAAGACCCGGATCGGCTGGCAAGTACGAATCCGGGTCCTGTTCATAGTCTAGGGACAGGGGGCGGACCGAGAGGTCCGTCCCCGCTCCAGAAATGTAACACGCTTTCGGTGGATCGCAACGCGGCTGCAAGACGGGATATCCCGGTGCGGACCTGATCCCGAAGCGCACTCCAGGTGCGTGCCCTGCCTGCATCACGCCCGCCCTGCCCGGACACTAAACCACCAGTCGTCCGGCCGTCCCATGCAGCGGCGGACTTCCTCGACCGCCCAGCCAGCCTCGGTCAACGCTGCACGCAAGGCAGGCTCGCGCCAGTAGGTCTCGGAATAGCGCCGGGAGACCGCCCCACTTCCACGCACGGATACGTCTTCGCCATCGCCGTCCCTGACAGAGACGTGCAGCCGGCCACCGGGCCGGGTCGCGCCGGCGAGCCGGCCGAGAACGGTGCCGAAATCCGCGCGTGCGGCATGGATCAGGCAGGCACAGGCCCAGACCCCGTCATAGGGCACACCGGGGCGTTGCGGATCGGCAAGATCGTCGGTCAGCGGATCCAGCAGATCGGCCTCGAAACCTTGCGCGTGAAGCAAGCTGACAAAGCCCCTGGAAACATCGGTGCGGCGTACGCTGACGCCGCGCGCCTCGAAGGCGAGCGCATCCCGGCCGCCGCCGCTGCCGATCTCCAGCACCCGGCCCGCGCCGCCCAGCCCGGCCACGAAGGCCTCGATCTCCGACGCCACCCATTCGGGCATCGCTGCCGCTTCGGCTGCATATTCTGCCGCCGCAGCGTCGTAGGACTGCACGGTGTCCCTGTCAGTGCTCATGACGGTTCTCCCTCGGAGAAACAAGAGACCCCAAAGCGCATTGTCCCGTCCACCCCTTGCCGATCCACCCCTCCTGCCTACGTACTGTCAGGAGGCTGCCACGCCGAACTGGACGCCACCGCGCGCGTTCTCTAATTGTTCAACGCTTCTGACTTCGCTTCTGACTTCTCCGGGGACTTCGCTGAATGGCGCTCGACAAAATCCGCGTGCAGGGTGCACGCGAGCACAATCTGAAGAATGTTTCCGTCGAGCTGCCGCGTGACAGCCTGATCGTGTTCACGGGCCTGTCCGGTTCGGGCAAGTCCTCGCTCGCCTTCGACACGATCTATGCCGAGGGCCAGCGGCGCTATGTGGAAAGCCTGTCGGCCTATGCGCGGCAATTCCTGGAGCTGATGGCCAAGCCGGACATGGACTCGATCGAAGGCCTCTCCCCGGCGATCTCCATCGAGCAGAAGACGACCTCGAAAAACCCGCGCTCCACCGTCGGCACGGTGACCGAGATCTACGACTATATGCGCCTGTTGTGGGCCCGCGTCGGCGTGCCCTATTCGCCGGCCACCGGCCTGCCCATCGAGAGCCAGACGGTGAGTCGNANATGGTNGACCGGNTGATGGNNCTGNNCGANGGCANNCGGCTNTACCTGCTNGCNCCCGTNGTGCGCGGCNGNAAGGGCGAATACCGCAAGGAANTNGCCGANTGGCNGAAGGCNGGCTTNNNNCGCGTGNNNNTNGANGGCGAGNTNTANNCGNTCGAGGANGNNCCCGCGCTCGACAAGAAGTTCAAGCACGATATCGACGTCGTGGTGGACCGCGTGGTGATCAAGGAAGGCCTTGAAAGCCGCCTCGCCGACAGTCTGGAAACGGCGCTGCGCCTGGCCGACGGGATCGCCGTGGCCGAGTCGGCCGACCGCACCGACGACAAGGGCAAGGCCGAGCGCATGATCTTCTCGGAGAAGTTCGCCTGCCCGGTCTCCGGTTTCACCATCGAGGAGATCGAGCCGCGCCTCTTCTCCTTCAACAATCCGGTCGGCGCCTGCCCCACCTGCGACGGGCTCGGCCAGTCGCTGAAATTCGACGAGANCCTGGTCGTGCNGGATGGCGANAAGCCGCTCTCCGACGGTGCCATCGCGCCCTGGAGCCGGGCCACGTCGAAACTCTACCAGCAGACCCTGCAGGCGCTGGCCGAGCATTTCGGCGGCGACATGTTCCAGCCCTGGCGCGACCTGCCGGAGGAATTCCGCAAGGTCGTGCTGTGGGGCACGAAGGAGAAGGTCACCTTTGTCTATGAGGACGGGCTGCGGAAATTCGAGACGCAGAAACCCTTCGAAGGCGTCATACCCAATCTCCAGCGGCGCTGGCGCGAGACGGACAGTAGCTGGGTGCGCGAGGATCTCGCCCGCTTCCAGTCCTCCCAGCCCTGCGAGACCTGCGGCGGCCGGCGTCTGAAGCCGGAAGCGCTGAGCGTGAAGATCGACGGCCAGGACATTTCCGACGCCTCGAAGCTCTCGATCCGCACGGCCGAGGAATGGTTCTCCACCGTCTATGAAACCCTGTCGCCGAAGGACAAGCAGATTGCCGAGCGCATTCTCAAGGAGATCCGCGAACGGCTGAAATTCCTGGTCGATGTGGGTCTGGACTATCTCACCCTCGACCGCGCCTCGGGCACATTGTCCGGCGGGGAAAGCCAGCGCATCCGCCTGGCCAGCCAGATCGGCTCGGGCCTGACCGGCGTGCTTTATGTGCTCGACGAACCCTCCATCGGCCTGCACCAGCGCGACAATNCCCGCCTCTTGGAAAGCCTGCAGGGGCTGCGCGATCTGGGCAATACGGTCATCGTCGTCGAGCATGACGAGGAAGCCATCCTGACCGCCGATTATGTCGTCGATCTGGGTCCCGCGGCCGGTGTGCATGGCGGCGAAGTCGTCGCCGAGGGCACGCCACAGGAAGTGATGGCCAATCCGAAGAGCCTGACCGGCCAGTATCTCGCCGGCACGCGCCGCATCGAGGTGCCGGAAAAGCGCCGCAAGATCGACCCGAAGCGCACGGTGAAAGTCGTCGGCGCAACGGGCAATAACCTCAAGGGCGTCGATGCGGAATTCCCGCTCGGCGTGATGACCTGCGTGACCGGCGTGTCCGGCGGCGGCAAGTCCACCCTCACCATCGAGACCTTCTACAAGGCGGCTGCCCGCAAGCTTCAGAAAGCCCAGCAGGTTCCCGCCCCGCACGACCGCGTCGAAGGGCTCGACCGGCTCGACAAGGTGATCGATATCGACCAGTCGCCGATCGGCCGCACACCGCGCTCCAATCCGGCAACCTATACCGGCGCCTTCACCCCGATCCGGGAATGGTTCGCGCAACTGCCCGAAGCCAAGACCCGCGGCTACAAGCCCGGCCGCTTCTCCTTCAATGTGAAGGGCGGACGCTGCGAAGCCTGCCAGGGCGACGGCGTGGTGAAGATCGAGATGCACTTCCTGCCCGACGTCTTCGTCCCCTGCGATGTGTGCCACGGCAAGCGCTTCAACCGCGAGACGCTGGAGGTGCAGTTCAAGGGCAAGTCGATCGCCGACGTGCTGGACATGACGGTCGAGGAAGGCGCGGAGTTCTTCAAGGCCGTGCCCGCCGTGCGCGACAAGATGGAAACCCTCAAACGCGTCGGCCTGGGCTATGTGAAGATCGGCCAGCCGGCCACCCAGCTCTCCGGCGGCGAGGCCCAGCGGGTCAAGCTCTCCAAGGAACTCTCCAAGCGCGCCACNGGCNNNACGCTCTACATNCTNGACGAACCNACCACGGGCCTGCATTTCGAGGATGTCCGCAAACTGCTCGAAGTGTTGCACGAACTCGTCGATGCCGGCAATTCCGTCGTGGTGATCGAGCACAATCTCGACGTCATCAAGACCGCCGACTGGCTGCTCGATCTGGGCCCGGAAGGCGGCGATGGCGGCGGCCAGATCGTCGCCCAGGGCACGCCGGAAGATGTCGCCAGGGTCGAGGCCAGCTGGACCGGCCGCTACCTCGCCCCGATGCTGGAACGCGACAAGGCATTGCGGGCAAAGGCGGGCTGATCGCCCGCCCCGCCCTACTCCTCTGCGTCGCCGGCGCGTTTGCGGCCGGTGATCATGGCACGGACCAGGTTTTCGGCGTGGGCCAGGCTTGAGGCGATCACGCCGAGCACGTGCAGGGCGACAAGGCCGAGGGTGAGATAGACGAAGAATTTGTGCAGGCTTTCCAGCAGATCGCCGCCGCCTTCATGCTCGCCGTCCTCATGGCCCTCGCCCTCGTGATCGTCGTCATCGTCTTCGCGATACGCCGTGGTTGCCGGCGCTGCGTGGACGAGCGGCTGCATGTCGGCGCCGTCCGTTGTCTCCACCGCCGGCGCGATCAGACCGGCCAGGGGGCCGCGCCCCTCTTCGACCGCATAGAGCGACATGCCGGTCAGCGTCGTGCCCGCCAGGCTGGCGATCAGGGCCAGGATCATCAGGCCGCCCGCGGGATTGTGCCCGAGATGGCGGCGCGCCTTGCCGCTCGCCATGCCGCGCAGATAGGCGAAGGCTGCGCCCGGTCCCCGCACGAAATCGGTGAAGCGCGCATGCCGGCTGCCCACCACGCCCCAGACGATCCGCCAGGCAATGATTGCAGCGACCGTATAGCCGGCCCACACATGCACCGTCTGGGCATCGTCGCCGGCGATATAGGCGGTGAAGAAGGCCGCCACCAGAAGCCAGTGGCCGATCCGGACCAGCGGGTCCCAGACCCGAACCTGCCCGGTCGCGCGTCCCTCCGCGTCTGCGGCCTGCGCCCTTGTGTCATGCTTGTCCATTGCCGGTCTCCGCGTCTTAACTGGACACCGATGTCGCGCGCCGCACCCGCGGCCGCCATACGTCATCCGACAGACGGGGCCCGCCAGGCCTTGCCCAGCAGGAGTATTCACCATGCAAGAGGATCACGGCGCGAACCGCCGCACGCATGGCGCGGCCGCACTCTTCGCCCTCATCGCCGTGCTGATTGCCGGCGATCTGGTGACCGACCGCGGCGAAGGCGCGAGCCTGCTGCACCTGGCTGTGGAATCGCTGGTGCTCATTGCCGCGGCGGCCGGCGCGGCGATCCTGTGGCGGCGGGTCGGCAAGGCGCGGCTGGATCTCGCTGCGGCGCAGGCCGAGGCCGACCGCTGGCGCGCGGAGAACCGGGCACTCGTGCGCGGCCTGGGCGACGCCATCCTGCAGCAGTTCGAGCGCTGGCACCTGACCGCGGCGGAGTGCGAGATCGGCCTGTTCCTGCTCAAGGGTCTGAGCCTGAAGGAGATCGCCACCCTGCGCGCCACCAGCGAGCGGACCGTGCGCGAACAGGCGCGTGCGCTCTATCGCAAGGCGGGCCTGGAGGGACGCCATGCCCTGTCGGCCTTCTTTCTGGAGGACCTGCTGCCGGCCGCCGGGGCCGAAGATACGGCCTGACGCCGCGCTGTGCCGGTACGCCTAGTTGACGATCAGCCAGACCGCCCACAGGGCGCTGGCCGAGGCGACGGCGCCCAGCACCAGGACGAGACCGTCGCGCACGGTCAGGCCAGCGGCCATGATGACAATGCCCAGGGCGGGTATGACCACGCCGCCCGGCACGATCGACGCGGCGAACATGGCCAGCGACATCACCACGCACAGCGCGGCGAACCCCATCGTCCAGGGCCAGTCGAACAGGATGTGAAAGCGCGGCTCGATCACCTGGTCGACCCGGCGCAGCCAGGGCCGCACCCAGTCGACACCGCGCCGGAAGGCGTTGGCGGAGACCTCGAACCGCCGGACACGCTGTGGCAGCCAGAGGCGGCGGGAGTTGGCGAGGAAGTGCAGCGAGATCAGCAGGGTCAGCCCGGACATCGCCCAGGTGACCCCCGGCAGCATGCCGATGACGGGCATGATCGAGACCAGGGTCGGCAGAAGGAGGAGCGGCCCGAAGGAGCGCTTCTCCAGCGCGTCGAGGATTTCGCCCAGCGTAATGGAGGTGCCGTCGGCGGCGGCGGCGAGTTCGTTGAACAGGGCTTCCAGCTTCTGCGGGCCGTCCGCATCACCGTCTGCCGTGCTGCCGGAAGGACCGGACCGTTCGGTGTCTGTCATTCCGCTTTGCCTCGCATCCTGCCGCCACGCCGCCCGCGGCGGCCGGGATCAGGATGCCGCGACGTCGCGCATACGCAAGAGCGCATCGTCAGCCACCGGCTCGCGCTCCTGCAGCGCATCCCAGCGCGCGATGTAGGCGGAATAGCCGTATGAGACGATGCTGGCGGCGAGCGAGAAGACGATCATCAGGGCCCATCGCAGCATGCCGGCCGAATCCGGCGACACCCAGAGCACGGTGACCGCGCCCAGATCGCTCGGCCCGATCAGGTCGAACCGCTTGGTGACGCTGCTGAACGGCGCGAGCTCGGTCATGGCAGCGACAATCACCAGCGCGAGCAGGGCGGGCCAGAAAATGCCCCGCGTCACAGGCCAGACATCTGTCCCCCAGACACGCGTGTCACGGATGGTGAGCGCCGGCAGGGCCCACAGCCTGACACTCACCCAGGCGAACACCGCCAGCAGGACCGCACTGGCGGCGGCGTCAGGAAGCGCAATGCCCGATGTGAACTCGACCAGAGAGATCATTGCCCACATCGACAGAGCGGCGACGATCAGGACAGCCCCCAGGATCAGCGCGTGGACAATCAGGCTCAGCGTCAGCCGCCCTTCATCGGCGCCCAGCCGGAAGGGAAAGGCGTGGACCTCTCCGCGAACCAGAAACCGCAGCCAGGCCGCGCTGATCGAGATATAGCCCGCCCACACAGCCAGGATCAGGCACAGCGCGATGGCGGTATCGGCCACGCGCAGGTCTTCCATCCGCTGCGGGAGGCCGGATTCTGCGAGGCCGGATGCGCCGTAGACGGTGAACACCCCGCCAGCCAGCAGCGTTGCGAGCAGAGCACTGGCCAGGAACAGAAGGGCCGCCGCCACAGGCCGGCGCACCATCTGCAAGGGGCCGTAGAACGCGGCGGCAAACGGGTTGAAGGCCTTCGAGGTCACGCTGTCAGCTCCGGACATCCTGAGCGAGAATGATTCCGGAAAACAATCTATCAGCGCAAACCCTCGGCCGCTAGCCTTCGCGGGGCGAGGCGCCCATCGGGTGATCGCGCTCGAGTACGGTACGATCGTCCGCGCTGCCCTCCTCGCCGACACGCTGGGCATTATACGCCGCCACGCCGTGCCACATGCCTTCCCAGACAATCTGCATGAAATAGCTGAGCACGAAGCCCAGCCCGATCATGCCCATCGTGACCGGATTGGCGAAGATGTTCGAGATTGCGTCGATCACCTGCTGCGGGTCGGCCTTGGCGCCCGACGCCTCGAGCGTGATGAATTCCATCAGCACCGGCCAGAGCGCGCCGAGGAAAGCCAGCTGGATGAAGCCGCCGATGATGGAGGACAGGATGAAGGCCATCACCGCCACCGCGATATAGGAGACCAGCATGTGCCAGAAGACACCGCGCGTCGCTGTCCAGCTCTCGAAGAAGCGGAAGCGCGACTGGTGCACCGTCAGCGCCGGCGCGCAGGCCATGCGCACCGCGATCACCAGCACCGCGATCAGCAGCACCAGCACGATGAGCGCGACAATCAGACCGCCGGCCGCGCCGGTGAAGACGTTCGCGTCCCGCCCGCCGGCCGCCACACCGGCCCCGACGACCGAGATCGCGAAAAAGGTCATGAAGCCGAAATAGATCACCACGCCCAGGACCCAGTAGAGCAGGTTCACGCCCAGCAGGCGGAACTCGTCGCCGCCCAGGCGGAAGGGCAGGCCCGGCTTGACCTCGCCGCGGGTGAGAAAACGCAGCCAGGCCGCCTGGCTCATCAGCGCCAGCGCGATCCCTGCCAGCGCGATGAACGGCATGAAGCCCATGATCGGCATCAGCATGCCGAAGACGCGGCGCACGGCCTCTTCGTCGCTGAGCTGTCCGGCGTCGTCGAGAATGATGAGCTGGGAGAGATTGTCCCAGACAGGCACGAACAGGGCCACGCCCGCCGCGGCGAGCAGCCCCACCAGCACGGTCTGGCAGATCATGATCCACAGCGCGCCGCCGGGATTCTCGCCGAAGCGCTTGAAGAAATGGAAGATGGCATTGCCGATATCGAATGATCGTACGGTCATGAAGGCCCCCTGCTGGCCGCTTCCCTGTCCCCTGCCATCATGACGGATCGCAGGGGACAGGCCAGAGGGAAAACGCCCGCCATTGTCCCGGAGGCAATGACCTAAGCTGCCGGCGTGCGGGTGCGCTTCTGGTAGAGATAGGCGTAGAGCCCCGACATCACCGGGTAATTCACCGCCGCGAACAGGCCGAGCCAGAGCCCGTATTCGCGCGCCCGCGCTACACCGGGCGTGCCGGACAGGTCGGCCGAAATCAGTGCCGACACGTCGATCAGGCGATGACCCAGCACGGTGCTGAGGAGTTCGTAGAGCGCCAGTTCGCACACGGTCAGCGGCAGACCGGCCAGCACCAGGGCGGCCGCGATCCGCCAGCCATTGCCATCGCTCAGCGGCCAGGCCTTCATCACCTGGATGCGCTTCGACGCGATCGTCGCCGGCAGGGCCAGCACGAGGCGTGCCGACAGCCAGGTCACGATGGCAAGACCGGCAAGACCGGCCGCGATGACGACGACCCAGTCCGACGCGCCCATGTATTGCGTCGCACCCGCGACATCGAAGCCGGACGCTTCCGGGTCGATCCCGGCGCGCTCCAGCGCCCCCATGGTCACCGTCCCGAACAGCGTGCCCCAGAACAGGAAGACCAGCACGAAGACGATCACGATCAGGAGGCTGATCAGGATGTAGACCGCGAAGACCCGCAATTCCTCATGGCCCAGCTGCAGGCCCAGCCAGCCGGGCATCTCGCCGCGCACGGCCAGGCGCAGCGACGCTGCCGAGAGCGCCACGCTGGCCACGACGGTCGCCAGCGACAGCAATGCCACGACCAGGTCCAGCGCCGACGGCTCGCTGCTGGCAGCCGTCATCGGCATCAGGGCGAGTTGCGCCGCATAGGCCGCCGTGTAGGGGATCGCCGCAATCAGGATCTTGCGCCAGTGCACCAGGAAGAAGGCATAGGCGGCAAACACGCTGCGCAGGACGGGGACGGGAGACGGGGACGGCATGGACAGCTCGAAAGACCAGGTTGGCAGGACGACCGATCTAGCGCAGTTCGGCGCAAAAGGGCACCGGGCCTGCACTGTCTTGTACAGCACCGCCTCACACGGCCCGCTCGACGTGAAGTTGCCTTAACCTCTTCACCCATTTTGAAATTGACGCGTCATGTTGGCCGGATAACCTCCGGCCGGGGACCGCGATTTTCCGATCGATCCAGGGGGAATATCCATGACAGACGAGCCCACGCCCGCCAGCGGCAGCAATGTGCCCGACGAGAACGGGCCCGCTGAACCGGCCACACCTGCCAGCGAACCGGCCGGCAACGGCGGCGAACGCCTGGTCTTTGCCCAGAGCGGCACGATCGGCGGCATCCTGCCGATTACCCTCCTGAACGCGCTCCTGAACATCGTCACCCTGACCCTGTGGCGCTTCTGGGGCCGCACACGGGTGCGGCGCTATCTCTGGTCGACCACCACGATCAACGGCACGCCGATGGAATATACCGGCTCGGGCTGGGAGCTGTTCCGCTCCTTCATCGTGGTGATGCTGCTGGTCTTCCTGCCCATCTACGGCGTGTTCTTCGCGGCCCAGCTTCTGCTGCCGCCGGAAACCGTGATGCTGGTCTTCGGCCTCGCCTACATCCCCATCCTGATCTTCTTTTCCTGGCTGCTCGGCCTCGCCGTCTGGATCGCACGCCGCTACCGGCTGAGCCGCACCACCTGGCGCGGCATCCGCTTCGGCCAGGCCGGCTCGGCGAATACCTATGCCTGGGCCTCGGTGGGTTATGGCCTGCTGACCGGGATCACGCTGGGCTGGTACGCCCCGGCGGCCGAGATGCGTCTGACCCGCCGCCTGTGGCGCGAGACCTTCTACGGCGACCGCCGGTTCCGGATCCTGCAGGAAGACGAGGGTCTGGCCGGACCGCTCTACCCCACCTTCGCGCTTGCCTGGATTGCCGGCGTCGTTGGCTATGTGGGTTTCATCTGGGCCTATATGTATCTGCTGTTCGGCGGCTTCGAGAATATCGGCGACACGCCGCCCATTCCCGATGCCATGATGATCGCCAAGATCTACGGCCTGGCACTGGTCTATGTCCTCTTTGTCGGCCTGGCGAGCCTGCCCTATGCCGCTGCGGTGATGCGGCGCAAGGCGCAAATCCTGGGTCTGGAAGGCCTGACCTTCCGCCTCGATGCCAGATCGCTCAGCCTGGGCTGGATCTATGTCACCAACTTCCTGATCATCGCCCTGACCCTGGGTTTCGGCCTGCCCGTCGCCCAGCTGCGCCTGTGGCGCTATATCTTCAAACGCCTGGAGGCCGAGGGCGAGATCGACATCGAGGCCGTGCGCCAGAATGCCGATCGCGGACCCAGGGCCGGCGAAGGACTGGCGGACGCATTCGATATCGGCAATGTCATCTAGTACGCACACAACCGCCCGCCCGGCCCTGGCCGGCACCTATGCCGACGGCGAGAGCGCCCGTCTTCACGCTGTAACGGTGACGCTCGATGCAGACACCCTCGCCCTCGACGGCGAGGGCATCGCCGTGCGCTGGCCGGTCCCGGAACTCCGTCGCCTGCCCGACCGGCCGGACGGCGCCGCCGTCATCAGCGAAAAGGGGTCCGATGCCCGGCTGTGGATCGCTCCGGGCGACCGGGACGCGCTGCGCACCTGGCTCCCGCGGCTCTTCGCGCCCGGCCGGACGCGGCGCGGCACGCTGATCCTGGGCGCGGCGCTCACCGGCATCGCCGTCGCCAGCCTGGCCTTCCTGTTTGTCGGCCTGCCCCTCCTGTCGCGCCCCCTCGCCCACGCCGTACCGCTGGATGTGGAACGCCGCATGGGCGAGCAGACCAACCAGATGGTGACCTGGTTCACCGACGAATGCGAAACCGGCGAGGAAGCCCGCGCCGCGCTCGACAGCCTGGGCTCCCGGCTCCATGCCGTCTCCGGCTCGCCCTTCGAGTTTCGCCTGCGCATCGTCGATGCCGGCTTCCCCAACGCCTTTGCCCTGCCCGGCGGCCGCATCCTGGTCACCGACGAGCTGATCGACGAGATGGAAAGCCCGGACGAACTGGCCGGCGTGCTGGCCCACGAGGCCGCCCATGTCGCCCAACGCCATGTCATGGCGGCGCAATTGCGCGAGATGGGGTTCGGCGTGCTGCTGGAACTCCTGATCGGCGGCGGTTCGGGCGCCGGCCAGGAAATCGCCCGCACCGGCGCCACGCTGGAAAGCCTGCGCCATACCCGCGGCGCGGAAAGTGAAGCCGACGATTATGCGCTGCAATACCTCGTCGCCGCCGACATGAACCCGCACGGCCTCGCCGACTTCTTCGAGCGCATGCAGGCGGTGCTGGAGGGCGAGACCGAGGCCGAGGGCGACGACGCAGAGGCCGAAAGTGACGACACGGGCGAGGATACGGGTGCCAACACCGATCTGCCGGCCGAGGATGTTTCAGAGCCCTCCGCAGAAGCAGGTGACGGCAGCAATGAGCGCTGGCTGAGCAGCGTGCTGCGCACTCGTCCCGACACCCGCGCCCGCGCCGAACGGGCCCGCGCCGCCGCCGGGCAGATCGGTTGGTCCGGCGAGCCAGCGCTCAACGAGACCGAATGGGCCGCGCTCCAGGCCGTCTGCTCCGACGGCCCCATCCCCGGCGACACCCCCTTGGAACGCGTCCGCGACCGGATCGGCGACGTGCTCAAACCGGGCGAGAATGGCGAGGATGCGGGGGAGTGATGCGGTGGTGGCTTCGGTTCGGGCCGATCAGCGCAGCATGAAGGTGAAGCTGACAATCACACCGTCCCGGCGGACCGGCACACCGTCCTGCATTGCCGGCTCGTACCGCCAGTTTTCGAGGGCGCTCAGGCTTTCCTCGTCGAACACCTCGCTGGGTATCGCGGTGCGAACGAAGCCGTCGACGGCGCGTCCGGTCTCGTCGATGGAAAACTCGACGACAACAACGCCCTCCTGCCCATTGATCGCCGCGCTGCGCGGATAGCGCGGCTCATTGCGCTCGATCGGTACGGCATCGACCATCCCCGGCGGCAGATCACGCTCTTCATCATCCATGCCGGGCGCATGGCGGGCCTGATAAAGCGGCTCGGTCTGCAAGCGTTCATCGACCTGGGCAACATCGTCGCGCGCCCGTCCCCGCGCGAGGTCCTCCAGCGCGCGGGCGTCCAGCTGCACGTCCTTCAGCCAGTCCGGGGCATCTTCCTGGCTGTCCGCAATGTCCGCCGTCATGTGGAGATGAAATGCCGCCTCGACATTGTCGCCGCGAAACAGCCGGGACACGCCGGCAATGAAATGCGCCGTCGCGTCGCTCGCTTCCAGGTCCGTTCCCCGCGAACGCCGCAGAGCGACAAACCCCTCGGCCGGTGCATAAGCGCCCCGCATGCGGCCCGAGCTCATGGTCATCTGCGCATGTAGAAAATAGGCGTCCGGGGCAAAGATCAGCGCCTCTTCCGTCATGGCATCAAGCGCCGGCAACGCCTCGACCGCCTCTCTCGAGCAATGATAGGCGTTGCGGACATGGTCAAGCTGCTGGGCCCCCAGGGCGGCATTATACCAGCGCCAGGCCAGCTGGGTGCCGGCCAGTCCGCTGCGCTCGCCCAGCTCCGCCGCTTCCCGCCAGGCTCGGTAGGCCGCGTCATGATCGCCGAGCGCGAAAGCCGCCATTCCCAGATTTTCCGCCAGCAGGCCCAGCGTCTCATGCCCGATACGCTCCGCCTCGCCCGCCTCAAACGCCCGCCGTGCGGCGTCAAAGGCCCCCGCCCCGTCACCGGCTTCCAGCGCGCGCTGGTACTCGACATAGGGGCCTGTCACAGAACGCGGCAGGTCCTGTGCACCTGCTGATGCTGCAAAAAGCGACGCCGCGGCGGCGATCACTAACGCTGTTGATCTCATGCGCGGCTCCTCTTCATCCACAATATGCGGCGCCATCCAATGCCGGCCGGCCGCAAAGGCTAGTTCGACAGCCAGAACACGAATGAGGTGACATAGTCTTCCCTGTAGACCGGCTCGCCATCCTGCAGCGCGGGTTCGAAACGCCAGCCACGCATTGCGGCCAGGCCGGCCTGGTCGAACGCTCCGGTCGGCATGCCCTCGACCACGCGGGGGTCGACGACACGCCCGCCTTCATCGATATCGAAGGAAACCGACACAATACCCTGCAGTCCGCGGTTAGCTGCGCGGTAGGGAAACTCCGGCTCGTGCCGTTCCAGCAGAACGACGTCGACATATCCGTCCGCCTCACTGGCTTCCGGCGGCTCCTCCCAGCGCGCGTAGCGAGCCTGATAGAGCGGATCGGCCCTGAGCCGCTCAGCAACAGCGAGGCGTTGCTCTTCAGTGTCGTCCGCCGCAATCGTTCGAACCGATCGGGCCAGCGCCAGAGCCGGCCCCTCGTCAGGAAGCGAGGACAGGATGAACTCGGCCATCATCGAATGGTAGAGCGCTGCGTCCTTGTCCCGTTCGACAACGAACCGGGCGATGGCGGCGATGTAATAGGCTTGCGCGTAAAGCCCGTCGGGCTCCCGCCCGCTCTGCGCAAACACCAGCAGCGCAGCCCCCGCGCGGTTTCTCGCCTTTGCCCAACGCCCGGCCTCGGCCGAAAGCTGCGCGCCCAGAACCGCCAGATCGCCAACAAACGCCGGGTAGGTTCCGCCGGCTTCACGGGCAAGCTCCAGGTTTTCGAGCGCATCGTCGGCGAACCGCCGGGCATCGCGTGTCTGCCCGGACCGATACGCCGCCCGCGCCGTGTTGAATTCGCGCCAGGCCTGGTCGGCCGGCTCAATGCCGGCCCGTTCGCCCAGCCGCGCCGCATCCCGCCAGATTTCATAAGCCCGTTCGAAATTACCCAGTGCGGCTGCCGCAGCTCCGAAATTTTCCGCCAGCAGGCCCAGCGTCTCGCGATCGATGCGTTCCGCCTCGCCGGCCTCGAACGCCCGCCGTGCAGCGTCATAGGCCGCCGCTTCATCGCCCGTCTCCAGCGCGCGCTGATACTCGACATAGGGGCCTGTCACAGAACTCGGCAGGTCCTGTGCGCTTGCACCTTCGGCGACCAACCACAGACAGGCAACGGCCGCCAGCGCCGCAAGTTTCAATTGCATCGCGTATCCCCTCGCTTCTGACGAGTTAGGCGCGAGACGAGGGCGGCGTCAACCGCCCAGCTACCCCGCCCCATTGACTTCGTGCGGTGCGCGCTCGATATGCCGCGCATGACCGATCAAGCGATGAAACCCGTACACGTCGTCGGCGGCGGCATGGCCGGCTCCGAAGCCACCTGGCAGCTCGTCCGCCAGGGCGTCCCCGTCATCCTGCACGAGATGCGCGGCGTGAAGGAAACCGACGCCCACAAGACCGACGGGCTGGCCGAACTGGTCTGCTCCAACTCCTTCCGCTCGGACGATCACCGCACCAATGCGGTCGGTCTGCTGCACGAGGAGATGCGGCGTCTCGGCTCGATCATCATGGAAGAGGGCGACAATAACCGCCTGCCCGCCGGCGGCGCACTGGCGGTCGATCGCGACGCCTTCTCCCAGGCCGTCACGAAACGCCTGAGCGAGCATCCGCTGGTCACCATCGAACGCGGCGAGATCGAAGGCCTGCCGCCGGAAGACTGGGACAGTGTGATCATCGCCACCGGCCCCCTCACCTCGGACAGCCTGTCCAAGGCGATCCTGGAGGAGACCGGCGAAGGCGAGCTCGCCTTTTTCGACGCCATCGCGCCGGTGATCCACCGCGAAAGCATCAGCCTGGAGAAGGCCTGGTTCCAGTCGCGCTATGACAAGGGCGAGACGGAGGCGGAGAAGAAAGCCTATCTCAACTGCCCGATGGACAAGGAGCAGTACGAGGCCTTCATCGACGCGCTGCTGGCCGCGCCGAAGACCGAGTTCAAGGAGTGGGAAGCCGACACGCCCTATTTCGACGGCTGCCTGCCGATCGAGGTGATGGCCGAACGCGGCCGCGAGACGCTGCGCCACGGGCCGATGAAACCGGTCGGGCTGACCAATCCGCACAATCCCACCGTGAAACCCTGGGCCATCGTCCAGCTGCGCCAGGACAACGCACTGGGCACGCTGTTCAACATGGTCGGCTTCCAGACCAAGATGAAATACGGCGCCCAGACCGACATCTTCCGCATGATCCCCGGCCTGGAAGAGGCCCAGTTCGCGCGCCTCGGCGGTATCCACCGCAACACCTTCCTCAACTCGCCCAAACTGCTCGACAGCCAGCTGCGTCTCAAGTCGCAGCCGCGCCTGCGCTTCGCCGGCCAGCTGATCGGCGTGGAAGGGTATGTGGAGAGTGCCGCTATGGGGCTGCTGGCGGGGCGTTATGCTGCCGCTATGCGACACGGACGTCAGCTCGATGCACCGCCCGCGACCACCGCGCTGGGCGCCCTCATCGCGCACGTGACCGGCGGTCATCTGGATGGCGGCAAGGGTTCGTTCCAGCCGATGAATGTCAATTTCGGCCTCTTCCCGCCCATCACCCAGCCGACCCACGATGCCGACGGAAACCGCATCAAGGGCAAGGCCAAGACCCCGGCCCGCAAGATGGCCCTCAGCGCCCGCGCCCTGTACGACCTGGCCGGCTGGATCCGCGACAGCGAAGCGGGCTGAGCCAGCCTCGGCGTCTTGTGCACAAAGCTACACATAAAGGTTGTATTGCCTGCCCCCCTGTCGTGAACTCCCGGCCGGGACAGAGGGGATTGCCGATGCGTTGCATGCGTCTTTTTTTGTGGATTGCCGTTTTGTTGGCCGCCAGCAGCAGCGGTGCTCTGGCACAACCGCTTGAAGCCTTTGTCCAGGAACCGCACATGCGCCTGGCCGAGCTTTCACCCGACGGACGCCATCTGGCCTTCACGACCGAGACGGACGGACGCCTGACCCTGGTTGTTCACGACCTGGTCGACCAGCAAGGCCAGTCGGTCGATGTGTCGGAAGTTCGACCCATCGATCTTCGCTGGGCTGACGACCGCATGCTGCTGCTCATGGCGAGCGACGTCACTGCCTATCTCGGCCTGCGCGGGACGCTCGACTTCAGCGCCATCGTGGCCATCGACACCGAGGACGGCCTGTCGAGCCGGCAATTGCTGCGCAATGTCCGCCGGGCCGCGATCAATTTCAGCGGTGGCCGTGTTGTTGGCCTGGATGCCGATGAGGGCCGGGTCTTCGTGCCGCTGCTGGACCAGAATTTCGACATCAACCTCATGTCGGTGGACCCCCGGTCCGGCAGTTCCCGCATCGCCTTCCGCGGCAGCCGCTGGACGCGCGACTGGCAGGTGGGAGCGAATGGCGAAGTGCTGGCCCGTATCGACTACGCGAGCGAGGTCCAGCGCGAAACCATCCGCGTTCCCGACGGGTCTGGCTGGCGTATCATTTCCGAGCAGACCGGCGTCGAACGTCCGAGTGTCGGTCTGGCCGGAGAAATGCCGGACGGCCGCTTTGCCGTCACCACAACCTTCACCAACGAATCCGGGCGCCGCGGACTTTACGCCTTCTCTCTGGAAACCGGCGAGATAACCGGCGCGATCTTCGAGCACCCTGAATTCGACATCACCGGCGTGATCTCCGATCCCTACACGCAGCAGGTGCTCGGCGTGAGCTGGGATGAGGCCTTGCCGCGCGTCGAATGGTTCGATCCCCGGTTCGCGGAAATCCAGGCCATTCTGGACCAGGCCGCGGCCGGCCAGAACCCGGCGATCGTCAGCTGGTCGCGCGATCTCTCGCGTATCCTGTTTGTCACCCAGTCGGAAGCCCAGGCCCCGGTCTACTATCTCTTCGATACGGTAACGCCGGCCATCCACCCGCTCGCCGAGACCCACGCGGGCCTGCCGGCCGGCAGCCTGCGGCCGCGCCAGCACATCACCTATCCGGCGCGTGACGGAACCCGGATCGAGGCGTATCTGACCGTCCCCGAAGGCGAAGGTCCCTTCCCCACTGTCCTTCTGCCGCACGGCGGGCCGGCAACGCGCGACACGGGCGGATTTGATCCGCTCGCCCATTTCCTGGCATCACGCGGCTACGCCGTCATCCAGCCGAACTTCCGCGGCTCCGGCGGCTATGGCGATGCCTGGGAATTCGCGGGCCATGGCGAGTGGGGCACGGGCGTGATGCAGCACGACCTTTCCGACGCGGTGGCAGCCCTGACCACAGCCGGGATTGCCGACCCGGCGCGGGTCTGCATCGTGGGGGGCTCCTATGGCGGTTATGCCGCGCTGGCGGGTGCCGTCTTCACGCCAGACCTGTATCGCTGTGCCGTCGCCATTGCGGGCGTCAGCGATGTCGAGGAACTCATCGAACTCGTCGAGAACCGCTATGGCCGCCGCCACTGGCTCGGCGCGGGATCGGCCGATCGCTTTACCGGCGAAGGCGACCAATCCCTCGCAGACGCCATGCGGGCCATCTCGCCCGCCAATTTCGCCGAAAATGCCCAGGCCCCCATCCTGCTGATCCATGGCCGGGACGACAGTGTCGTGCCCTTCTCGCAAAGCCAGATCATGCAGCGGGCCCTGCGCCGGGAGCACAAGGATGTGGAACTTGTGGCCGTCGACAACGGTGACCACTGGCTGACGAGCACACAGATGCGCCGGGAGGTCTATGGCGCCCTGGAGACCTTCCTCGCCGAGCATATCGGCGAGCAGCCGTAATCCCTCCGCCGGACCTGCCCTACCAGGGCAGGTCCTGGCCGGAGACGTGGAAAAAGCGGCCGGACATCGCCGGATTGCCATAGGCGCGGGCGATCAGGTCCAGCTGGCCTTCCACGCTTTCCTGCACCGTCAGCTGGCCGTTCGGACCGCCCATGTCGGTACGCACCCAGCCCGGGTGCAGGATCAGGACGACAATGCCCCGATCGGCGAGGTCCAGGCTCAGCGACTTACCGATGGCGTTCAGTGCCGCCTTGGACCCGCGATAGCCATAGCCACCACCGGAGCCGTTGTCGGCGATAGAGCCCATGCGCGAGGATTGCAGCGCGACGACCTTCATCTCCGAAGCGGCTACCTTGTCGGCAAACGCCTCGACGAGGGCCAGCGGTGCGATCGCATTGACCCGGAATTCCAGCGCCATGGCGTCACCGGCCGCGGCACCGAAGTTGCGCGTTTCCGGCGACATCATCCCGGCATTGGCGAAGAGGAGGTCAATCGGACCGTCGATCTGGGCGGCCAGCCGTTTCGGCGATTCGAAATCGGTCGCGTCTAAGCCACCACATCGAGCTTGCCCTCGCCCTGCGGCAGCGCCTTCAGCTCGCTGGCAGCATCCGGATCGCGCACTGCTGCCGTGACATGCCAGCCCCGCTCCAGCAATTGCCGGGCGTGCTCGAGGCCGAGACCGCGATTGGCACCGGTGATGAGGGCGTGAAACATGTCGTCTTCTCCGTTGTTCTCGATTCAGCGCGACCGTGATGGGCCATCCCGTGCGCCGCTTCAACTCTAGTGCTGCAGCCGGAAATGTCACCGTCCCGTCAGGGACAGCCAGGTCAGGCGCAATTGCCGCGGCAGAAGCGGCCGCTCCGGTGCGATCAGGTAGGGATTATCCGGCAAGGTATCCAGATATCCCCGCGCAAGGACCGCATAACCGGTGGCCGGCAGCGCCGCTGCGGGCAAGGCTCCGGCGGCCTTGAGATCGGCCAGCGCCTGTTCTGCAGCGCGGCGCACCGGGATCACGGCACGCCTCACCTTCTCCTCGCCCAGGCCCTGCGCCAGCATGGCCGGCGTCGCGCCCGCGTCCGACAAATCGTCACCGCCCACAGGTGCGCGTCCGATCTTCGCGCGTACCGGGAAGGCCCGCAGCAGCCCGGTGAGCCCCCAGGCCCGTCCCGCAGCCTGCAGGGTTTCGGGCGCCAGTTCCGCCTCGCACAGGCGCAGAGCGAGGCCCA
>PANX01000044.1 GCA_002707795.1 Maricaulis sp.
CAACTGCGCGAGGCCATCCGCGAACAGGGCCTGCCGACCAAGCGCAACGAGTTGTGGAAATGGTCGGACCTGCGGCGCGCCGCCAATGACGTGTCTGCTGCCGGCGAGCTTGTCGTCGACGGGCTCGAAGCGGCGGTCCTGCGCCCGGATGACGGGGCACGGCTGAACCTGACGCTGACGGCGAAGCCGGGTGCCAGCGCGGCCGATGCGGAAATCACCGTGCCGGCCGGCCACGCGGTGACGCTGGTCGAGCACTACCGGGCCGAAGCCGGGGCGCTGGGCAACTGGCATCTGAAAATCACGCTGGAAGCGGGCGCGCGGCTCGACCGTGTGTGCATTGCCGCCGATGCGCCGGACGGTGTCTTCGTGTCGTCGGCCGAGATCGTGCTGGCACCGGGCGCGGCCCTCAATCAGCGCACGCTGGATTTCGGCGCCAAGCTCTCGCGGATCGAGACGCATATCACGCATCCGGGCGAGGGCTCGCAAGTGGATCTGGGCGGGGTCTATCTGCTCGACGCCAAACACCATGCGGACACGACGACGGTCGTGCACCACACGGGGCCGGGCGGCCAGACGCGCCAGCTGGTGAAGGGCGCTGCGGCCTCGCACGGCCATGGTGTCTTCCAGGGCAAGTTCATCGTCGACCGTGCCGCCCAGCAGACCGATGCGCGCATGACGCACCGGGCGCTGATGCTGGACGACCGCGCCGAGATCGACGCCAAGCCGGAACTGGAAATCTATGCCGATGACGTGCAGTGCGCGCACGGCAATGCGCTGGGCGCGATCGACGAGACGGCGCTGTTCTACATGCGCCAGCGCGGCCTGCCGGCGCCGAAGGCACGGGCACTGCTGATCGAGAGCTTCCTGGCCGAGCCGCTGGACGGCATTGCCGATGAAAGCCTGCGCGAGACCCTGAAGGGCGAACTGCGCAACCGGCTGGAGGCGCTGTCGTGACCGATAGGATCGTTTCAGTCGTGGTCTCGCGCTTGACCTCCCTCTCCCAGGGGAGAGGGATTGAGGGAGAGGGGGAAGACATCGCCCTTCGAACTTTCAGCGCGGCCACCGGGATTTCCCCCTCATCCGCCCTTCGGGCACCTTCTCCCGCGGGGAGAAGGGGATGTTTGCCGGCTGGAGGGGCCGCATGACAGTCCACAAGAATATTCCCGCCAGCCTCAACATCGACGCCATCCGCGCCGAATTCCCGATCCTGCAACGCGAGATCAACGGCCGGCCGCTGGTCTATCTGGACAGTGCGGCCTCGGCGCAGAAGCCGGAATTCGTGATCGAGAGCGTGGCGGGCGTCTACCGGGCCTCCTACGCCAATGTTCACCGCGGCCTTCACACCCTGGCGAACGAGACGACCGAGGCCTTCGAGGCCGCGCGCGAGGATGTACGCCGTTTCCTCAATGCCAAGAGCGCGAACGAGATCGTTTTCACCCGCGGCTCGACCGAGGCGATTAACCTTGTTGCCCACACTTTCTGCCAGATGCTCGCCCCGGGCGACGAAATAATCATCAGCCGGATGGAGCATCACTCCAATATCGTTCCGTGGATATTGCTGAGTGAAAAGAACGGCTTCGTCCTCAAATGGGCGGATGTTACAGAGGCCGGTGAGCTCGATTACGAACAATTGGCAGGCCTGGTTAATGACCGGACCCGCCTGATCGCGATCACCCACATGTCCAACGTGCTGGGCACGGTCAACGATATCGCCCGGATCCGGGCGATCCCGGGCGTGGCAGAGATTCCGCTGCTGCTCGACGGCTCGCAGTCTGCGGTGCATCTGGCGGTCGATGTGCAGGCGCTGGACTGCGACTTCTTCGTCTTCACCGGTCACAAACTCTACGGCCCGTCAGGTGCCGGCGCGCTCTACGCCCGCGGCGACTGGCTCGACCGCCTGCCGCCCTATATGGGCGGCGGCGAGATGATCGCCGACGTGTTCGAGGACCGCGTGACCTTTGCCGACGTACCGCACAAGTTCGAGGCGGGAACGCCGGCGATTGCCGATGTGATCGGCCTGGGCGCAGCGATCCGCTGGGTGGAACGCCATGACCGCGTGGCGGTGATGGAGCACGAGCGGGCGCTGATGGACCGGGCGATGACCGGGCTGGCGGAGATTGACGGTCTCACCGTGATCGGGACGGCGCAGGACAAGGGCGCCATCATCTCCTTCCACATGGAGGGCGCACATCCGCACGATGTCGCCCAGATTCTCGACAAGTACGGCGTGGCCGTGCGGGCCGGCCACCACTGCGCCCAGCCGCTGATGCGCCGTCTGGGGCTGAGCGCCACGGCGCGCGCCTCCTTTGCGCTCTACAACACGTTCGAAGAGGCCGATGCGTTTGTCGACGCATTGAAAAAGGCCCGCAAGTTTCTCATCTAGGCTTTGAAATGACACAGACTACAGACCGGGACATGATCGATCTGTCCGCGCCGCGGACGCCCGCCAAACCGGCCACGCCGGCCGAGGTGGCCGCTTCCGTGTCGCCGCCGGCCGGCGCGATTCCGCAGGACGAGCTGGCGCGCATCACCGATGATGTCGTCGCCGCGCTCAAGACGGTGTATGATCCGGAAATCCCGGTCGATATCTACGAGCTCGGCCTGATCTACAAGGTCGATCTGGAAGACGACCGGACCCTGAAGGTGGAAATGTCGCTGACTGCGCCGGGCTGTCCGGTGGCGGGCGAGATGCCCGGCTGGGTCCAGGAGGCCGTGGAGAAGGTCGACGGGGTCGAGCGCGCCCTGGTCGAGCTGACATTCGAACCGCCCTGGACGCCGGACCGCATGTCCGACGAGGCGCGGCTGGCGCTGAACATGTTCTAGACGCAACTGGATGCGAAGCACGATGACCCGACGCGAAAGACCCAAGGCCGTCACCCTGACCGATGCCGCTGCTGCGCGCGTCAAGGAGATCATGGCCAATCGCGGCGCCGGCTTCCTGCGGGTCGGCGTGAAGAATGGCGGCTGTGCCGGCATGGAATACGAGATGGGCTATGTCGAGGCGCCCGAGGCGCTGGACGAGCGCGTCGAGGACAAGGGTGTGGAGATCGTGCTGGAATCGAAGGCGCTGCTTTTCCTTCTGGGCACACAGATCGATTATGAAGTGACGCCGCTGCACGCCAAATTCGTGTTCAACAACCCCAACCAGACCGATGCCTGCGGCTGCGGGGAAAGTGTCACCATCGTGCCGGCCGTGAGCGCCTGACCCCATGAAGCTGATCATCTCCTCGACCTCGCCCTATTCGCGCAAATGCCGGGTGATGGTGCGCGAGTTTGCGCTGGGCGATGCGATCGAGGAGGTTGAGGCCCATCCGTTCGACGACGATCCGGATCTTCTCAGTGCCAATCCGCTGGGCCGCGTGCCGTGCCTGCTGATGGATGACGGCCAGGCGCTGACTGAGAGCGCCATCATTGCCGATTACATCGCCGAGCGCGCCGGCGAGCCCTGGCCGCGCGACTGGACGGACCGCCGCCTGGAAGCGCTGGGCAGCGGATTGCTGGATCTCACGGTCATGCGCCGGGTCGAGATGGTGCGCGATGAAGGCATCCGGTCGGATTTCTGGATCGGCCGGCGCGAGCGCGGCATCCAGCGGGCGCTGGACGAGCTGGAAGCGGGCATGGGCGAGGCGGATAATCCGCACGCCCAGGGGCCGCTGACCATGGCCGTGGCGCTGGGTTATCTGGATTTCCGCTATCCCGAGTGTGACTGGCGGTCGGGGCGGCCGCGACTGGTGGCCCTGCATGACACCTGGGCGTCCCGGCCGAGTTTCCGGTCCACCCAGCCGCCAGCCGACGGATAGAACCGCAAAGAAAAATGCCGCCCTCGAGGCGGCATCATCTTTTCCCGGCAGAGAAACGGCTTGATCAGGCCGCCGCAGACCGGCTCGCCGTGCTCGCGTCGCTGGTCGAGCGGTTCCGCCCTTCCGTCTTGGACTTGTAGAGATTGGCGTCCGAACGCTCGATCAGTTCCTCTATCGACTCGCCGTCGCGATAGCCGGCAATGCCCAGCGATACCGTGATATTGCCCAGATCCTCATTGGTGGATTTGCGCAGCAGTTTCTTGGATTCGACCGTCTTGCGGATCTTTTCCGCGATTTCTGTGGCCGTCGCGGTGTCGGTGTTCGGCATCACGATACCGAATTCCTCGCCACCATAGCGGGCCACCACATGGTGTTCCAGCGAGTGACGGGTCAGGCAGCCCGCCACAAAGCGGATGATCTGGTCACCGGTCTGGTGACCCCAGGTGTCGTTGAAGCGCTTGAAGAAGTCGATGTCGCACAGGATCAGGCTCATCGGTGTGCCGTCGGATTCGGCGGCCCGGCGGGCCCGGCGCAGGGCTTCGTCGAAACGCTTGCGATTGGCAATGCCGGTGAGGGCATCGGTCATGGCTTCTTCGCGGACCCGTTCGAGATGGGTCTTCAGCTTGGTGACTTCGTTGGACGTCGCCTGCAGCTTGTCTTCAAGTGCCTGGCTGCGCCGTTGCATGCGCGCTGTGGCGGAGACCAGCGATTCGACCAGGCGCTTCATGCCGGCGGCATCCGGGCTGGCGACGAGTTCGTGCGTGGCGCCTTCCAGGGCCTTGCCATAGGCAACAGTGTCGCGCTCGGCCGCTTCCAGCGACTGCTTCACGGCGCCGAGCTCGCGGCTCATCAGATTGCCGCTTTCCAGGATCGCATCCTGGATGGCCTTCCACTGGAAATACTGTTCGAAAAGTTCCGCGTTGACGGTTTCGCTGAAGGCCTCGCCGGCCTCGATATGGGTGCGAAGGGTTTCACAGAGTTCCGGATTGGTATCGCTCGCGAAGCAGATCCAGACGGCATAGTTTTCCGGCGTTGGAGCGACGTCAAACTGATCCATGAGCTCAAGCGCCTTGTGCGCGAACTCACGTCCTTCCTTGCCTAGCAATCGACCGTTCACGAGATACGTCCTTCCCTTGGCGAACGATCTTCTTCGTCCGCGACAATCGGAAGACTAGGGGAGAAAGGAAAAGAAGAGGCAAAAATTGCTCATATCGTATGAGGCCGACGCAGATTGTTCTGGCGTTTCATACGATTTCAGCGGGTGGGCCGCCGCAGCCCCGGCGGATACCGGGGCGGCAGCGCGCAGCCAAATCTAGGTCATGAAGTCGGGCACATGGTCGCCAAATCCGACGACGCGGTTATCGTCGTGATCCTGGCGCCGGCGCGACTTGTCGCGGGTGGGGCGGTTGCCGGACGGCCTGTCCTCGCGAGCCGGCTTTTCCGCCGGCTTTTCGGCAGGCTTTTCAGCAGGCTTTTCAGCCTTCTTTTCAGACGCCTTGCTGCCGCCACGCGTGCTGCGGCTCTTGCGGGGAGCCGGCTTATCGGTGTCCGGGGCCGACGCCTTCACGCCCTCCACCGGCAATTCCGGCACGTCCTGCTGGATCAGCTTGAGAACGGCGCTCAGCGACTTGTCGTCGGCCGATGTCGTGATCGTGATCGCTTCACCGGTCTTGCCGGCGCGGCCGGTCCGGCCGATCCGGTGGACATAATCGTCGGCATGGTGCGGTACGTCATAATTGAAGACGTGGCTGACATCGGGAATGTCGAGCCCGCGCGCAGCGACGTCGGAGGCCACCAGGAAGCGCAGTTCGCCGGACTTGAAGCCGGCCAGCGTCGCGGTCCGCGTGGACTGGTCCAGATCGCCGTGGATCGGGGCGGCAGAGAAGCCGTGGCGCTGCAGCGAGCGGGCGACGATATCCACATCGCGCTTGCGGTTGGCGAAGATGATGCCGTTCTTCACGCCGTCGCGGTTCATCGCGGCACGCAGGGCGGCGCGCTTGTCCTTGGCGGCCGAGGAGGCGGCCTTCACCAGATATTGCTGGATATTCGCGCCGGTCGTGGCGGGCCGGGCAACCTCGACCCGCTCGGGATTATTGAGGAAGCGGTCGACCAGGCTCTTGATCTCCTTCGGCATGGTGGCCGAGAAGAACAGCACCTGGCGGCGCGGCGGCACCATGTTGAAGATGCGCTCGAGGTCGGGGATGAAGCCCATGTCCAGCATGCGGTCGGCTTCGTCGACGACGAGGAACTGCACGCCATTCATCAACAGCTTGCCGCGCTCGAAATGGTCGAGCAGGCGGCCCGGCGTGGCGATCAGCACGTCGGCGCCCTTGTTGAGGATCTCTTCCTGCGGCCCGAAGGCAACGCCGCCGATCAACAGCGCCATGGAGAGTTTCTGACCCTTCGAATAGGTCTCGAAATTCTCCGCCACCTGGGCCGCAAGCTCGCGTGTGGGCGCAATGATCAGCGAGCGCGGCATGCGCGCCTTGGCACGGCCGCGCGACAGCCGCTCGATCAGAGGCAGGGTGAAGGACGCGGTCTTGCCCGTACCGGTCTGGGCAATACCAAGGACATCGCGACCGGCCAGGGCTGGCGGGATGGCGCCGGCCTGGATCGGTGTCGGGTCGGTATACCCGGCAGCTTCAATCGCTTCGAGGAGTTTCGGGCTCAGTCCGAGTTCAGCGAACGTCATGGCGTCCTTTGTTTGACACACTAAGAACAGCGGCCGCGCCGTGAAGGCGCGGCCGCAGGTGGGCGCAAAATACGGACACCGTTCGTTGTGTCAACGCAACAGGGCCGAAAGCCTAGCGTCTGTAGGCGAATGGCGTGTCGTCCGTGATATTGATGTAACGGTCGCGCAGTTGAGTCTGGCGCGATTCAAGCGCAGTCGGCTCGCCGTCGATGAGGACTGCAACCGGTGCACTCATCACTTCCAGCGGATCGCCATCCCACACCACGACATCCCCGGCATAGCCCGGAGCGAGGGCGCCATAGCGGTCGCCGACGCCGTAGATTTCCGCCGGTGTCAGCGTGATGGCGCGGAAGGCTTCATCCCAGGGAACACCGTTGGCAACGGCATTGCCGGCGTGCTGCGGCACGAGGCGGGCGTTGAAATACCCGTCTGCCGTCGGGGCCGTGGAATAGGCGACATCCACGCCGGCGTCCTGCAGGCGCGCAGCGTTCTGCAGCGAGGCGCCGAGTGAATCGAAGGAAGAGGGCAGGTCTTCCAGCGGGTCGACGATCACCGGAATGTCCGCGTCGGCCAGCTCTTCGGCGACCATCCAGCCTTCCGCCGCCCCGACCAGGATCAGCTGGATCGGCGCATTGTCGGCCTTGAAGCGGATCGCCCGGCGGATGTCCGCCGCGCGGTTGACGGCCATGACCAGCGGCACCCGGCCGCGGGCTACGGGCAGCAGGGCTGCCGCGTCGTAGCGGTTCAGCGCATCGCCTTCATGATCGCCCGAGAACCGCCCCGGATAGCCGCGGGCGTCTGCCAGCGCGGCTTCCAGGAAGGCCCAGGCCGCCGGACGGGATCCGCCGGCACGGCCGGCGCCCGATTCGGACAGGTCGGCAAAGACGAAGCTGCCGGCCTGGAAGAGCGAGCCGGCATCGCCGCTGGTATCGACCAGCGCGCCCTGGCCGGCGAAGATATTGTGGCCGGTGGACGGGAAGATCGCCGCCCGCGTGACGCCTTCCATCCTGTTGGTCGCCAGATAGGTGCCCGCCGGGTTGAACCCGTCGGCAACATCGAGGGCGACGGAGAAGGGCGATTCGCCCGCGCTGTCGTCCGTGGTCGAGCCTTCCAGGGCGACCTCGATCAGGCCGAGCTGGGAAAAGGCCGCAAACACGCCGGGCGTGACCCAGTTGCCCGACGCATCGATCACGGTGGCGTCCTCGGGGATTTCCGCCCCCGCACCGACCGCGACGATATCGCCGTCACGCACGATCACGGTGGCATTCTCCAGAATGCCGGCATCGGTATTGGTGACGACCCGGCCATTGGTCACGGCATAGGTCTGGGCGGCAGCCGGTGCAGCGAGGGCCACACTGGCCGCCAGAACTGAAATCAGCTGTTTCATTACTGCTCTCCTTCGCCGGGCTGGCCGAGCATGAAGTCGCGGACGGGCTGGAGATCGCTGTTGCGGCGGTCATAGCTCAGCGCACCGTCGATCCAGACCTGGTCGGCCCGCGTGTAGGTGGAAAAGGGATTGCCGGACCACAGCACCACATCGGCGCGATAGCCTTCCTGCAGCGAACCGGTCTCGTCGCCGATGCCCAGCGCCTGCGCCGGACGCGAGGACGCCCAGGCCCAGGCTTCGGCTTCGGAAATGTCCAGACCGGCACGGCGGCCGTCGGCGAGCGCCTTGGCGATTTCCTGGTTGAGGCGCTGGATGCCGTTGGCGTCGTCCGAGTGGATCATGGCGCAGGCGCCGTTGGCGTGCGTCATGGCCAGGTTTTCGCGGACCGTGTCATAGGCTTCCATCTTGAAGCCGCCCCAGTCGGCCCACACGGCCGCACACACATTGTGTTCGGCCAGCAGGTCGGGGATCTTGTAGGCCTCGACAGCGTGGTGGAAGGTCGTGACCTGGTAGCCGAACTCCTCGGCCATATCCATGATCTGGGCCATCTGGTCGGCGCGGTAGCAGTGCTGCTGGACCAGGATTTCGCCTTCCAGCACGCCCATCAGCGTGTCGAGTTCGAGATCCTGCGTCGGCGGATCGACATCCTCGCCATTCTCCGCCGCTTCCCAGTATTCATGCCAGCTGTCGCGATAGTTCGACGCCTCGATCCAGGAGGCTCGGTAGCCGGCCATATTGCCCATATCGGTGGCCGGCGAACGGCCGCGATTGCCATAGACGCGCGACGGGTTTTCGCCGCAGGCCATTTTCAGCGTGTAGGGCGCGCCGGGGAATTTCATCTCCTGCACCGTCCGCCCCGGCACATTGCGCAGGGTGATGCCGCGGCCGCCGAACAGGTTGGCCGAGCCGGGCAGGACGTGCAGTGTGGTGACACCGCCGGCCAGCGCATGCTCGAAACCGGGATCCTGCGGCCAGACCGAGTGCTCGACCCAGACTTCCGCCGTCACCGGCTCGGTCGCCTCATTGCCGTCGGAATGGGCGCTGACGCCCGGCGAGGGATAGGCGCCCAGATGGGAGTGGATATCGATGATGCCCGGCGTGACATAGCGGCCGGCGCCGTCGATGACGGTCGCTCCGTCCGGCGCTTCCAGACCGGTGCCGACAGCGGCGATACGGCCATTCTCGATCAGCACGTCGCCATTCTCGATCTGTCCGCCGATCCCGTCGAGCACCGTGGCGCCGCGGATCAGCGTCGTGCCGCTGGGCCGCGGCGTATAGGTGGACGGATACGGATCGAGATTGATCCGGACGATATCGCCGGATTCGCCCGAATTGCTGCCCGCAGACCCGGCACTGCCCGAGGAGGCGGTGTCCGAGCCACTGCTGCAGGCAGCCAGGGCGATTGCGGCGGTGCACGCTGCAAGGGCTGGCAGGCTTGGCTTCAGTGTCATCGTGGTATCCCCATTTGCGTCCGCAGGCTTCGTGCCGCCGGCGGAGGAGCGGGGATTGAACGCGCTTCGGGGCCAAGCGTCAAATACTGCCTTGCGGACAATTCAGACCGCGCCAGGCTCTTCGCTGAACAGCACGGCCAGCCGGGCACGCAGGCGTTCGCGCGATATCGTGCGTCTGCGCTCTGGCGGGGCACAGCGCAGTGATCGCATCATGCCGAAAGCGCAAATCGACATGAGGAAGGCGTCCGTCCGTGTCGGTGCGCGCGGACTCTTCAGAGAGGCCATCAGTCCTGCCGACGTGGTGCCGCGCGTGGCAGCGAGATGCAGCATCAGTCCCGACAGTTCCGGGTCGCGCCTTGCGGCGAGGAATGTTTCTTCCATCGCGGTCAGTTCGGGGCGAATCTGCCCGTCGGCCCGGTCGAGCGGTTCCGACATGGACTCGACAAAATCGTCCATCGATTGCGAGGCCGGCGGCAGTGCAGGGCGCTGTTCCTCGATTTCCCGGACGAAGCCGAGATAAATACGTTCAAATGTGGCCCGCAGGATAGCGTCGCGGCCGTCGAACAGACGCGTGGTGGCCGAAAGGGCGACGCCGGCTTCCTCGGAAATCGCGCGGTGGGTCAGTGCTGCAGCTCCGTCGCGGATCAGAACGCGGGTCGCACCGTCGAGAATGCGCTGTGCGGTGGGTGTATCGGGAACGGCGCCCCGGTCCGCCCGCTGCTTGTCCGCTGCGCTGGCCATGCGCTCGATCCGTTCCCGCCAGGGCGCGGCATCGTGCCAGCGGCCCTGTGCCGTGCCGGCCAGATAGCGCGCCGTGGATATGACCCAAGCGGAGGTTGCAGTTCCGCTTGCGGATGGAACCATGAGCGGTACGGCCGTGAAAAAATCGGCGAACATGCTCGCTTTTTCCTGAGAAATACCGAAGAGCGGCATGACTTCGGCGAAGAACCCGGTTGTTGCGGTGTCCCAGTCGCGCGCGATGTCGGCGAAGGCGTCGGAGCGAGCTGCCTGCAGGGCGGTGTCGGCCGCGATCAGCGTGCTGTCCCGCCGGGCGACGGCGCGGTGAAGGCAGAGCGCAGCGAACCAGTCGGACAGTAGCGCCGGTTCCGTTTCAAGCGCCCGAACCTGACGGGCCTCCTCTTCCAGCCACGCGGCATCGGCGCGTTGGGTCTGGCGGGCCGCCTCGATCAGCAGCGCCTCCTTGGAGCCGAAATAGTAGTTGATGGCCGATACGGGAGCTGTCGCTGCGGTGCCGATGGCGCGCGCGGTTGCCCCGCGTACGCCGCCCCGGGCGAACAGGCTGGCAGCGGCGTCGACAAGGGCGTTGCGGACTTCGGGTTGCAGCGGCGTCTGGGTGGTCGTCGTTTCGGGAAACATCATGGCATCGACACTAGCTGTGTTCGAACAGGCACACCAGTACAAGTGTGAATGGGTACAAATGTTCAAAATATGAGCAAGACTCGATGTGAGACCGAGCCGGCGATCCCTGCGGCGGCACCACTAAGCGTTGACAATTCAAAGCAATAAGGGAGAGTTTCATAATTATATAACGGAAGCGACGGAATTCTGACACGAGAGCGTCGTCCAAACTTCATTGGGTACAAATGTTCGAATTCGCTATGGCGTCCCGGGTTATCCACTCAGGGGGCGATCATGTCGCGTACGCATCTACTCACTTCAATCTGTTCGATGGCGCTTGCCGGGGCCGGTCTTGCTGCGGCCGGGGCGCAAGAGGCCGCCGATGCCGATGTCATCACCGTCACGGCATCGCCGATCCGCGATTCCCAGGCTGCAGCGATCAGCCTGAAGCGAGAGGCCGACAACGTGCTCGACGTCATCTCTGCGGATACGATCGGCCGCTTTCCTGACCAGAACCTGGCCGACAGCCTGGGCCGTCTGCCGGGCATCGCGATCGAGCGCGACCAGGGTCAGGCCCGTTTCATCAATTTCCGCGGCGCGCCGTTCCGCTGGACCGCGATCGCCTTTGACGGCATCGACGTTCTGGGCGCCGAAAACGGCCGCATCCCGCGTTTCGACAGCTTTCCGTCAGTCATCACCTCGGCGGTGGAAGCGCACAAGGCGATCACGCCCGACATGCCGGGCGAAGCGGTTTCGGGCTTCGTAAATATCCGCACATTCAACCCGTTCGACCGGGAGGGGCTGAGCGTATCGGTGGAAGCCGGCGCCGGCGAACAGGAACTCGGCGGTGGAGACATCGGCAAGTACAATGCCCGTCTGTCCTGGTCCGGCGAGCAGTTCGGCTTCGCGCTCTTCGGCTCGAACAATTCGCGTGAACAGGTCACTGACAATCGTGAACTCGATCTGGAGATCGATGCCGGCGGCACGCTGACGGTCAACGAGCTCGACTTCCGCAACTATCTCGTCGAGCGTGAAGACAACGCCTATGGCGGCCATGTGGAATTCCGTCCGGAAGGGCCGGTCTCGCGTGTCTTCGCATCGACGCTGTATTCCGAATTCATCGACCGCGAACAGCGCAATCAGTATGTCTTCGACTTCGCGGGCGGGGCGGGCGCGCTTGGCGGTACGGTTGCCCCGGGCGCGACCGGATATGCGCCCCTGGTGCTCGTCAGCCGGCTGCTGGAATACGGCGAGTATCACAACTCGACCTGGACCTCGACGGCCGGTCTGGACGGTCAGTTCGGCGACTGGTTCGTCGAAGCCCGGCTGAACTATGCCGAGACCACCAATGATACCGATCTGCCGATCGCCTACAGCGCGGGCGGCACCGCGGCGGCCATGTTCGACGTCACCGATGTCGATGCGCCGCAGCTCAGCGTGTTTCAGCCCTTCACGCAGACAGCGCTGAACCCGTCGACGATCGCCTATGGCGCCAACCTCGCCTACATTATCGACATGAGCCTGGACACCGAGGCGTGGAAGCTGCGCCTGGACGGCGAGCGCGATCTCACCCTGTTCGGCCGCGACACCGATATCCGTACCGGTATCCAGCTCGACACCCGCGAGGCGGTCGGCAACGGGGCGAGTTTCTCGATCGCATCCTTCCCGTCCACCGTCGATGTCGCCAGTTTTGACACCGGCGAGGCCTGGGCGACCGGCTTCGACAACACGATCGGCGGCACCTATTATGACAATATCGGCCTGCGCAATGCCTGGGCCGCCGCCGCTGGCGGTCTGGGTATTCCCGGTGCAGCCGACCAGCTGATCGAGATCGAGGAAGATATCCTCGCCGCCTACGCCATGGCGACGACGCATTTCGACGGCGGCAATATCGTTTACGGCGCCCGCGTCGAAATGACCGACTACACGACGGCCGGTCCGGACCTCGCGATCGCCTATTCCGACGACTACGTGAATGTCCTGCCCAGCGTGCACGTGAATTTCGACCTGCGTGACGACCTGAAATTCCGGGTGTCGGCCTCAACCGGTCTCAGCCGCCCGACCTATACCGAGCTGCGGGCGTCGGCCGCTGTGGACCCGACCAGCCGCACGGTGTCCGGTGGAAATCCCACGCTGGACCCGGAGACGACTTGGGGCTTCGACGCGTCCCTGGAATGGTATTTTGCGCCCGCCAGCCTGCTGTCGGCCGGGGCGTTCTACCGGCATGTCGACGATGTGATCTATGTCGACAGCACCACGATCGATGGCGGCATCTATGTGCCGGCGGCGGCCGGTGAGGACTGGACGCTCAGCGGTCCGGTCAACGGTAATGAGGGCGAGCTGTCCGGTATCGAGCTCAACTTTATCGGCCAGGCGACTGATCTTCTGCCGGCGCCACTCGACGGTTTCGGCGTGTCGGCCAATCTCACCGTGCTCGACAGCTCGTTCGACACGCTTTCCGGCAACAGCTTCTCGCTGCCGGGCACGTCGGACGTGATCTACAATGCCTCGCTCTTCTACGAGAAGGCGGGCTTCTCCGCACGCGTGAACTATCAGTATCGCGACGCCTGGCTGTCCACGACGGAGAATGACAGCCTGGCCGAATACTGGGACGAGCAGGAGCGGGTCGACGCGTCCCTGCGCTACGTTCTTCCGGTCACGCCGGGCGGGGCAGGTGTGACCCTGTTCGCCAATGCCAACAATCTCACCGACGCCATCGATGTCCGTTATGCGGGCACGCGCGCGACGCCGAACCAGGTGGAGGGCTACGGCCGCCGCTTCCTGTTCGGCATCCGTGTTGACTACTGACCTTTCGAGCCACGAAGCCGGTGGCCGGATGCTTTCGGGTGTCCGGCCTCCAAAATTCAGGAGATCCCGAATGTATCGCAATCTGTTCGCCGGCATTGCCGCGATCGCGCTGACCGCCGCTGCTCATGCAGAGGCCCCCCTGGCTGAAGCCATCCGGACCGCAGACGGCATGATCGCGGTCAGCTGGACCCTGGAAGGCCCGGTCGACGTGTTCGTCGCTCACGAGGCCGATGCCGGTATCGAGGAGGCCACACCACTGTCCATGGATGATGAAGACCGCAATGTCACCTATCAGCCGGCCGGGACCGGCCGCCCCTACTTCCTGCTCCGCCCCGAGGCTGGTGCAGTGATCGAGGTGGCCGAACGTGTCCTGCCGCTGGAAGGCGGCCGCAATTTCCGGGATCTGGGCGGGTACCGCACGGCGGACGGCCAAAGTGTCAAATGGGGCCGGCTCTACCGCTCTGGCGCGATGCACGAGCTGACGTCCCGGGATTATCAATACTTGGCCGATCTCGATATCGCCGTGATCTGCGACTTCCGCGCCAATTCGGAGCGGGCCGAGGAGCCGACCGAATGGGCTGGCGGACCGGCCGAGCATATCGACTGGGACTATGAAATGGATACGTCCGGCTTTGCCGCGGCATTCGCCGGCGAACTCTCGCCCGAGCGGTCGGCGGCGGCGATGACGGAGTTCTACCGCCAGGCGCCGACCGAGTTCGCGCCGCGCTATGCCGTCATGTTCGAGCGGATTGCCGCGGGCGATCTGCCTCTGGCCTTCCATTGTACCGCCGGCAAGGACCGCACCGGTGTGGCGGCTGGACTGATCCTGACTGCACTGGGTGTTCCGCGCGAGACCATCCTTGCCGACTATGCCATGTCCGACGACCTCGTCGATTACATGGCCGAACTGCGCGAGGAACGCGAGACGATCGATCCGGAGGACCCGATGGCGTTCTGGGCGCAATTGCCCGAAGCGGTCATCGCGCCCTTCATGGCGTCCGATCCGGCCTATCTCCAGGCGGCACTCGAACAGATCGAGGCCGATCACGGCAGTGTCGAGACCTATCTTCTCGAAGCGCTGGATGTCAGCGAGGCAGACCTCGCCGCAATGCGCCGCGAATTGCTCGAATAGGACGCAATGCGCCAAAAAAGGAGGCCGGCCCGGGACAACCGGGCCGGCCTTTTCGTCAGGTGCGCATGCGGGCTACTGGTAGTCGCCGCGGGGGCGGTCGATCAGGTTGCCGAAGAAGATGGCATTCATGAACATCTTCTCGGAACCGCGGAAGGTGGCGCGGAAGTTGGGATTGTCGGCGAACAGGATCACCGAGCCCCGGCCCAGCCGGCGGGCGACGACAGCCGGCGTGCCGGTGATCTCGTCGAGACGCCGCTGTGAGGCATAGCCCGACAGGAGCGGGTCTTCCGGATATTCCACGACGACGGCGAACGGATCGTCCTCCGGACGGGCCAGGGTCAGCGTGGTATTGCGGTGAAGCGGGATGAAGCGGTCGGTATAGCCGAAGCCGATCGGATGGCTGGTATCCAGATCGCCGGCAAAGATCGCACCGCCGATGACATGTTCGGCGTCGTCCACCGGCATGGCGGAATAATTGCGGCGGGCCAGCGGCTCGTCGCTGGCGTCCTCCTCTTCCTCGTCCTCGACATCGAAGAAGGTGCGCTCGGCCATGCGGGCGGCCTGGCGGGTGGCGATGATCACGCCGCCATCCTCGCGCACCCATTGCTCGACGCGTTCGCGGGCACTGGAGGGCAGGGCGGTATTGCCGCCGCCGACGATCACCATGTGGGTATAGCGCGACCAGTCGAGACCGGAGAGGTCGTTCTTGCGGCGCAGCGTGACGGGGATGTGCATGCGATGGTCGAGCTGGTGCCAGACTTCACCGGCATCATAGGTTGCCAGCCCGTCCTCGATCAGAACCAGGACTTCCGGGCGTTCCACCGCGCGGAAACCGCTGCTGTCGCCGATATCCGGCGTGCCCGAGGCGGTCGAGCCGGACGTCACGGCATAGACGGCCACCCCGTCCTCGGCCGCGATATCGCTGACCATGGCATGGATGGCGTCACGACCGGTGTCCTGGCCGACCAGCGGCACGAAGACACTGCCCGGACCGAAATCGATCCGGCCCTCGCTGGTCGAGATGGTCGCCGGTTCGGTAGCGACACGCACGCGGATATCGGCGTCCAGCAGGCGGTAGAGCGCACGCGGGGCGTAATAGTCCGACCAGCGCAGGACATAGCCGTAGGACGAGACCGGCGGGGCCGGCTGGACGACGGGTTCGGCGGTCACTTCATCGCCGAGGATGGCAGCGCTGAAGCCGCGGCCGACGGCGGCGTAGTCCAGATCATAGGCCAGCGGCAGGGTCCAGCCCGACACGTCGTAGAAGATGTTTTCCTCGAACTCGGTGATCCGGTCGAACATCGAGCGGATCATCGTGTATTGCGGCTGGGCCAGTTCGACGACATAGGCCTCGCCGGCGCGCCAGGTCCGGCCATCGACGGTGACGTCGCGGGCCAGCGCGTTGACGCGGATATCGTGACGTTCCAGCAGGTCGACAAAGAGACCCGCCCGCACCGGATCGCCCTCGGCCGAGAAGACGAAGGCCCGATCGGCATCATTGCGGCCGGCCTGCAGGGAGTTGGCAAAAAACTCGCGCTGATAGTCCGCGATCTCGCGGTGCTGGGCGAGGGCGCCGGACACGGTCGTCAGCGACGTGCGGAAATGGGTGCGCACATTGTCGGCATGGCTGACCAGGCCCCGCTCGCTTTCGATCAGGCCGCCGCGGGCCGCGCCGATCTCGAACAGGATTCCCAGCGAGCCATTGACCTGCGGATAGGTCGAGCCCTTGCCGACATAGAAATTGTCGAAGCCTTCCTCGGAGGTGTAGAGGCGCGCCTCGCTGTCCAGGAAGGCGATGTGGTGCCGGGCGATGCCCTGGGTGAGTTCGCGCGCCTGTTCAGGGATCAGCGGATTGCGGCGCCGCGGCTCGCCGGGGTGGAAGTAGAACGTGCTCTCGGTGCCCATCTCGTGGAAATCGGCCGAGACCATCGGCTTCCAGCGATGCCACTGGGTCAGCCAGGCCTGGCTTTCCGGCTGGGTCTGCAACAGCCATTGGCGGTTGAGGTCGAACCAGTAGTGATTGGTCCGCGCCGTGGTCCACAGATTGTGCTGTTCGTGATCGGGATCTGTGACCGGGACGGTCGCGCCATAGGTCTCGACATGGTTCACCCGGCGCGAATGACCGTCCGGATTGAAGATGGCGGTGATCAGGATGACGCTTTCGCGCAGGTCCGCCTCGACTTCCAGACCCTCGGCAGCGGCATAGTGGTAGAGTGTCGGGATCGCCGCATCCATGCCGGCCGATTCGGCGCCGTGGACGCCGTAGTTGAGCCAGATCACCGCCGGCGCGTCCGGATCGGCTTCGGCGCCGGGCTCGAGACTGGCCAGATGCGCCTCGCGAATCTCCTCGATCCGGGCATGGTTCTCCGGCGAGGTCACCGTGAAGAACAGGATCGGCCGGCCTTCATGGGAATAACCGATCGTCTCGACTGTGATCCGGTCGGAGATTTCGGCAAGCTGTGTCAGGTAGGCGACCATCTGGTCGTGGCGGACCGGGCGGTCGCCGACACCGAAGCCGAGCACATCCTCGGGCGCCGGAACGCTCTCGTCATACGGTGTTGCGTCCAGCTGGTAGAATTCGATCGGTTCAGCCTGGGCAGACGCGGCGGTGAGTGCCGCCAGTGCGCCGGCCAGAGCGGTCAGTCGAGCCATGATATCCCCTCATCATCGTGTTTGGGAGGAAAGCTAGCGCTCCGGCCGCACAACGCCAATGCCCATGACAGAAGTTGCTCGGAGCGACCGGGGCGGTACCGGCGCGTGATCGCGTGACGCAAAACCGGTTCACGGGTTCGATCACGCGACGGCTCTAAAGGTCCAGCTCGGATTCGTCGACGAAGGCGGCATTGTCCTGGATGAATTTGAAGCGGGCTCCCGGCTTCTTGCCCATCAGGGTTTCCACCAGCGCTTCCAGGGTCGGCAGCTCGTCGGCATCGATCACCACCCGGGCCAGCGTGCGCTTGTCCGGATCCATGGTGGTTTCCTTGAGCTGGGACGGGGTCATTTCGCCGAGACCCTTGAAGCGCCCGATCTCGACCTTGGCGTTCGGCTTGAACTCGTCGGCCATGATCTGGTCGCGATGCGCATCGTCGCGGGCATAGAGCGTGCGGCTGCCCTGCGTCATGCGGTAGAGCGGCGGCTGGGCGAGGAAAAGCCGTCCGGAATGAATGAGTTCCGGCATGGAGCGGTAGAAGAAAGTGATCAGCAGAGCCGCGATATGGGCGCCGTCGACATCGGCGTCGGTCATGATCACGACGCGCTCATAGCGCAGATCGTCCAGCTGGAAACGGCTGCCGGTCTGGCAGCCCAGCGCCTGCAGGAGATCGGAGATTTCCTGGTTGGCGGCGATCTTGTCGGCCGTGGCCGAGGCGACGTTCAGGATCTTGCCGCGCAGAGGCAGGATGGCCTGGGTCTGGCGCGACCGGGCCTGTTTGGCGGACCCGCCGGCCGAGTCGCCCTCGACGATGAACAGCTCGGTGCCATCGGCGCCGGAGCGCGAACAATCGGCCAGCTTGCCCGGCAGGCGCAGGCGGCGCGAGGCGGTCTGGCGCTTGACGTTCTTTTCCTTGCGGCGGCGCATGCGGTCGTCGGCGCGCTCGATGACAAACTCGACGAGTTTCGCGGCTTCCTTGGGCGAACCGGCCAGCCAGTGATCGAACTGGTCGCGCACCGCGGTCTCGACCAGCTTGGCTGCTTCCGGCGTTGCCAGGCGCTCCTTGGTCTGGCCCTGAAATTCCGGGTCGCCGATGAAGACGGAGACGAGGGCACCGGCCCCGCCCAGCACGTCTTCCGGCGTGATGTTCGCCGCCTTCTTGGCGTGGGTGTGTTCGGCATAGGCGCGCACGCCCTTGGTCAGTGCCGCGCGCAGGCCCTGTTCGTGCGTGCCGCCCTGGGGCGTCGGCACGGTGTTGCAGTAGGACTGGCAGAAGCCGTCGGCCTCGCTGCCATAGCCATTGCCGGACCAGGTAACGGCCCATTCCACGCCGCCGGCGCCATCCTCGCGCTCGACCTTGCCGGAGAAGGTCTCCGCCGTGATCAGCGCGCTCTTGGCGGCCATTTCGGTCATCCGGTCGGCCAGGCCGCCCGGGAAGCACAGGATATCGTCGGCCGGGGTTTCGGTGCCGTCGACAAGGGATGGGGCGCAGCGCCACTGGATCTTCACACCGCGGCGCAGGAAAGCCTTGGAGCGTGCCATCGCGTAAACGCGCGCCGGCTTGACCCGCATCTTGTCGCCGAAAATCTCCGGGTCGGGCCGGAAACGGATCTTCGTGCCGCGGCGATTGGGGGCGGGGCCGACCTTCTCGATCGGGCCCAGCGGCAGGCCGCGCGAATAGGACTGGCGCCACAGCGTCTTTTCGCGGGCGACCTCGATCTCCACGGTTTCCGACAAGGCGTTGACCACGGAGATACCCACGCCGTGCAGGCCGCCGGAGGTCTTGTAGGCGCTGTCGGAGAACTTGCCGCCGGCGTGCAGCACGGTCAGCACGACTTCCAGCGCGGACTTGTCGGGATATTTCGGGTGCGGATCGACCGGGATGCCGCGGCCATTGTCGGT
>PANX01000045.1 GCA_002707795.1 Maricaulis sp.
ACAGGCGGGTGCGCGCATTGAGCGCCTGGTTGAGATCGACGGCGCCGCCCGACAGCACCGTCAGGGGCGTCAGCACCAGCGCGAAGATCATCGCGACATTGCCGCGCGTCGCCCGCGCGAACATCATCATCCGGTTTGCCAGGTTCACGATCATCGCCCACATGTCCCAGTCGAACCGGGCGACTGTGCCCAAGATCGCGCCCGGGGCGGACTCGCATTTGTCTTTGCCGTAAAAACCCGGCTAACACGTTGGCGACAATATAAATCGGATTGCTCTCATGGCCGCTGCCTCCCCCCGTCTCGACACTGCCATCGCCGAACTGCGCGACCTCGTCGCCTTCGACACCACCTCGCGCAATTCCAACCTGCCGCTGATCGATCATGTCGAGGCGAAGCTGGCCACGCTGGGGGCGGTGTGCGAGCGCATTCCCAATGCCGACGGCACGAAGGCCAATCTGCATGCACGCTTCGGCCCGGCGGTGGATGGCGGCGTGATCCTGTCCGGCCATACCGATGTCGTGCCGGTGGACGGCCAGCCCTGGTCCACCGATCCCTGGTCGCTGACCGAAAAGGACGGGCTGCTCTATGGGCGTGGCACGTGCGACATGAAGGGGTTCTCGGCCTGCATCCTCGCCCTGGCTCCGGCCTTTGCCGCGGCGGATCTGAAAAAGCCGCTCCATATTGCGCTCTCCTATGACGAGGAGGTGGGCTGCCTGGGCGCGCCGGCCCTGATCGACCGGATCATGGACGGCCCGGTAAAGCCCGCTATCGTGGTCGTCGGCGAGCCGACCGGCATGAAGGTCGTCACCGCCCACAAGGGCCTGTTCTCGCTGACCGTGAAACTGCGCGGCCGCGAGGCGCATTCCTCGCTGGTCAAGGATGGCGCCTGCGCCGTCACCCACGCCGTGCCGCTGATGCAATACCTGGTCGACGCGGCCGCGAAGATGGAGGCTGCGGCGCCGGCCGACAGCCCGTTCAACCCGCCCTATGGCACGCTGACCATCGGCCAGATGCACGGCGGCACCGCGCTGAACATCCTGGCGCTGGAAGCCGAGTTTGCCTCGCTGATGCGCCCGGCGCCCTGGGATGATGTGAAGGCGATCGAGAAAGGCCTGCGCGAGCGTGCGGCCGCGATCGAGGCAAAGATGCGCGAGGGCGCGCCGGAGGCGAGGATCGAGATCAAGGTGCGCTCGGACGTGCCGGCTTTTGCCCCTGAAGTCGACGGTGCCGCGGAACGCCTGGCACGCCAGCTCACCGGCGACAATTCCACCCGCGTCGTCTCCTACGGCACAGAGGCCGGCCAGTTCCAGGCCGCGGGCCTCTCCGTCGTCGTCTGCGGCCCCGGCTCGATCACCCAGGCCCACCAGCCGGACGAGTTTGTGGCGATCGACCAGCTCGACCAGTGCTGCGTCTTCATGGAAAAGCTGGTGCGGGTGCTGGAGGGATAGGGGGATGTCTCTGACGTCATCCTGACACCCGCTTTCGCGGGCGCAGGCTTCAGTCAGGACCCAGACCGGCTGCCCGACTGGGTTCCGGCTTTCGCCGGAATGACGTTGGAGTCCGGTCTGGCAAGTTCTTCCGGCTGAGCGATCACTTGTCTCAAACGGCTTCAAACCCACAGACCGTCATCCTGACGAAAGTCAGGACCCAGAGCGACCGTTCGACTGGGTTCCGGCGTTCGCCGGAATGACGGCGAAGTTTGGTCTGTCCAATTTCTGATCAAGGCCTGCCTTCAGGCAGTTACCCACGCAAACACCGTCATCCTGACGAAAGTCAGGACCCAGAGCGACCGTCCGACTGGGTTCCGGCGTTCGCCGGAATGACGGTGAAGTTCGGTCTGGCAAGTTCTTCCGGCTGAGCGATCACTTGTCTCAAACGGCTTCAAACCCACAGACCGTCATCCTGACACCCGCTTTCGCGGGCGCAGGCTTCAGTCAGGACCCAGAGCGACCGTTCGACTGGGTTCCGGCGTTCGCCGGAATGACGGTAGAGGATGGGGAGGGTTGAGAGTGTGATGGCCGGCACACGAAAAAAAGGGCGCCGCATCGGGCGCCCTTTCTGATTCCGGTAAGCGGAAACCTACTCCGCCGCCGTCTCCGCGGCCGGCTTGGCGCCTTCGGCGGCTTCCTCGCGGCCCTTGCCCCAGTAGGAGATGCAGGGGATTTTCGTGCGGTCGCAGCGGTCGGCATATTTGCGGGCGATGTCGGTGACCTCTTCCATCAGGCCGTCGGCCAGCGTGGTGGGCTTCAGGCCCATCCGCAGGAAGGTGTCGTTTTCGACGTGAAGCTCGTTCTCGTCGGCTTCGTTGCGCGGGTTCGGGACCAGCTGCATCTCGGCGCCGGCGAGATCGGCGATCATCTTCGCCAGATCGCGCACGCGGTGCGTCTCGGTCATCTGGTTCATGATGCGCACTTTCTCGCCGTGCTGGGGCGGGTTCTCGACCGCCAGCTGCACGCAGCGCACCGTGTCCTGGATGTGGATGAAGGCGCGGGTCTGGCCGCCCGTGCCGTGCACGGTCATCGGATAGCCCACGGCCGCCTGCATCAGGAAACGGTTCAGCACGGTGCCGTAATCGCCGTCATAGTCGAACCGGTTGATCAGGCGCTCGTCGCGCTTGGTCTCTTCGGTCTGGGTGCCCCAGACGATGCCCTGGTGGAGATCGGTGATCTTCACCTTGTCGTTCTTGTTGTAGAAATGGAAGAAGAGCTGATCCTGGGTCTTGGTCATGTGATAGATCGAGCCCGGATTGGCCGGATACAGGATTTCCTGGTCCTGCAGGCCGTGCTCCGTCTCCACCTTCACCTTGAGATAGCCCTCGGGGATCTTCATCCCGGCCGTGCCATAGCCATAGACGCCCATCGTGCCGAGGTGGACGAGATGGATGTCGCGGCCACTGTCGACGATCGCGGCCAGCACGTCATTGGTGGCGTTGAGATTATTGTCGACGGTGTAGCGCTTGTGACGGGCCGACTTCATCGAGTACGGCGCCGCGCGCTGTTCGGCGAAATGGATGATCGTGTCCGGCGCTTCCGCCTCGATCAGGTCCACCAGTTCCTGGTAGTCCTTGCCGACATTCATGTTCACGAACCGGATTTCACGGCCGGAGACTTCCTTCCAGGCCGCCAGACGTTCCGACATCGGACGGATCGGCGTCAGGCTGTCGACCTCCAGCTCGATGTCGATCATGCGCCGGGACAGATTGTCCACGATGACGACATCGTGACCGAGATTGGAGAGATGAAGCGCTGTCGGCCATCCGCAGAAGCCGTCTCCGCCCAGAACGATTACTTTCATGTGTTACGCGCCTGCCCTTGACGTGTTGATCAACTGTTGAAAAGGGTTCTCGCAGGGGGGCGGCAGCATTTCAAGTCCTCGCCTGCGGGAGCTGCTGCGCACCGCGGACGGGCGATGCGGGCGCCCGGCCGGAGGTCAAGCCTGCAGGCGGTAACGTTACCACGAAAAATTATTTCAGCTTTACGGGGGTTTGCCGAAGGGGCTTTTGCGGCTCACGCTGCGTCCGGCAATTGTGATTGCTCCGCGGGCAGAATGAAAAATTTCCCGTCCGGACCCATTTGCCGCACCGCATCGGTGGACGCAGGCGCGAAAGGCCGCTAAATCCGCGCCAAAATCTGGCCGGGAATCTGCCTTCCGGCGTGCTGCATGGAGAATTGTGAGCATGGCTCTTCGCGTTGCGATTACCGGCTTCGGCCGTATCGGCCGCCTGGCACTGCGTGCCGTCCTGGAAGAGAAGCGCTGGGGCGAGATCGAGGTTGTGGCGATCAATGACAGCTCGACGCCGGAAACCAATGCACACCTCCTGAAGTATGACAGCGTGCACGGCCGCTATCCCGGCGAGATCAAGGTCGGCGACGACTGGATCGATGCCGGTTTCGGCAAGATCCGGAAAGTCTCCAATCGCGATCCGGGACAATTGCCCTGGAAGGATCTGGGCATCGATATCGTCCTGGAATGCACCGGCAAGTTCAATTCGAAAGAAGCCTCGATGGCGCATATCGAGAGCTCCGGCGCGAAGAAGGTGCTGTGCTCGGCGCCGGCCAAGAATGCCGACAAGACGATCGTCTATGGCGTGAACCACGACCAGCTGTCGGCCGACGATCTCGTCGTCTCCAACGCGTCCTGCACCACGAACGGCCTGGCGCCGGTCGCCAAGGTGCTCAACGATGCCGTCGGCATCGAGCGCGGTCACATGACGACGATCCACGCCTATACCGGCGACCAGCCGACGCTGGACCGCAATCACAAGGACCTGCACCGCGCCCGCGCGGCCGCCATGTCGATGATCCCGACCACGACCGGTGCCGCCAAGGCTGTCGGTCTGGTGCTGCCGGAACTCGCCGGCAAGCTCGACGGCGCGTCGGTGCGCGTGCCGACCCCGAATGTGTCGCTGATCGACCTGGTCTTCACGCCGGGCCGTGCCACGACCGCGGAAGAACTGGCCGAAGCCGTCAAGGCTGCGGCCGACGGTCCGATGAAGGGCGTGCTGGGCTATGACAGCATCCCGCTGGTCTCCATCGACTACAATCACGACAGCCGCTCCTCCATCGTCGCGATCGACAAGATCAACGTGGTCGACGAACGCCTCGCGCGTGTCATGACCTGGTACGACAATGAGTGGGGTTTCGCCTGCCGCATGATCGACACCGCTGTCGCCATGGGCAAGTATCTCTAGATCGCGCTCGGGGCCTTTGATCATGACGCAGATCCGCCGGATCCAGGACGCGGAGGTCGCCGGCAAGCGCGTTCTCGTGCGTGTCGACTTCAACGTGCCGATGAAGGACGGGCAGGTGACCGACGCCACGCGTCTGGTCTCGGCCATCCCGACCATCGAACATCTCACCGGTGCCGGCGCGAAGGTGATCCTGCTGGCGCATTTCGGCCGCCCGAAGGGGCAGCGCGTAGCGGAGATGTCGCTGGAACCGGTGGCCCAGCCGCTGGCCGATCTTCTGGGCGTGGCGGTGGATTTCTGCACCGAGACCACCGGCGACGAGGCGCTGTCGGCCGTGGCCGACATGCAGCCGGGCGATGTCCTCCTGCTGGAAAACACCCGCTTTCACGCCGGCGAGGAAGCCAATGATCCGGCGTTTGCAAAGGATCTCGCCGATCTGGGCGACATCTATGTCAACGACGCCTTTTCTGCCGCGCACCGTGCGCATGCCTCGACCGAAGGTGTCGCGCGTCTGCTGCCGGCCTATGCGGGCCTGGCCATGCAGCGCGAGATCGACCATCTGGTCGCTGCGCTGGAAGCGCCGGAACGCCCGGTCATTGCGCTGGTGGGCGGGGCCAAGGTCTCGACCAAGCTGGATCTCCTGAAGAACCTGGTGAAGAAGGTCGACATCCTGTTTGTCGGCGGCGGCATGGCCAACACGCTGCTGCACGCCCAGGGCATCGGCGTCGGCGCCAGCCTGTGCGAGAAGGATCTGGTCGACACGGCCCGCGCCATTCTCGCAACGGCGGAGGAATCCGGCTGCCGCATCATGCTGCCTTCCGACGTCGTGGTGGCGAAGGAATTCAAGCCGAACCCGGAAACCCGTCTGGCCGCGGTCAATGATGTCGCCGATGACGAGATGATCCTCGATTGCGGTCCGGCCACCGTCGTGGCGCTCGCCATGGCGATGGAAGAGGCAAAGACGCTGATCTGGAACGGTCCGCTGGGCGCGTTCGAGACGCCGCCCTTCGAGACCGCGACCGTGGCGGCGGCACAGCAGGCGGCAACGGCCGTCAGGGAACGCGGCCTCGTGGCCGTCGCCGGCGGCGGCGACACGGTGGCGGCGCTGAACCAGGCCGGTGTGTCGAATGATTTCTCCTTCATCTCCACGGCGGGCGGGGCCTTCCTGGAGTGGATGGAGGGCAAGGCGCTGCCGGGCGTGGGCGTTCTCAAGGACGAGACCGGCGTCGCGGCCTGAGCCGCGGGACCGGCTTGCCGCGCCACGACTGGTAACGATAACATCGGGCGGCCCGCGGGGCGCCCGGCTTGTCGCCGGAGGGCGGTGGGCAAGCGGCGCCCGGCGTATTAAAAGGGCTCTGCGGTAGAAAACGGGCGGACCGCGGCGGTCCGCCAATCGGTATTTAAAGCTGGGGTAGACGCGATGGATCTCGATCAACTCAATGAAACCGCCTGTGCCATGGTGGCGCCGGGCAAGGGCATTCTCGCGGCGGACGAGTCGACGGGCACGATCGGCAAGCGCTTTGCCTCGATCGGTCTGGAGAACACGCCGGACAATCGCCGCGACTGGCGCGAAATGCTGTTCCGCACCGAAATGGCGATGAATGAGCACATCTCCGGCGTCATCCTGTACGACGAGACCATCCGTCAGAGCGCCAGGGACGGCACCACGCTGGTCCAGCTGATCCGCAATGCCGGCGCGATCCCGGGCATCAAGGTCGATACCGGCGCCAAGGCACTGGCCGGCGCCGAGGGCGAGACCGTGACCGAGGGCCTGGACGGCCTGCGCGACCGTCTGGCCGACTATTACGAGCTCGGTGCCCGCTTCGCGAAATGGCGTGCCGTGATCAATATCGGCCAGAACGGCGATGACAGCGTGCCCAGCCAGTACTGCATCAATGTGAACATGCACGCCCTGGCCCGCTATGCAGCGCTGTGCCAGGAAGCCAATATCGTTCCGATCGTCGAGCCGGAAGTCATCATGGACGGCAACCACTCGATCGAGCGCTGCTATGAAGTCACCGAATTCGCGCTGAAAACCCTCTACCGCGAACTGTTCGACCAGGGCGTCGTGCTGGAAGGCACGGTCCTCAAGCCGAACATGGTGATCTCCGGCACCACGGCCGATGACCGTGCGGGCATCGAGGAGGTCGCCGACATGACCGTGCAGTGCCTGGCCAATTGCGTGCCGGCCGCCGTTCCGGGCATCGCCTTCCTGTCGGGCGGGCAGAGCGACGAGGAGGCCACGGCCCACCTCAACGCCATGAATGCCAGCTATGACCTGCCCTGGCCGCTCACCTTCTCCTATGGCCGCGCCCTGCAGGCCGCGCCGCTGAAGGCCTGGGCCGGAAAGCCGGAAAATGTCGCCGCCGGTCAGGCCGCCTTCAACCACCGCGCCCGCATGAACGGCCTCGCTTCGCTCGGCGAATGGGACGCGGCACTGGAGAAGGAAACGGCGTAAACCGCCGATCCTTCGACATCTGCGCAATAAAAAACGGGGCCCCGCGGGGCCCCGTTCTCGTTTCGGATATCGCCGGTGGACTAGTTGCCCAGCTCGGAGATGGTCAGCGTGGCCGAGGCCATGCCGCTGCCGGAACCATAGGTGCCGATCCAGATGTCGTACTGGCCAGACGGCGGGTTCGACCAGGACACCATCGGGTTCAGGCCGTTGCTGTCGTCATTGCAGTACCAGGAGCCGTCCGGCGCGTTGACGACGATGGTCGTGTCGGCGTTCGAGCGGGCACCGATATAGAGCGGCAGGCTGCCGGCATTGTAGTGCAGGCGGTAGTCCGGTGCGTTGGCGATCATGCCGCGGCAGGAGCCGCCGAGCGAAGAGCTGGCGTCGATATTGCCGCCCGCGGTGATGGAGACCGTGTACGGGTCCGGCGCGAAGCCTGCCGTCAGCGTGGTCTGGCCGAAGGTCGGGCTTTGCGACCAGTCCTGGGCGGCGGCAACGCCGGCAACCGCAGCAGCGGCGATCGTGGCGGCGAAAATGGTCTTGATGGACATGAAATCCCCCTGCGAGAAAACAATCGGGAGGCCCACGGCCATCCCGGACGCGTGCTTCTCACATAATGCAGATGAAGGGAAGCTGAACGTAGTCCGGGCGGCGATTTGCCTCGTGCACAACAAGGGGCGCTGAAAACGGTTGTCGGCTGCAGGGCGAGCTGCCAGAAGAGCCGGCATGACGACCGCGCTCTACCTGATCACCCCGCCCCGTATCGACGAGACATTCGCTGCCCGCCTGGCCGAAGCCCTGGATGGCGGTGAGGTGGCGGCGCTGCAGATCCGCCTGAAGGATCATTCCCGCGACGAAGTCCGGGCCCTGGCGCCGGCTTTGATCGAGGCCGCCCATGCCCGCGACGTCGCCGTGATCCTCAATGACGATCCGGAACTGGCCGCCGAACTGGGCTGCGACGGGGTCCATATCGGCCAGCAGGACGGGACGGTGAAGGCCGCGCGCGCGATCATGGGCAAGGACCGCACGATCGGCGTGACCTGTCACGACAGCCGCCAACTGGCGATGGTCGCCGGCGAGGCCGGGGCGGACTATGTCGCCTTCGGGGCCTTCTATCCGACCGCCACCAAGGACGCCCCGACGCAGGCCGAGCCGGGCCTCCTGACCTGGTGGACCGAATTGTTCGAACTGCCCTGTGTCGCGATCGGCGGGATCACGGCCGGCAATGCCGCGCCGCTGGTCGAGGCGGGGGCCGACTTCCTCGCCGTGTCCGGCGGTGTCTGGAACCATCCCGACGGACCCGCCGCTGCGGTGCAGGCGTTCAACGCGCTGTGCCGCTGAGCGGGCGCTTATGAGGGCCGCATGTGACCGCTATGTCACTTGACCGGCACCCCTGCGTCACGCTGAAAGAGACGCCATGATCCGATCCGTTCTGACTGCCGCCTGCCTTGCCGTCCTCTCCGCCGCTCACGCGCAGGAGGACCCGGGTGCGGCATTTCCCGACGAGCTGATCCTGTTGCCCGAAGACGTGCAGCGTGACGCGCAGGCCGGCGATTTCGATGCCGAGACGGCCGAAGTCCCCACCGGCATGACCGCCGCCCAGGAAGCCTGGTATCGCGCGCAGATGGCCTTTGTCAGCGAGGACTGGTCCCTCCCCCGCCGCTATGCCGAGACCGCTGCCGTGTCGGGCATCACCGACGCCGCAGCGCTGGCAGGCCTGATGGCCCGCGACGGACGCGGCGGCGAGGCCGACATGGCTGCTGCCGCAGGCTGGTTCCGCCGGGCAGCCGAGCAGGATCACCCCGTTGCGCTCTACCAGCTCGGCCTGCTGGCCCGGCTGGGCGATGACAGTCTCGATCTGGGCGATCCGCGCCGCTGGTTCGAGCGCGCCGCCCGGGCCGGGCATATCGACGCCATGGTCGCCTACGCGCTGGCGCTGAAAGCCTCGTCGGTGCCGCAGGACGGCCAGTCGGCCCGGCGCTGGGCGGAACGGGCAGCGCAGCAGGGATCGGCCGAAGGCATGTATCAGCTGGCCCAGATGCTCGATGCCGGCGATGGCGGCGAGCGCGACGCCGAAGGCGCGCGTATCTGGTACGAGCGGGCGGCCGAGGCCAATCTGGCCGAAGGTGCTTTCCAGGCCGGCATGATGTGGGCCGATGGCGAGGGCGGCGAGCAGGACGATGCCGAAGCAAGGCGCTGGCTGCGCATTGCCGCGGAAAGCAATTATCCGCCGGCCCAGGGCCAGTACGGGCTGATGCTCTACCAGGGCCGCGGCGGCGAGGCCGATGCCGCGCTGGCGGCCCACTGGTTCGGCCAGGGCGCGCGCGGTGGCGATGCGGAAAGCCAGTTCCTCTATGCCTTCGCGCTGGCCCAGGGTGACGGTGTCGAGCAGGATCTCGAGGCGGCCTATCGCTGGGTCGTCGCGGCCGGTGCCGATGCGCTGGGCGCACCGGTCCACAATCGCGACCGTGACCGTTTGCAGGCTGCACTCGAACGTGCGCTGCCGCTGGAAGTCCAGGCGCGTGTCCGCGAGGCCGGCGCGGGCGACTGAGCCGATTGCGGCACCGCGCTTGCCGTTCCCTGTCCTCGCTGATAGGAGAGCGCCACCTCGCGGCCATCCGGCCGCTGTTCCGCTTATTGCCCCAAGGTGACGGCATGAAGATCAACGGCAATGAAATCCGGCCCGGCAACGTCCTGATGCACCAGGATACGCTGTGGGTTGCGGTGAAGACCGACCACGTGAAACCGGGCAAGGGCGGCGCTTTCGCCCAGGTCGAGCTGAAGAACCTGCTCGATGGCCGCAAGCTGAACGAACGCTTCCGCGCCGCCGACAAGGTCGAGCGCGTGCGTCTGGAACAGAAGGATCACACCTTCCTGTTCGATACCGGCGACATGCTCACCTTCATGGACTCCGAAAGCTATGAGCAGATCGAGCTGCAGAAGGATTTCGTCGGCGAAGACCGCGCGGCCTACCTGCAGGAAGGCATGACGGTCGTTGTGGAATTCCACGAAGATCGTCCGATCGGCATTTCCCTGCCGCAGCACGTGACGCTGGAAGTGGCCGAGACCGAGCCGGTCGTGAAGGGCCAGACGGCGACCAACTCCTACAAGCCGGCCATCCTGTCCAACGGTGTGCGCTCCTCCGTGCCGCCCTTCGTCGGTATCGGCGAAAAGATCATCGTGGCCACCGAGGACGGTTCCTACGTCCGCCGCGCGGACTGATCCGGCATGGGTGCCCTCTCTCCTCTCCTGACCGTGATGACCGAAGTGGCCGCCCGTGCCGGGCGGTCGCTGAATCGCGATTTCCGTGATGTCGAGCACCTGCAGGTGTCCCGCAAGGGGCCGGCCGACTTCGTCTCGATTGCGGACAAGAAGGCCGAGGACATCATCTATGACCGCCTGACCCAGGCTCGGCCGGGCTATGGCTTCCTGATGGAAGAGCGCGGCGTGGTCGAGGGCACCGACCGTTCCCACCGCTGGATCGTCGATCCGCTGGACGGGACGCTGAACTTCCTGCACGGCATGCCGCACTTTGCCGTCTCCATCGCGCTGGAGCGCGAGGGCGAGCTGGTCGCCGGCGTGATCTACAATCCCGCCACCGACGAGATGTTCCACGCCGAGAAGGGCCGTGGTGCCTGGCTGTCGGACCGCCGTCTGCGCGTGGCCAGTCGCAAGCATTTCGACGAGGCCGTGATCGCCACCGGCATGCCCTTCATGGGCAAGACCGGCCATGCCCGCTTTCTCAAGGAACTGCACCAGATCATGCCCCACACGGCGGGTGTCCGGCGCATGGGCTCCGCGGCGCTCGACCTCGCCTGGGTCGCGGCCGGCCGTTATGACGGTTTCTGGGAGCGCAATCTGAAACCCTGGGACATCGCGGCCGGTATCGTGCTGGTGAAAGAGGCCGGCGGTTTCGTCTCCGAGGCCGATGGCGGCGAGGACATCCTGCGCACCGGCAATATCGCTGCCGGAAACGAGGACATGCTCGCCGAACTCACCGCACGCCTGAAGAAGGCGTCAGCCTAGGGCAGGATCGCTTCCTGCGGAACCGGCTCTGCTCCAGACTCTTGAGTGGTCGCGTGATCGAACCGGTGAACCGGTGCCCACTTCACCTGATCACGCTCTACTTGAGTGGTCGCGTGATCGAACCGGTGAACCGGTGCCCACTTCACCTGATCACGCTTCAGGCGGCCAGCGTCTCGATCCGGGCGTGCGCGGCTTCGAGCTTCTCGGCTTCCGCAAACATCAGCTGTCCGGCGTCGATGATCTCGACATCGGTGATGCCGATGAATTTCAGCACATGCTTCATGTAGTCCGTGGCGAAGTCGGTCTCGCTGCCGGCGGCCACGCCGCCGGAGACATAGACCAGGATGGCGCGCTTGCCGGTCAGCAGGCCTTCCGGCCCGGCTTCGGTATAGCGGAAGGTTTCCCGGGCCCGGGCGACCAGATCGATCCAGGCCTTCAGCGAGGCCGGAATGGTGAAATTGTAGATCGGCATCGTGATCACGATCGTGTCGGCGGCGCGCAGTTCCGCGACCAGCCGGTCGGAGAAGGCCAGTGCGGCCTTCTGGTCGTCCGAGCGCTGGGCGGGATCGGTGAAATTCGCGCCGATCCAGGTCTCGTCGACGAAGCGCATCGACCCGTCCGCAAGATCGCGGACCGTGACGCGGGTGTCCGGGCGCTGTGCGGTGAGGCGGTCGATTACACGGTCGGCCAGGCCGCGGCTGTGCGAGCCCTCCCGGCGCATGCTGGCATCGACGCGGAGGATGTGGCGGGGCGAGGTATCGGTCATCGGAAGACTCCATCGGCTTGTCAGGTCCGGCGACGGGTCTGCCGCGCGATGACCGACAGTTAGGTTCCCTCCCGTGCGGATTTAATGCGCCTTTTGGAATTCCATTAATTCCGATCTGGAATAAGGTGCTGCAGGACGCCCGCGCACCCGGCGGAAGGCAGGCTTTGACCTCGCCTCCAAAATGTCCCAATCCGGGGTAAGGAAGGGCTGGAGCTTACACGAGGGGAAGGCATGCCTGTTCTCGACCGGAACGACCGCACGCATTCCGCACCGGCGGTGCGCTTTACCGGACCCTGGCGCTATATCGTCTGGATGGCGCTGTTCACGGCGGCCGTGGCGGCCATCTCGCTGTTCCTGATCGAGCCGCTGGGAGCGGCGTTCCGGGCCAATCCGGCAATCAATGGACTGATCCTGGCCGTGCTCGTCATCGGCGTCCTCTACACCTATGCCCAGGCGCTGGGGATCGGGCCGGCAGCCCGCTGGCTCGTGCGTTTCCGCTCGTCGGAAGACCCGTCCAGCCTGCCGCGGCCGCCTGCACTCATCGCGCCGATGGCCTCGATGATCGGCCAGGCCGATGGCCGGGTCTCGCTGTCGGCCGGCTCGGTGCGCACCGTGCTCGACTCGGTCGGGGCCCGCATGTCGGAAGCCGGCGCCTTCACCCGCTATTTCGGCCGTCTGCTGATCTTTCTCGGCTTGCTGGGCACATTCTGGGGCCTCCTGCAGGTCGTCTCCGATGTCGGCGACGCCGTGCGGGCGGTGACGGAAAGCGCGACCGGCGCGGAAGCGGACGTGCTGCGTCTGATGTCGGCCATCGAGGATCCGATCCAGGGCATGGGTACGGCCTTCGCCTCCTCCCTGTTCGGTCTGGCCGGTTCGCTGGTCATCGGCTTTCTCGATCTGCAGGCCAGCCGTGCCCAGAACCGTTTCTACAACGAGATCGAGGAATGGCTGTCCTCGATCTCGCGCCTGGCGGCCGCCGGTCCGGCATCGGCAGGCGATGGCGAGGGTTCCTCGGCCTATGTCGGCGCGCTGCTGGAGCAGACGGCCGAAACGCTCGACCGGCTGGCTCATACGCTGGAGCGCCACACCCGCCAGCTCGACACCACGCTGCAGCGCTTTGCCGAAGACAGCCGCGCGTCGAACGAGGAGGGGGTGCGGGCCCTGCGCGACGAGTTGCGGGTCTTCATCCGTGCCCTGCAATCGCGGGAGCGGGGAGGGGAATAAGCCATGGCTTTGCCCCGGTTTGCGCGTTTCCAGGAAGCCGATAACGGCGATCACTGGCCCGGCTTCGTCGATGCACTGGCGACATTGCTGCTGGTCATTGTCTTCCTGCTGTCGATCTTCGTCGCGGGCCAGTTTGCCCTGTCGCGCGCGCTGACCAGCCGGGACGACCAGCTGGCCGATCTCAATGCCCGCCTCTCGCAACTCGCCGACGAGCTCAATCTGGCCCGCGACGAAAACGCGGCGCTGGAAGTGCGCATTACCGGCCTGCGCGAAGAGCGCGATGCCCTTGAAGACGCACTGACCCTGGCGACGGGCCGGGTGGAAAGCCTGCAGTCCGATCTCGCTGCCGAAGAGGAAATGTCCGAGGAGAGCCGGCGTGCGCTCGCCCTGCTGAACCAGCAGATGCAAGTGCTGCGCGACCAGATCGCCTCGCTTAATGCTGCCCTGGAAGCCTCGGAACAACGCGCCGAGGAGGCCGAGGCCCAGGTCATCAATCTGGGTGAGCGTCTCAACGCCGCCCTCGCCGAGCGCGCGGCCGAACTGGCCGTCTACCGGTCCGATTTCTTCGGTCGCCTGCGCGAGATTCTCGGCAACCGCACCGGCGTGCGCGTCGTCGGCGACCGCTTCGTGTTCGAGACCGATGTTCTTTTCCCGTCCGGCTCGGCGGCGCTGTCGAGCGAGGGGCGCGAAAGCCTGCGGCCCATCGCCGACGCCATCATCCAGCTGACCGACGAGATCCCGGACGATATCGACTGGGTTATCCGCATCGACGGGCATACCGACCCGGTGCCGATCCGTACGACCTATCCGTCGAACTGGCACCTCTCGGCGGCACGCGCGATCTCGGTCGTGCAATGGTTCGAGGATCTCGGCGTGCCGTCCGAGCGGCTGGTCGCCGCCGGCTTCGGCGAAAACCATCCGATCGCTGAGGGCCGTTCGGCCGAGGCCAATGCCCGCAATCGCCGCATCGAGCTGAAACTGACTTCGCGTTAGGTGATGCGGGATCAATAGCCCTGAAACAGGAAATCCATCGCGGCGGTGATGGTGTCGCGGTGTTCGGTTTCGATATTCGTGATCGGGCGTCCCAGAAGACGGTTCGGTACCATGGCGATATCGGTCGTCACGAGCAGGTAGTCCTGACCTTCGATACCGAGCACGGGCATCAGCCTGTACACGGCTTCTCCCGTTGACGGGTCGAACGCGCGAAGCGGGATGACGACACGACTGTCGAGATCGCTCAGCACATCCGATTGCACATCCACGGCCAGCCGTGCTGGCAGACCGGTCGGGCGGTAGACATCGAAGCGCGCCACCTAGTCGTCCCGGGGCTGGGCCCACCACGGTGTGCCGAGCAAGGGGCCTTCCCGCTCGATCCGGCGATTGTGTGCCTCGATCGCCTCGCGGTTTTCCTCGCGCCAGCGGCGGCCCTTCTCCTCGCGGACGGCCGCTTCGATGCCGGCTTCCGCCGCGCGGGAGGTGTTCAGGCCCAGCGCGCGTGCTTCTGCCATGATGTCTTCGCGAACCGTCAGATTGACGCGTTTGCGGGGTGCGGGTTGCTCATACTTCATCGTCGGCCAGTCCAGATGGTGTGGTTTAATGATGTGTATGATTTATGTGTATGTCAATGCGCACGGTGGCGCGCGGGTCAGCCGGCAGTCTTGCGCATATGCAGGACCGGATAGGGCCGGCCGGCATCGTCCAACGGCGAGCGTTCGAACTGTTTGAAGCCGAGGCGCTCGTAGAATTCGACCGCCTGCGGATTCTGCTCGTTCACATCGACGGTCAGCGGCAGGCCGGCCGTTTTCCGGGCATGATCCATGAGGGCGGTCCCCAGGCCTGTCCCGCGCCGCTCGGGCGCGATGAAGAGCGAGTCGACATGGCTGCCGGTCATGCCCATGAAGCCGAGCGGGCGGCCGGCCGCATCGACGGCCACCCATAGGGACGCGTTGGGGATATAGTGTTCCGCAACAAGCGTTTCGATCTCGCGGAAATCGCTTTCGCTGAGAAAATCATGCGTTGCCTTCACGGCGGCGCGCCAGATATCGGTCAGGGCCTCGCTGTCGGCCGCGGCCGACCGGCGGATTGCGGACATGGTCTGTCTTCCGGTCTCGTTCATGGGCGCAGGGAGCAGGGCCGTCCGGCCACTACTCGTTCCCCTCGTTCGCCGCTTGGTCCGGCTGGCCGCCCTCGATCAGATACCAGGGCGTAGCGCCATAATCGTAGGGCGGGTAAGGATAGAGCCAGCGCAGGGCATCGAGCGCGGCGCCGTGATAGATGGTCGAGTGGGTCTCGGTTTCGCGGCGGTCGACATAGCGGTAGTCCGGCGCCCCTTCGACCGCGTCGAGGGCCGCAAGAAGCGTGTCGAGCCCGGCCTGCATCGTGCCGCCCTCATCGCCCATCGTCAGGTAGACGCGCGTGTCCGAATGGCCGGCGGCGGCCAGACGTTCGGCGGCCCGTCCGGCAACGGCCTGATCGTCCCACCACAGGCTGGGCGAGACCGAGATATAGTCGTCGAACAGGTCCGGCTGTTCGAGCAGGGTGTCGACGATAAACAGGCCGGCCAGGCTCTCCCCGATCACGGCCCGGCGCTCGCCGACGCGATAGGTCGCCTCGATGAAGGGGATGACGTCCTGCGCGATATAGGCCCGGAAGGCTTCGGCTCCGCCGGAGGTGTCGAACTGCGTGCGATAGCGCGCGTCCTCGGGCGCGGGCGTCAGCTCGTGGATGCGCTCGGTGGTTTCGATGCCGACCACGATCAGGGGCTCGTACTGCCAGGAGATCACGCCGAGCTGGGCGAGGCCGGCGATATGGGGGAAGTCCTGCTCCACCCCGCCATCGATCAGATAGAGCACGGTGTAGGGCATTTCGGCCGTGTCGTGCTCCGGCGGCAGCCAGACATTCACCGTTCGCGTTTCGCCGAGGACGGAAGAGGTTATCTCGTGGGATGTGCCGAAATGGATGGGCGTTGCGCTGTTGCTGTCGCTGCCGGCGGTGGTGCCCCGGGCTGTGGCGGGTGCGGTCGCGGCAACCAGCAGGGCGAGGCCGCAGATCAGATTTTTCAAGCTCTTCTCCCCTCGTGGCGATGTGGCGGGAGGATCGTGTCAATCGGCCGGGCAGGCAAGCCCGGGGACCTTGTCCCGGCAACAGATGGCGGTGGTTGCTCTGGCGCTGGCCTTCCTGTATAGACCCGCGCTCCTGAGTTTATATGAGCTGCGTGCCCGGCAACGTAATCGGGTGGCGCGGCGGATCAAAAGAAAGCCGGACCGATGAAAAAGGATACCCATCCCGAGTACCACCTCATCACTGTGAAGATGACGGACGGTACCGAGTTCCAGACGAAGTCGACCTGGGGCAAGGAAGGTGACGTGCTCACCCTGGACATCGATCCGACGTCCCACCCGGCCTGGACCGGCGGCAATCAGCAGCTGATGGACCGCGGCGGCCGTGTTTCGCGCTTGAAGGACAAGTTCAAGGGCTTCGTGTAAGCCGTCCTTTGACGATGCCAAGAGAAAAGGCGCGCTCCGCAAAGGAGCGCGCCTTTTTCCTTGCCTGCCGGCATGGATGGACGTGGTGTCAGCGCTCGCCGAAGGCGCCGCGCAGCATGGCGATCTGGTCGGCCACCGGATTGGTGTCCATTTCCAGCGGCCCATCGACATAAAGATTGTCGTCGATGCGCTTGAGGCGGTCATAGAGCGAGCGCGAGCGGCGCACGAGATCCATCAGGACCGCCGGAGGCGTTTCGCCCTCCGGCCACAGCCCGTCGGTCGGCCGGTCGCGGGACAGACGGTATTTGCCGTCCGTGGCATCCTGGGCCGACATCTCGCCCTCGGACACGGCGCGCTGGGCCAGCAGCCAGGAGGCGGCCTGCATCAGGCGCGTGGTCAGCTTCATGCTCTCGGTGGCGTAGGACAGGGCGCCGGCGCGGTCGAGCGACTTGGAGTCGTCGCGACCCGGCCCGTCCAGATAGGCTGCCGTCTCCTCGACCAGGTCCATGCCTTCCCGGAAGAGTTTCTGGAACATCTCCGAATTGGCGAAGTCCTGGGCCCGGGCGGCCGGCGCACCGCCGGCGGGAAAGAGGTTCGGCGTATTGTCAGTCATCACGTGTCCAGTTTCGGTCCGCAAACATCTGGTCCGATTCGTAGCAAGGCTCGGGCCAATCTGCCCGAAACTCTTGATCAAAACTTAAACACGGCGTCCGCAGCGCTGCGACCGGCCTGCTTCCTGTCGGTCATGGTGTCGATGCGGCGCAATTCGGCCTCGAGCAGGGCACGCCGCTCGGCAAGATCTTCCAGGGAGAGGGCGCTGAGATCCTCGCCGGGGATGATGGCATTCTTCGCCCGGGCGCTTGCAGGCATATCGTCATCGTGAAACATGGGGGCCTCCACACTGCGATGCGCGAGCATAGCGCGAAGCCGGACAGAGTCCCATGACCCAGCCCACGCAAACTGCCGGAACCACCCGTATCGTGATCGCCCGCGAGCCCGGCGGGCCGGATGTGCTGGACGTGGTGACGCGCCCTGTGACGCCGCCCGGACCGGGTCAGGTGCTGATCCGGAATACCGCCTGCGGCGTCAACCGGCCGGACCAGATCGAGCGCCTCGGCTTCTATCCCGCACCGGCCGGCGCGCCTGAGGGGTTGGGCCTGGAAGTGTCCGGCCATGTCGCGGCACTCGGCGCCGGTGTCGACGGGCTCGCCGTGGGCGATCCCGTTTGTGCGCTCGTCGCAGGGGGCGGCTATTCCGACTATGTCATCGCGCCCGCCGGCTCGGTCCTGCCGGCACCGGCGGGAATCGATCTCGCCGACGCTGCAGGACTGCCCGAAACCGTGCTGACCGTGTGGACGAATGTGTTCGAGATCGGGGCATTGTCGCCGGACGAGACACTGCTGGTTCATGGCGGGACGAGCGGGATCGGCACGACGGCCATCCAGATGGCCAAGGCCCATGGCGCGCGCGTGATCGCGACAGCCGGGACGGCAGAGAAGGTCGCGCTGTGCGAGCGCCTGGGGGCCGATATCGCCATCAACTACCGCGAGGCCGACTTCGAGGCGGTCGTGAAGGATGCCGGCGGGGCCGATGTCATTCTGGACATGGTGGGCGGCGACTACGTCCAGAAGAACATCAATTGCGCCAATGCCTGTGCCCGCATTGTCTCGATCGCCTTCCTGAAGGGCAGCCGGGTCGAGGTCGATCTGATGCGGATGATGCTGAAGCGGATCGTACTGACCGGTTCGACGCTGAGGGCCCGTCCGGATGCGGAGAAGGCGCGGTTGACCCGGGCCGTTCGCGAAACGGTGTGGCCCTGGATCGCTGCAGGCCGCCTGGCACCTGTCATCGACAGTCGCTTCGCGCTCGACGATGTGCGGGCCG
>PANX01000046.1 GCA_002707795.1 Maricaulis sp.
GCGGCCATCGGTCACCAGGGCGACATGAAAGCCGCGATCCTGCAACGCACCGAGCGACGGGGTCAGGCGGTGCAGTTCCGGCATGCCATTGGCCCGCGGACCCTGGAAGCGCAGCACGGCAACAAAGTCGCGATCGAGCTCGCCGGCCTTGAACCGGGCGATGAAGTCGTCCTGGCTCTCGAACACGATCGCCGGGGCCTCGACCAGATGATGCTCCGGCTTCACGGCCGAGATCTTGATCACGGCCCGCCCCAGATCGCCGTCGAGCACTTTCAGCCCGCCATCGGCCGAAAAGGGTTCGGCAACAGGGCGGACGACGTCCGTGTTCGCGCTCTGCGCCACGGCCGGGCGCCAGGTGACCCCGGCCTCGCTTTCGAACGGCTCGCTCGCATATTGGCGCAGCCCGCGGCCGCTGACCGTCAGCACGTCCTCGTGCAGCAGGCCCGCATCGAGAAGCTCGCGAATGACGAAGCCGAGCCCGCCGGCCGCGTGGAAATGGTTCACGTCAGCCGGCCCGTTCGGATAGACGCGGCACAGCAGTGGCGTCACGCCGGCGAGATCGTGAAAGTCCGACCAGTCGACAAGCAATCCCGCCGCCCGGGCGATCGCGATCAGATGGATGGTGTGGTTGGTCGAACCGCCGGTGGCGTGCAGGCCGACTATGGCGTTTGCGATGGCCCGCGCATCGACGATGTCGGCCAGGGGGGCAGGCTCGTCGCCGCCGGGAACAATGGCGACTGCCCGGCGCGCCGCCTCCGCCGTCATGACGTCGCGCAGCGGATCGTCCGGATTGATGAAGGCCGCACCGGGAACATGAAGCCCCATGATCTCCATCAGCATCTGGTTGGAATTCGCCGTGCCGTAGAAGGTGCAGGTGCCCGGCGAGTGATAGCTTTTGCTTTCGGCATCCAGCAGCGCGTCGCGGCCGACCTTCCCTTCCGCGTAGAGTTGGCGGATGCGCGCCTTCTCCGGATTGGGCAGGCCGGAGCGCATCGGCCCCGCCGGCACGAAGACCACCGGCAGATGGCCAAAGCGCAGCGCGCCGATCAACAGGCCCGGAACGATCTTGTCGCACACCCCCAGGCACAGCACCGCGTCGAACATGTTGTGCGACAGGGCGATCGCGGTCGCCATCGCGATCGCATCGCGGCTGAACAGCGACAGCTCCATCCCCGGCTGCCCCTGGGTCACGCCGTCGCACATGGCCGGAACGCCGCCCGCCACCTGGCCGACAGCGCCGACTTCGTTCAGCGCTGCCTTGATGATGCCCGGAAAGCGCTCGAAAGGCTGGTGCGCCGAGAGCATGTCATTATAGGCCGTGACGATGCCGACATTGATGCTGCCGCCCTCCTTGAGGGCCTGCTTGTCGCCGCCGGGACACGCGGCGAAACCATGGGCGAGATTGCCGCAGGACAGGACGGCCCGGTGCCGTCCGTCGCGGCCCGCCGCGCGCATCTGATCGAGATAGGCCGACCGGCTTGCCTCGCTTCGGCGGCGGATGCGGTCGGTGACCGCTTCGAGCGTGGAGTTGAGACGTTGAGCCATGTGTCGCATCCGTTTGCGTGTGTGGTGTTTCAGCCGGTCCAGTGGATAGCCAGCGGCAGGGCCGCATCGCGCAGCAGGGCGCGAACCGGCATGTCTTCCACCGGACCCGGTGCGCGTGCGGCCTCCAGCGCCGCAAGCTTGTCCTCGCCGCGTATCATCAGCAACAGATGCCGGGCCTGCTTCAGCGCAGCCCGGGTCAGCGTCATGCGCAGCAGGTGATCGCCGGTCACGGCACTGGGCCGGGCCTCAATCGCGGCGACCGGCGGACCTTCTGCGGACAGCGCTGCCTCCAGGCCCCGGGCATGGGGGAACCAGGACGCTGTATGGCCATCGCTCCCCATGCCCAGCACGGCAAGATCGATCCGGCCCGCATCCCGCACCCGCATGGCCAGTCCGGCCGCGGCATCGAAGGGCGACAGGTCCGGGGTTTTCAGACCGATGAAGCGAGCGTCTGCCGCCTTGCCCGTGAGGAGTGTCTCACGAACGAATCCCTCATTCGATCCCGCTTCATCCGGTTCGACCCAGCGCTCGTCGACCAGCAGCACCGTCACCCGGGCCCAGTCGATGTCGAGCTGCGACAAGGCGCGGTACAGCGGCGCCGGTGTGGAGCCGCCGGATACCGCCAGGAGCGCCGATCCTCGTGCCCGGATCGCAGCTTCGAGCACCGCCGCCATCCGTCCTGCCAGCTCGGCCGTCATCGCGTCGATCCCGGCATGGCGCTTCACGGGACGGAGCGGCGCGTCAGTGCCGGATGGCATCGAACCACTCCCTGTCCTCACGAGCCAGCAGCAAGGCCGCCTGTGTCGGCCCGTCGGTGCCGGCCTGGTAGCCATACAGCTTGGCCTGACCCTCGTCCCAGGCGCGGATGATCCCGTCGACCCAGCGCCAGGCCGCCTCGACCTCGTCGCGCCGCATGAACAGGCTGAGATTGCCCCGCACGACCGCCATCAGGAGGCGCTCATAGGCGTCGGGATAGTTGGCCTCGAAATGCTCGGCATAGGACAGGTTCAGCGGCACATAGCGCAGGCGAAGCCCGCCAGGTCCCGGATCCTTGGTCATCAGCATCAGCTTGACGCCCTCGTCCGGCTGCAGGCGGATCACCAGCCGGTTGGGATGCAACACGCCGTCGACCGCTCCGACAACGTCATGCGGCACCGGCTTGAACTGGACGATGATCTCCGAGCGCCGCGATCCCATGCGCTTGCCGGTCCGCATGTAGAAGGGCACGCCCGCCCAGCGCCAGTTCTCCAGCTGGGCCCGGATCGCCACAAAGGTCTCGGTGCCGGTATCGGACCCGACCTCCTCGGCATAGCCGGGCACAGGTGAACCGCCGACAGCACCGGCCTGGTATTGCCCGCGCACGACATCCTGCGACACATTCGCCGCCGTGATCGGGCGCAGCGCCTTGAGCACTTTCAGCTTTTCGGTGCGCACCGAATCCGGATCGAGCGAGGCCGGCGGCTCCATGGCCACGAGGCAGGCGAGCTGGAGCAGATGGTTCTGCACCATGTCACGCAGGGCGCCGGAGCGGTCGTAATAGCCGGCCCGCTCGCCCGCCCCCAGCGATTCCGCGACGGTGATCTGGACGTGATCGATCCCGTTGGCATTCCAGATCGGCTCGAACAGGTAATTCGCAAAGCGCAGGATCAGCAGGTTCTGGACGGTTTCCTTGCCCAGATAGTGATCGATCCGGAAGATGTTGTTTTCCCGGAAAACCTCACCGACCTGGTCATTGATCCGGCGGGCGGAGTGGAAGTCCGTCCCGATCGGCTTTTCCAGAACGATCCGGGCATTCGGCGTGTTCAGCGACTGCGCGGCAAGTCCCGCACAGGCCTGACCGTAGGTGGAAGGCGGAAGGGCCAGATAGTAGAGCCGGATCTTGTCCTCGTCGGGATCCAGCGCCGCTTTCAGGTCAGCCCAGTCTTCGCCCTGAGCGCTGACATCGACGGCGACATAGTGCATGCGCTCGATGAAGTCCGACCAGGCCTTGCGGCGCGCGTCCGTGGGGTCGCGCTCGAAAATGTGCCGGGCAGCAATGTCGCGGAACGCATCATCGCTCATCGGCTCCCGGGACGCTGCAATGATCCGTGAATCCGCCGTGATCTGGCCATCGCACCAGCGATGGAACAGCGCCGGGATCAGCTTGCGCAGGGCAAGGTCGCCCGTAGCGCCGAAGACGACGATATCGAACGGTTCAACGGGGACGAGTTCGGCCATGCTGCCTTCCGGGGGTTTGCGGCGTGTGTCCGGGGAGACTCTATAACAGCAATGTTACCCCTAACATAACCGCTTGGGCGAAAAACTTTCCGTGCCCCGGCCTGCGCGCTTTGGGCGCATCGCGCGGTCGCAACGCGGGACGTAATGTCCGCAAAAATAATCACATGATTGCGTTCCCGCCATGACCGACATCCTCCATTCCCCCGTTTTTCTGCCCGGCTATGCTCTGGAGGCCGTGCCTCGCTACACCTCCTATCCGCCGGCAACCCAGTTCAATGACGGGATCTGCGGCGGCGCCTGGGCGGGATGGATGTCGGAAACGCCGGCCGAACCCGTGCTTTCGCTTTACGTCCACATCCCGTTCTGCCGGTCGATGTGCTGGTATTGCGGCTGCAACACGACCGTGCCCAATCGCGACAGCCGGATCGAGCGCTATCTGGAGGCCTTGCTGACGGAGATCGCGACCCGTCCGGCCCCTGCAGGCGGCAAGGTGCATCACGTGCATTTCGGCGGCGGATCGCCGGACATGCTGTCGCCGGCGCGTTTCGGTGCCGTGATGGATGCACTGCGCGCCCGCTACGACTTCGCCGCCGTCGCGGAAATCGCCGTCGAACTGGACCCGCGCGGACTGGACAGCCGCCTGTGCGAGGCGCTGGCTGCAAACGGCGTAACCCGCGCCAGCCTGGGCGTGCAGGACCTGTCCGAGGAAGTGCAGACCCTGATCCACCGGATCCAGCCGCGCGAACAGGTCGAAGCGGCCGTACGGGCGCTGCGCAGCGCCGGGATTTCCCGGATCAATATGGACGTCATGTACGGCCTGCCCGCCCAGACGATCGGGCGCGTCGAGACGACGGCACGCGCCGTCGCCGAGATGGACGCCGACCGTGTCTCGGTCTTCGGCTATGCGCACGTCCCGTGGTTCAAGAAGCATCAGCGCGCCATTCCCGAAGACCGGCTGCCGGGTGCCCAGGCCCGGTTCGACCAGATGCTCGCCGCCGCCCGGACCTTCACCGAGGCCGGCTATTCCGCAATCGGGTTCGACCATTTCGCCCGTCCGGAAGACCCGCTTGCGCAGGCGGCTCGCGACGGCTCGCTGCGCCGGAATTTCCAGGGCTATACCGACGATCCCTATGACATCCTGATCGGCTTCGGCGCCTCCTCGATCTCCGAGGCTCCGCAAGGCTATGCCCAGAACATCCCCGATCCGGCCCGCTATGCCGAGGCGATGGTGTCCGATGGCTCGGCCATTGTGCGCGGCACCGCCCGGTCCTGGCGGGAAGGGCGGATCGGCGAGCGCATCATGCAGCTCCTGTGCACCTTCGACATTCCGCTGGATGGCGACCTGTTCGACCCGGACGCGCTGGACGGCGTCATTGCCGACGGTCTGGCCCGGCTGGAGAACGGGCATCTGAAGGTGACACCGGCCGGCCTGCCCTATGTGCGCAATATCGCCGCGCGCATCGATCCGGGCTTCCAGCCTGCCGGCCAGAAGCACAGCCGCGCCGTCTGACAGGGTTTTAATGTCGCAGGATGGGGACGACAGCCCGGGGCAGGTTCTATAGAACCGGGGCAATTGCCCTTGGTGATATCGCGTGACCTTCAAACTCGTTCCCGTTCTGGCATTGCTGGTAACCGGTCCGGCCCTCGCCGATCCGCTGGCCCGAGTCGAGGGCGTGTCGGATGCGTCCTTGCGGGCGGCGCTGGAAACCGCGATCGGCGAGCGTGAAGCGCAGGCCGGCGGTGTTTCGAGCGCGTTGCGCGATGCAAGGACCGCGGCCGACCGCGCCCGCCGCCTGCTGCGCTCGCGCGGCTACTACGCGGCCACGCTGGAACCGATGATCGGCCCGCAGCAGGAAGCCGTTGTCCAGATCACCCCCGGTCCGGTCTTCATGATCGCCGACATAGCAACGGAAACCGGCAACGATGAAGACGCCCGCGCCACGGCCCGGGATGCGATCGGTCTTCAGACCGGAACCCCCCTGCGGGCCCAGTCGGTCATCGATGCCGAAGCACAGGGTCTCGTCGCCCTGCACAATTCCGGCTGGCCCGACGCCCGGATCGAGGACCGGCGCGTGGTGGTCGACCACGCGACCGAAGAGGGCCGGATCACCTTCCGCTATACGCCGGGGCCGTGGTCGACCTATGGCGAGATCGAGCGGGATACGGGCCCGTGGAACCCGCAATTCATCGCGCGCATGTCGCCCTTCACCACCGGGGAGCCTGCAAACCGCGAAGAGATACTGGAATACCAGAAACGCCTGACCGAGCTGGACAGCGTCGGCGCCGCCGACATCACGCTGGGTCCGGTCGGCGAGGACGGCAACCGGCCGGTCGATGTCGAACTCACCCCCTCGGCCCGCCATTCCATCGAGACCGGGCTCAGCTATTCCACCAGCGAGGGCGGCGGCGGCAATGTGCGCTGGATCCGGCGCAATCTGCGCGGCAATGACGAGACCCTGACCGTGTCGGCCGGGATCGCGACGCTGAACCAGTCGCTGCTGGCCAGCGTGTCACGGCCGCACTGGCGCCGCTTCGACCAGACCCTGCGCCTGCATGCCGGTCTCGTCAGCGAGGACACGGACGCCTACCAGCAGGAAGAAGCGGAGATCGGTGTCGAAGTCACCCGGCGCGACGGCCGGCGGACCTATGGCATCGGCCCCCATATCGACTGGTCGCGCGTCACCGATGCCTTCGGCGAGCGCGACGTTGTCACGGCCGCCGTCGATCTGGTCGCCGGCTATGACTCCCGGACAGACCCGCTCGACCCGGACGGCGGTATCTATGGCATGGTTCAGGTAACGCCCGCGACGACGCTGGGCGATTGCAACTGCCACTATGTGCGTCTGGAAGGCCGCGCCAGCACCTATTACCGCCTCAGCGACAACACCGTGGCCGCCCTGCGTATGCGCGCCGGGTCCGTCTTCGGGGCCTCGGCGACGGCCATGCCCGCCGACCAGCGCTTCTATGCCGGTGGTGGCGGGTCCGCGCGCGGCTTCGACTATCAGTCGCTGAGCCCGCAGGCGCCGGACGGAACGCCCTTCGGCGGGATTTCCGTAGTCGAGACGAGCGCCGAGCTGCGCTGGCGCGTGCGCGAGCGTTGGGGCGTGGTCGGCTTTGTCGACTCCGCCATGGCTTCCAGCGACCGCCAGCCCGACCTGTCCAATCTGCGTACTGCCGTCGGTGTGGGCGTGCGCTACTACTTCGATTTCGCCCCCGTGCGGGTCGATATCGCCACGCCGCTCGACCGGCGCGATGGCGAGGATCCCGTGCAGATCTATTTCAGCCTCGGCCAGGCCTTCTGATCCATGACATCGCGCCAGGTCATAGTCCGCGTCCTGCGCTGGAGCGCGATCACGATCGTGATCCTCGCCGCGCTCTTGGCCGGACTGCGTCTGGCGGCAGGCGGTGCGCCGGGGCGCTGGCTGGTGACGAGCCAGCTGGACGGCCGCGAGATCGGCGGCCAGACGATCGCAATCGAGGGCCTGTCCGGCGATCCGCTGTCCCGCCTGCATCTGGACCGGCTGACACTCGCCGATGCCGACGGCGTCTGGCTGACGGCCGAGGACATCCGCCTCGACTGGCAGGCCTCGAGCCTCTTGTTCAAACCCTACCGGGTCCGCAGCATCAGCGCGGCCCGGGTCGAGGTGTTGCGCCGGCCGGCCGGGCGTGACGACGCGCCGGACAGCGATGGCGGCCTGCCGGAACTGCCGGCCCTCATCCTGGGTGAGCTGACCGTCGCGGAACTCGCCCTTGCCGAAGGCGTCGCGGGACCGGCGTCGCGCCTGCGCATCGACGCCTCGGCAGAGGCCGGTGCCGGTGATGGTGCACGCCTCCATCTGGATGCCGAAAGGGTCGACGCCGAGGGCGACCGTCTTGCCGCCGACCTGCGCATCGATGCCAGCGGTATCGCCGGCACGCTGGATGCCTTCGGTGCCGCCGACGGACCGCTCGCCAGCCTGCTGCGCCTGTCCGGGCGCACGATCCACGCCGAAGGCGAGATCGCGGGCGATGGCGATGCGGGTGAAGGCGATGTCGTCCTTCGGGCCGGCGACCAGGAGATGGCACGGGCCCGGATCAACTGGACGGAACGCGACTGGCGCGCCGGGGGCCGGGTCGATGTCGAGGGCTGGGGCGTGGTTCCGGAAAGCTATCGCGACCTGGCGGGTGACGCCGATATTGTCGCCGAGGGCAGCCGCGAGGCCGGTTTCACCTTCACCCGGCTGGAAGCGGAAACCAGCAGCGGCTCCGCCACCCTCGCCCCGGCCGGCGAGAACGCCTGGACGGTCAGCGCCCGGGCCGGTACCGGCACGATCGCTGCCCTCACCTCCGGCCGCGTGACCGCCCGTACGGCAAGCTGGTCCGGCCGGGTCGAGACAGGCGGCGGACTGCGGCTGGACGGCGAACTCACCGCAGAGGCGCTGGCCGTCGACTATGTCACGGCGGACCGGGTCTCCGGCCCTGTCACGGTGGTGCGCCGCGATGGACGCTACATCATCGAGAGCCGGCTGGACCTGCAATCGCCGCACCTGGCTGTCGAACAGGCCGCTCCCCTGATCGGCGACACGGCGGCGCTGGATTTCGCCGGCACCTGGGACGGGCAAGCCCGGGCGCTGGAGATCGACCGCCTGGCCGTCGAGACCGGCCATGCGCGCCTGGACGCCTCCGGCCGCTACCCGCTCGGCGAAGACGATCCCGCGCTGGATGCGGTTCTGGCCATCAACGACATTGCCCGCCTCACATCGCGCGCATCGGGCCCGGCCCGCCTGACCCTGAACGCACAGTCCTGGCAAAGTGCACACCTGGGCGTCGACGCAGCCTCTGTCGTCTGGGACCCGGCCTATGCCGACCTGCTGCGGGACCTGGAGGGTGAGGTGACGGTCGCGCGGACCGATGACGGCTGGCAGATGCGCGATATCCGCGCCCGCGCCAGCGGCGTGGATCTTTCCGGCCGGGGACAGACACGCGGCGATGGCTGGACAGCCGAAGGCGATCTCGCCCTGTCCGGCCAGCTGCCGGTGGAGGCCGCACAGATCGACGGCGCCCTGGCCACGGCGTTCCGTGTCAATGCTTCCGAAGACGGACGCATCGAGATCCGCACAGCGACACGCAGCAATGCCATCACCGCTGGCCAGCTCACGGTCACCGACCCCAATCTCGCAATCGAGACCATCTGGCAGGACGGCAGCCTGACGGCCGACTGGATCCTGGAAGCGACGCGCAACGGCAAGCCGGTCCGCATGACCGGCGCCGTCACCCGTACCGGCGACACCTGGTCGGCGCATATCGATGAAAGCCTGATCGGTCCCTTCCGGATCTCGGCCTCGGCCGAGCAGACCACGCAGCGGCTCGACGCCGCTTTCGACATGGAACTGGGCGACCGGGCCCGTTCCAGCATCCGCTATTCCGCCTCGCCGGAAGCCCTGCGCGACGGTGTGCTGGATGCCGAACTCATCATATCCGGCCACTCTTTCTCGGGCGGCTACCTGGCCGAGGCAACGCTGCGGCTGGACGGTCCCCTGTCGGACATGGCGGTGCGGACGACCGCGACCGGACGCCTGCGCAGCCCGCTGACCCTCAATGCCGCCGGCCGCCTGGGCATCAGCGAGGACGGTGCCGTATCGCTGAGCCTCAGCCCGTCGGGCCGCTGGAGCATTCACCGCATCCGCACGGCCGAACCGGTCACGCTGGACTATGCCGATGGCGACTACCGGGCCGGCGGTGCCACCACGATCGGCGACGGCACACTGTCCTGGCGCTATGCCCGCACCGGCGGTCAGGCCGAACTGGAGGCCGGGCTTGCCGGACTGCCCGTCACCGTCATTGCCGATATCACCGCCTTCCCGCCGGCGGCGGGCATGCTGTCCGGCGAGGTCCGGCTGGAACGTATCGATGGCGTCTGGCAAGGCGGTGCCGCGCTGGGCATCGACGACCTTGCAGCGCTTGCGGCCGACAGCGCACAGCCCGTCGATGCCGATCTCGTCCTCGACGTCGCCGAAAACGCCCGTATCGAGATGACGCTGACCGGAGACGATCTCTCCGGCAATGCCACCCTCGTGCGCGAAGGCCCCACGCCCCGCCTGGCGATGCTGGCCGGCGAGGATGGCAGCCCCGTCTCCGGCCGGTTGCGCCTTCGCGGCGATATAGCCGACCTCGCCGCTCTCCTCGTGCCGCCGGATGCGCGGATCGATGGAGGCGAGATGGTGGCCGAGGTCGACCTCGCCGGTGTCCGCGGCGCGCCGGAACTCGCAGGCCGGCTGCAGCTCTCCGGCGGTCAGGTCACGGCCACTGCGACCGGCGCCACGATCCGCGACCTCGAGCTCGCAGCCACCTTTGATGGCAGCGGCCTGGAACTGACCGAACTGTCGGCCAGCGATGGCGAAAGCGGACGGCTGACCGGTTCCGGCGTCCTGCGTCTGCCGACAGAGGGACCCCGGGGCGAAGCCGAGCTCGAATTCGACCGGTTCCAGGCGGCGCGCCGCGACGACATGACCATACAGGCGACCGGCAATGCCAATCTGTCGCTCGACGCCCGGGGCCTGCTGATTTCCGGTGCCGCCAATGTCGACCGCGCCCGTATCCGCCCCTCGATGAACGGTGCCGCCTCGATCCCGGAAATCGACGTGCAGGAGATCAACCTGCCCAAGGGCCGGCAGAGCTATTCGCGCAATGTACTGCCGATGCGGCTCGATTATTCCGTCGAGGCGGACCGGAACATCTACATCGACTCCTCAACCTTCTCGTCCGAGTGGGGGCTCGACCTCAACGCCAGCGGCGCCGTGGGCAAGCCCGAACTGAGCGGCCGGGCCATGCTGCTCGACGGCACGGCCTTCGTTTTCAACCGGCGCTTCCGGCTGGAGGGTGGCGAGGTCCGCTTCGACGGCGCGCCGGAAGATGCCCGCGTCGACCTGACCGCAACGCATGAACGCACGGGCTTCTCCGCGACGGCGCGGATCGAGGGCCCTGTGCGCAGTCCCAGCGTGACGCTGAGCAGCGATCCCGCCCTGCCGGAAGACGAGATCCTGTCGCGCCTGCTGTTCGACGAGTCGGTCAGCGAGCTGGGCGCCTTCGAAGCGGCCCAGCTGGCAGCGCAGCTTTCAGGGCAGAGCCTGTTGAACATTGTCGGCCAGCTGCGCGATCTGGCCGGAATCGACCGGCTGTCGGTCTCGACCGACGCCGACGGCAATATCGCCGTCACCGGCGGCGTCCGGCTGGGGGACAATGTCTATGTGGAACTGGGCACCGGCGGCACCTCGGCGCTCGGCCAGGCGCTGGTCGAGTGGCAGCTGACCCCGGATCTCAGCGTGCTCTCGCGCCTCTCTGCCGACACCGACGCCTCGGTCGCGATCCGCTGGCGGCGCGACTACTAGCCCCGTTTCTCCCGCAGGGCGGCGTCTCCCGCAATCCTTGCCTGTCCGCGCAGCCGGAGTTAGGCAGGAAACAGCGCAGTTCACCCGGATCATCGCCAAACGCATGAAGAGCTTCCTTCTTTCGATCATCAAACCGAGCGGGCTCTGGGCCCGGATACTGGTCTTCCTTACGCTCGCCGGCATTGTCGCAGCGGGTCTGACCGGGCATTTCGAACTGCTGCGCGAGTATCTCGACACCGAAGCGCTGACCTACCAGGTCGGCGATGTCCGGATCAGCGCCTACACCGTGCTGCGCGGCATACTGGTCCTCGCGCTCGTGTTCTGGACCGCCGCGATCCTGTCCGATCTGATAGAAAAGCGCCTGGCACGCTTCGGCCGGATGCGGAAGACCACGCGCGTCCTGGTGACCAAGGTCTTCCAGATCGTCCTGTACATCCTGTCCGGCCTTGTGGCGCTGGACCTGATCGGCCTCGACCTGACCACGCTCACCGTGTTCGGCGGGGCGCTGGGTATCGGACTGGGCTTCGGTCTGCAGAAGGTGGCCTCGAACTTCGTCAGCGGACTGATCCTTCTGTTCGAACGCTCGGTGGAAGAAGACGACCTGATCGAACTGCCCGACGGCACCAGCGGCTTCGTCCGGCGGTCGAGTGCCCGCTTCATCCTGATCGAGACGTTCGACGGCAAGGAGGTGCTGGTCCCGAACGAGGACTTCATCACCAACCGGGTGACCAACTGGACCCTGTCCAGCTCGAAGGCGCGGGTGGAGGTGCCGGTCGGTGTCGCCTACGGCTCTGATCTGGAAAAGGTCCATGCCCTGATGCTGGAAGCCGCGCGCGAACACCCGCGCTGCCTGGACGACCCGGAACCGGTCTGCTTCCTGCGCACATTCGGCGACAGTTCGATCGACTTCCTGCTCTATTTCTGGATCAGCGACATCGTCGACGGGCGTATGGCACCGCAGAGCGAGGTGATGTTCGCGATCTGGCGGAAATTCGGCGAGAACGGCATAGAGATCCCCTTCCCGCAGCGCGACGTGCACATTCGCACCGGCCTGCCGGGCCGTGAGGAGCCGCAGCGCGAACCCGGCGACGGCGGCGATGCCTGACAACAGCGCCATCCTCTACGCCGCCACGATCAATGGCGATGGATCCGGCACGCGATTGTCGCAGGATGACGCTTCCAGCCGCGCCCGCGAAGACGCGCTGGCCTGGGTTCATCTCGACGGGCGCCATCCCGACACACGCCGCTGGATCGAAACCGAGCTGGACTATCTCGATCCGCTGGCGGTTGACGCCCTGCTGGCCGAGGAGACACGCCCGCGTCTGGTGGAGTTCGAGCGCGGCGCGCTGCTGATCCTGCGCGGCGTCAATCTCAACCAGGACGCACAGCCGGAGGACATGGTGTCGATCCGGCTGTGGGTCGATGCCCATCGGATCGTCTCGGTGCAGTTACGCACGCTCAAGGCCGTGCGCGATATCCAGGACCGGCTCGATGCCGGCACCGGCCCGACGCATTCCGGCGACTTCGTCGCCACCCTGTCGGCCCGCCTGTTCGAACGGATGGAACCGGTCATGACCGATCTTCATGTCGCCCTCGACGATGTCGAAGAAGAGGTGATGGATTCCCCGTCGGTCGAGGCCCGCCAGACCATCGTCACCCTGCGCCGCCAGGCGATCATCTTCCGGCGCTATTTCGCACCCCAGCGCGATGTGGTCGCACAATTGCGCGCACTCGACTTCGCCTGGATCGATGTGCCCGCCAAACGCCGGCTGCAGGAGAATCTCGACCGGATCACCCGCTATCTCGAAGACCTCGACGCGATCCGCGAGCGGGCCCAGATCGTCAAGGACGAGCTGGCCAACGCCCTCGCCGACCGGATGAACAAGACGCTCTACGTGCTCTCGCTCGTGGCCGCGATCTTCCTGCCGCTGGGCTTCCTGACCGGCCTTCTGGGCATCAATGTCGGCGGCATGCCCGGCGCCGCGTCGGGCTCCGCCTTCTGGATCGTCACCGGCATGATGGCCGCGATCGGCGCCGGCCAGGTCCTGTTCTTCCGCCTGATGAAATGGCTTTGACCCCGCGCCTCACCGCGTGTGGGCGATGTGGTAGAGCCATTGCAGGTGACGTTCGAAATTGCGCATCACCTCGCGGATGATCTGCACTTTCGAGAAGCCGTAGACGCAATAGTGCTGTCCGCCGTCCGACAGGACAACCTCGGCACGCGCGAACTCCTCCTCGCTCTTGCCGGAGTCGCTGCCCGGCTCGCCTTCTTCCTCGGGCGTTGCGAAATAGGGCTCGGCATAAAGGCGCCGTTCGACCCGGAAGACGAATTCCGGCCGGTCCTCGTCCTTCACGTGCATGGAGGCGCACCCGCGGGCCTGGTCGAGCTCGGTCTCGTAGCCGTACTTCTTCAGCTCCTCGGCCACCGACTCCAGCGCCGGCATCACGGTTTCCTCGATATAGACGTCGACTTCCTTGCCGGTCGGCCGCGAGAACATCATCCGCAGGCGGGCCTTCCAGGGAACGGCAGCCCCTTCGACCGGCAATTGGGTGGCGGTCTTGCGCCCGGCGCGGCGGGCGGTCTCCACCGACCAGGCCCGGAACAGGCCGAAAAAGGCGAGCATGATCACCAGGGTGAAGGGCAGCGCCGCCGCGATCGTCGCCGATTGCAGCGCCCCGAGGCCGCCGACCATCAACAGAACGGCCGCCACCACGCCTTCCAGCAGGGCCCAGAAAAGGCGTTGCGAGACCGGCGGATTGAGCGACCCGCCCGAGGCCAGGGTCGATTTCACCAGCGATCCCGAGTCCGAAGATGTGACGAAGAAGGTCGCCACCAGGGTGATCGCCAGGACCGAGGTCAGGCCGGGCAGGGGCAGATTGTCGAGGAAGGCGAACAGGGCCAGCTCGCTCTGCCCGTTGCGCACGGCATCGACCATCGGCTCGGCCAGTCCGGCCAGCGCGAGACGCAGGGCGCTGTCGCCATAGACCGTCATCCAGAAGAAGGTGAAGAGCGTCGGGCCCAGCAGGACACCGAAAATGAACTCGCGCACCGTCCGGCCGCGCGAGATGCGGGCGATGAACATGCCCACGAAGGGCGACCAGGAAATCCACCAGCCCCAGTAGAACAGCGTCCAGTCGCTCACCCACACACCGTCGCCATAGGCGTCGACATTGAAGGTCAGCATCGCCAGCTGGTCGAGATAGTCACCGATATTCTGCACGAAGGCGCTGATCAGGAAGAGCGTCGGACCGGCCAGCAGCACGAAGAGGATGAGGGCGATGGCAAGATAGAGGTTGATCTCGCTGAGCCGCTTGATACCGGCATCCAGGCCCGCAACGACGGAGATCGTGGCGAGCGCCGTGATCCCGGCGATCAGCATCAGCTGCACCACCGGTTCTATGGGGACGCCGAACAGCGTGTTCAGACCGGCATTGATCTGGGTGACGCCGAAGCCCAGCGAGGTGGCGACACCGAACAGCGTGCCCAGCACGGCGATGGTGTCGACGGCATGGCCGATCGGACCGTAGATGCGGTCGCCGATCAGCGGGTAGAGGGCAGAGCGGATCGTCAGCGGCAGGCCGTGGCGGTAGGTGAAATAGGCCAGGCTCAACCCGACGACGACATAGATCCCCCAGGCATGGACGCCCCAGTGGAAGAAGGTCAGCACGATGGCCTGGCGCGCCGATTCCAGTGTCTCCGGATCGCCGTCCGGCGGGGTGAGATAGTGGGTCAGCGGTTCGGCGACGCCGAAGAACATCAGGCCGATCCCCATCCCCGCCGAGAACAGCATCGCGAACCAGGGCGCGAACCCGTATTCCGGCTCGCTGTCATCCGGGCCCAGCTTGATCCGTCCCCAGTCGGAGAAGGCGACGACGATCAGCGCGACCAGGAAGAAGCCCACCCCGACGGAGTAGAGCCAGCCGGTGGTTTCGGTGATCGCATTGCGCAGGCCCGTGAAGGCCGCCTCGGCGGAGTCGCCGGCCAGCACCGCATACGCCACCCCGGCAAAGACCAGGGCAGCGGCTGGAAAGAAGACGGCGGGTTCGATCTTTTTCATGGGATCAGTCCTCGCTTTCGCGGTGTGTCAGGCTCCGGAACGATAGCTCGTGAGGGCAGGCCCCAGAGCCGACTTCAGCGGATCGAGATGGCGTTCGAAATGCCGCCACTGCTCGACGCCGCTGTCATAGATGGGCTGGCGCACCTGTTCGGAGCTGGCGGTCCGTACGGCGCGCTCGGTGGTGTGGAAATCCAGGCAGGCCTGCTCGAAGGGCAGGTTACAGAAGTCGAGGATGCGCCGCACCTGGGTCTCCAGATCGGCCACGACATCCTCGTACTGCACCCGCAGGATCTCGCCGGGCAGCACCCGGTCCCAGTGATCCATCAGCTCGACATAGCCGCGATAATAGCGGCCGACCTCGTCGAGCCCGTAGGTGAATTCCTGGCCCTCTGCGAACAATTGCTTGAAGCCGGAGAAGCAGCACGCCATCGGCGCACGGCGCGCATCGATGATCTTCGCATTGGGCAGGATCAGCTTGATCAGGCCGATATGCCGGAAATTGTTCGGCATCTTGTCGATGAAGAACGGCGCGCCTTGGCGATGGATGCGGGTGTTGGCGAGGAAGTCCTCGCCGAATTGCGTCAATTGTTCGGGCGTCAGCTCCCAGAGCACCTGCGGATAGCGCGACTGGCCCGCTTTTTTGCCCCTTAATCGGTGCGCCAGCGCGAGCACGTTTGGCAGCTCCAGCGTTC
>PANX01000047.1 GCA_002707795.1 Maricaulis sp.
AGCCTGTCGCCGATCCCGGCGTCGGGGTCGATGCTCACATGGAACGCGCTCAGGGCTGCGGGATATGGGCTCGATCTCGCCCGATCCGCCATCTCTTTCTTTGTTCCCGCTCCGCTCGACCCGAGCCTGTCGCCGATCCCGGCGTCGGGGTCGATGCTCACATGGAACGCGCTCGGGGCTGCGAGGAGCGCACCCGTCGGGTTCGGAAGCCTGCTTCTTTCCCCCGTTTGACCTGACCGAAAAAGAAACGGCGGGCGCATGGCCCGCCGTTTCCCAGCCCGGTGCCGCCGTCAGGACCGGCGGCATCCCCCCGGTCTAGAAGGTCCAGCTCAGTCCGAAGCGGACAGAACGCGGCGCCTGATAGGTCCGCGGCGCGCCATAGTTCGGATCCGGCACGTTGAGCGCCGTCTCGCCGATTTCGCGGATGTCGGTGACGCCCGAGCTGTCGAAGACATTGAAGATGTCCATACGCAACACGGGTTCGCCGCCCAGCGGCAGGTCCACCGGCCGGTAGATGAAGGCCAGATCGACATTATAGATCCAGTCGCTCTCCAGCTGGCTGCCGCGCGGGGTCGGCTGGCTGTTGCAGAAGAAGGACTCGGACTCGTAGGCCTGCGCGAAATCGTCCGTCGGGTGAAAGCCGATACAGCCGAAGCGCCGCGGCGAGGTCACCTGCATCGCGGCACCGACCGAGAACTGGTCGGTGAAGGCGTAATTGCCCCACAGCTTGATCTTGTGGGCGCGGTGATTGGGCAGCAGGCCATCGGAATTGTCGGTCAGACCCGGCTGGTCGAAGGAGGTCGTGATCCCCGCATCGTCCTGGCCATTGTCCGATTTCACCGTCCCCTCGTAATTGCCCTCGCTGCGCGACAGCGTCCAGGACCCGTGCAGGTCCCAGCCATTATCGAAGGCCCGGTCGAAGGTCAGCGTCAGGGCTTCATAGGTCCGCGTCGGCGTGGGATAACCGAGATCCGCGGCGCTCAGGTCGACGGTCTCGTCCAGCTCGGGCAGGTAGACCCGCATGTCCTCGCCGGGGTTGGTCAGCACATACTGGTGGAAACCCGTCCAGACATCCTCGCAGGGCGTACCGCCCACCGTGATACCGTTGGCATTGCAGTAGGCGATGACGGCAGCATCGATCGCCACGTCTTCCAGCGTCACGCCGAGGTCGCGATAGGTGTAGCTGGCGCTGAAGTCCCACAGATCGTTCATCATCCAGCGCGCACCGATGACGAATTCATCCACATACATCGGATCGAGATACTGATCAGTCACCGCCCGCGTGTCCGGCACCGTCCCGTCACCGAACAGCTCTTCCAGGAACGGTCCGCCTTCGAGTTGCGGTACGTCGTTCGCGTCCAGCCCAGTGAACTGGTACCAGTCCTGGGTGAAGAGCTCGGCGCCCGCCATGCGGATATTCGTGTTGGTGGCGACAGGCAGGAAGTAGCGGCCATAGAAGCCGAACAGCTCCAGCGATCCGTCTCCGAAATAGTCGTAGGACACGCCCAGGCGCGGGGCCAGCTGGTCCTCGATCCGGGTGAAGGTGTCGCCACTGGCATTGCGATTGTCGAAGGTCTCGTTGCGCAGCCCGATATTGACGTTCAGCTGATCCGTGACCTGCCAGGAATCCTGGATGTAGAAGGCCGTCTGGATCGTCTCGAACGACCCGCCACGATCAAGCTGGCGAACGCGGACACATTCGCGCCCGGCCTGACCGCCCTGGGCTTCGCAGGACACAGGGTCATAAAGACGATAATAGACGCCGCCCGAGTAGAAGGAGCGGTCTTCGGCCGTCAGCGTCTCCCGGTCGACGCCGATGCGGATGTTGTGCTCTCCGAAGAAGTTCGCATAGATGTCGGCATCGGCCCGGATCAGTTCGCGCGTGTCATTGCCTTCGGCCGGGACGAGCTCACCCCAGTTGCCCAGCTGAATGACCGGGCCGCTGGTATCCCGGGCATCCAGGATCGCCGGATTGCCATCCGTGCTGCCCGCAATGGTCTGGTTGAACGTCTGGCGGCCAGCCGTCACGGACACGGTAAGCCAGTCGGTCATGGCACCGGAATAGCGCAGGATGTTGACATCCCCGCCTTCCAGGAAGTTGGTCTGGGCGACGGGCGTGCGGCTTTCGATTTCGGTCCGGTCTGCGTTGAAGGTGACATCGCTGGCCTCGCGCACCGTTGCACGATCGTCGGAAAAGCTCGTCCAGGCGAAGGTATGCCCCTCGAACAGATTCACATCGAGACGGAAGCCGAAGAAGGGGTCGTCCGTGCGATCGACTTCCTCGCGGCCGGCCTCGGTGATGTTGATCGCCTCGATCAGGCGCGGCGAATACAGGCCGTAGATGAAGACCCGGTCTTCAATGATCGGCCCGGAAACCCAGAAATCGCTCTCCAGCGTCATGCGCTGATCGAACTGGTTGGCCTGGGCATAGGTCGTCGGCGAATCCTCGCGAAGCTCGTCCGGCGAGTAGAAGATATTGAACCCGTAGTGCCATTCATTCGTGCCGGAGCGGGTCACGGCGTTCACCACCCCGCCGGTCGAACGCCCGAACTCGGCCTGATAACCGCCGGACTTGATCTCCAGCTGGTCATACAGCTGGAAAGGCACGGCCGACGCACCGAGGAAGTTGCGGAAGTCGGTGATATTCATGCCGTCGACATAGAAGGCATTCTCGCCCGGCGAAGCCCCGGAGATCGAGGCGAAACCCGTGCTCAGCCCCTCCTCGAAATCATTGTCGCCGATCACCGTGCCTGGTGCGAGCAGGGTGAGCGACGTGACGTCACGGCCGATCGGCACCTGTTCGAACACCGCCTGGACATCAATGTCCAGCCCGGTCTCGGAGGCCTGGAACACATCGACCTGCACCGCCTGACCCGTCACGGTAATCACGTCCTCGGCCATCCCCGCCGGCAGGACAAACTCGTAGGCTGCCGACGAGCCCACCGAGACCCGGACACCATCATCGGACACAGTCTGGTAACCGGCCCCGGCGGCCGTCAGTGTGTAATTTCCAACCTCCAGGCGGCCGATGAAGAAGCGGCCATCGGCGCCGGTCGTGACGGTGCGCGTCGAGCCCCGGTCGCTGGACACGGCAGTGACGGTCGCGCCGGACACCGGATTGCCGGCCTCATCCAGAACCGTACCGCCAACACCCCCTGTTGTGTAGGACTGCGCCAGCACTGCCGGTGCAGTCATGACGGAGACCCCGGTCACGGCCGAAAGGGCGAGCCCGAAACAGGCAGTGGTGCCCAGAAGCGTTTTTTTGATCGCGTTCATATTATCCCCCGAGGCCGGTCGGGCCGGCACTCTTGTTTGCTGGTCGATGGCCAGCGGGCCGGGGTCCTTTCGGACATGCGGACGGGCGCTGGCGGGTCGATCCGACCAGTGCGGGTGAACACGTCTCAATCTGAATGGGTCGAACGGGAGCGGTGCGTTGCCGGCAACGGGCAAGGATGCGGATGGGAGGTCAGGCTGACGAAGCGGCCGCCGTGTTGTTCAGAGCCGCCATCAGCGCCGCGCTTCCGGTCGCGCTGACGGGAAGAACCTGGCCGCTGCGAAGCCGGACCGATGCGATCCGCTCACGGCGCTGTTCTGTCGAAACGACATCCGAGGGGCGCACGAAATGCGATCGGTGCACCTGGACGAAACCCTGTCCGTCGAGCATCTGCGCCATCTCGATCATGGTCGCACGGTGCAGCACTTCACGCCCTGAGCGGTCGACAAGGGCTACATAGTTGCCCTGTGCGGACACAATAACGATATCATCCAGTGCCACATAATCGGTGCGTCCGGCCGACCGTACGGCCAGGCGCGCCGTCCGGCCTCCCCGCGTCGTGTCGCCACTGCGCTGAACCAGGCCCTTCAGCTGGGCTCCCGCCAGATAGGCCATCCCCGTGAAGGTCGGCAGCATCAGCCAGAACAGGGAGGGTGTGGATGCCACGAGTGTCTGGGCCGGCACGCCTGTGTAGGCAGACAGAGCCAGCACCGTCCAGAAATAGTCCGCCATCGAGAATATCGCGACGACGCCGGCCGCTTCGACACAGCGGCGCCAGGCCGGACTGCCTGCAAGCGCGTGACGCAGTCCCACCAGCGCACCTGCGATGATCGCAGGCAGGGCAATCGCGGAAAACACGGATTGATGCCGGACGCCCAGCGCGAAGCTGGGCGGGGCGCCGTCGGACACGGCTTCCTGGTACTGCACGGCGACGAAGACAAGAACGAGAACCGCCCAGACGATGCAGCCGCCGGCGACAACGCGCAGCGTCCAGCGCATCGGGACACCCCTGCCATGTAGATCTGGAAACTGCGTCGCCACGCCGCGCCTCCCCACGCCTTCAACCACCCTGAACACCCCGCAGAGCCTGTCATCCGGAGCATGACGGCGACCACGCGGGGGGCTTACATTTCTGTCACGTCGCATGCCCCGCACGTAGCAAGGGAGAGGCGCCGGCCCGCCCGCAATTGCGCCGAATTACGGCCACCTGTTGCGAGCGGCGTCGGATAACGACGAACGGCGGCGCCCGGGTTTAACCCGCCAGCGCCTGTGACGAACCCGGACACCCTGAAAGCCGTCACTTGCCCGGGATGGGCATATAGGCATGCCCGAAACAGCGCGGTAGCCAATCCATCACGTTATTCAGTACGTTATGTGGAGGACTGCCATGCGCTGCCTCATCCTTGAATGCCGCGATCTGGCCCGGACACAATTGCAGCGGCAACTGGACCGTTTTGCGGACACCGTCTGTGTCGGCGCCCGTCCGGCCGCCGGCCAGGATGACCCCTGGCACGGCACATCGCCGGATATGGTGTTCCTTGGCAGCGACCAGCCAGGGCTCGAACGTCTTCTGTCGCGCCCGGCGGGCACCGGAGAGGACGGCCCGGTCATTGTGATGATGGGCGACCTGCCGATACACGCGCTGACCGCGTTCGAGCTGCAGGTGACCGACTTCCTGCTGCGGCCGGTGGAGACGCTGCGCCTCGAGGAATGTCTGCGCCGCGTACGCACCGAGCTGCAGCAACGACGCGACCTCGCGCGCGTTGCCATCCTCAGCGAGACATTGGCCGGGATCCGCCAGGGACACGCCACCGATGCGGGAGCGCCGGTCTACCGGGATTTCTGGATCCGCTGCCGCAATGAAACCGTGCGGGTGCCCCAGTCGCAGATCGTCTGGATCGAGGCCGCGCGCAGCTATGTCCATTTCAACCTGCGCAACCGGCAGCTCCTGCACCGGATCTCGCTGCGGGAGCTGGAGGAGCGGCTGGACCCGGCGGACTTCCTGCGCATTCACCGCTCGGCAATCGTCAATGTGCATCACATCGAACGCACCCATGCCGATCGCCACGGCACGCATTCGGTCGAGCTGGCCAATGGAGAAATGGTGCGCGTGGGACGCAAATACCGCCTGCAGCTGGCCGAGTTCATGGCGAGCGGCCGGGTACCGCCGCGTCAGGACGTGGCCGCCTGAAACCCGGCCTATCCGCCCGGCTCACCCCGGGATGACACGACCTCGACGCGGTAGCTGTCATGGCAGGCGATGCAGGTATACATCGCCGAAGCCGCCGCGGCCTGGGCCTCGGCGACCGGCGTCCGGTCGGGCAGAGCGGCAATCGCCGCCAGGTCCTCCCGCAGCACCTGCCCCATGCCCCGGAAACTGTCCGGCAGTCTGGCTCCCATTCCCGGCATCATGGGGCGTGGCGTGGCCATCTCCGCGGCGGCTTCCCGCAGCCGGTCGAGATCGCCCTCGCTGCCCGCCTCCATGATCGCCTGGCTGCCCGAAAGGAAGATGCGCATCGTCTCCACGATGTGCCTCTGCTCCTCCGTGGTCAGCCGGATCGGGGTTCTCGGATCGGCATCGTCCGGCACCCCTGTCTGGGCATGTCCGGACGTTGCGATTGCCATCCCGGCGGTCAGGATCGCCGAACCTGCCATGACGAAAAACGCGGCGCGCATCCCTGCCCCCTCAGAAGGTGAAGAACCGCGTGCGCGGATCCGCCATGATGGCAGCGATCTCCGGCGGGGTCGCCACGCCGATTTCACGGCGCAGGTCTTCCGCGCTGTGGGTCGAGTTGGGCAGGTAGATCGCGCAGACCTGAACCGTCACGCCATCCTCGATCAGGGTTCCAAGCAGACTGTGCGGCGACATGTTCCGCGGCGCGAGCGGCCGGGTGGCGGCTTCCGGCGGTTCGGCCAGCGCGAGATCGCCGGCCTTGTCGCACAGGAGAACGCGCACCGGCACGCCCTGCTGGGCGCTGGCGCGTGTCAGGATCAGCGCCATGAGCTGGGTCTGCGGATCCTCGCGGGTCAGCACCGTCAGCACAGGCGCTGTCTCCGGTGACGGTGCCTGCCTTGTTTCCTGGGCCGGTGCCGGCGCTGCGGCGGCCGCCGCCAGGACCAGGCCGGACAATATGATCTGCTTCATTGCGACATCTCCTTGATGATGGCCGCGCTCGCGCGTCGCGTTACCGGCAAGCCCGCTGGGTCTTCCGGCAGCGCTGCCGGAGCCGCAAACCGGTCTGCACCGGTCTGACGGCCTCGCCGCCGAAGCCCTGATCACGATCTCCGGGCCAGCCGTGTGCCCCGGTCTCCCTGCAGCAGGTCGCGTGTCCGTCACCGCGACGCCTCTGTCTCATTCGGCGCATTCCAGGTCCTCGCAGTCTTCCGCATCCGGCGTGAATTCCAGCCAGAGCGCGTTGAGAATTCCAAAGCCGAGGGCGGCGGCAAGACCCAGTATCCAGGTAAAATACCACATGGTTCCAAGACCTCCGGTCAGTAGGAGCCGGGCGAGGTGGCCTGCTCGGACGTCACACGTCCCCACAGCACCTTGAACACCCAGCCGGTGTAGAGAAGGATCAGCGGCACGAAGATCACCGTCATGATCAGCATGAAGAACAGCGTGCCGTGGCTGGACGAGCTGTCCCACACGGTCAGGCTGGCGTCGGGATTGAGCGAGCTCGGCAGGATGAAGGGGAACATCGACACGCCGGCAGTGGCGACGACGCCGAAGACCGACATGGCCGACCCGGCCAGGCTCGCCGCATTACGCTTCTTGCCCAGGCTGACGGCAGCCAGGAAGGCCCCCGCCACGGCCATCAGCGGCGCCAGCACCATCCAGGGATAGCGCACGAAATTGTTGACCCAGGCGCCGGCCTCGACACTGACGGCCTTGCGCATCGGATTGGACGGGCCGTCGAGCAGGACGTCCGTCGTGATCGTGTAGCCGGGCAGCAGCGTGGCGGTCCAGATACCGGCAATGACGAACAGGCCGATGGTCAGCATGGCCGCGATCGATCCGAAGCGGGCCGCCCGGTCGCGTACCGGTCCCTTTTCGGCCTTCACCACGATCCAGGACGCACCGTGCATGACCAGCATGGCGACCGAGACCAGGCCGACGAGCAGGGCAAAGGGGTTGAGCAGGCCGAACAGGCCGCCTTCATAGGTGGCCCGCAGCATGCTGTCGAAGTCGAACGGGACACCGCGCAGCACATTCCCCACGGCGACCCCGAAGATCAGCGCCGGCACGAAGCCGCCGATGAAGAGCGCCCAGTCCCAGCTGCTGCGCCAGGCCGTGCTCTCCCGCTTGGAGCGGTATTTGAAACCGACCGGCCGCAGGATCAGCGCCGACAGCACCACGAACATGGCGAGATAGAAGCCGGAAAAGCTGACGGCATAGACATAGGGCCAGGCGGCAAAGATCGCGCCGCCGCCCAGGATGAGCCAGACCTGGTGGCCCTCCCACATCGGGCCGATCGTGTTGATCACGAGCCGGCGTTCGGCATCGGTCTTCGCGACGAAGGGCAGCAGGGTCGCAACACCGAGGTCGTAGCCATCGGTCAGGGCGAAGCCGATCAGGAGGACGCCCAGAAGGCCCCACCAGATGACGCGGAGCGTCGGATAGTCGAGAGGCAGTTCCATGATATGCGTCTCCTATCGGTCGTAGAGCGGTGCCGGCACGGCTTGGGGGAAGCCGCCGGACGCGGGCTGGTGTGTCATGGCCGGCTTTTCTGACGCCGGGCCCTTGCGGATCGCCCGGACCATCAGCGTCACCTCGATCACGGCGAGCGTGCCGTAGAGAAGGGTGAAGCCGACCATCGTCAGGATCACCTGGCTGGCGGACAGGCTGGACACCCCCATGAAGGTCGGCAGCACGCCATCGATCACCCAGGGCTGGCGGCCGGTCTCGGCCAGCACCCAGCCCAGCTCTGCGGCAATCCAGGGCAGGGGAATGATCGCCACGGCCAGGCGCAGGAACCAGCGCGGGAAGGGCCGGCGCAGGCTCACAAGGTAGAAGGCCAGGGCAAAGACCGCGATGAAGAAGAAGCCGAGGCCCGCCATGATGCGGAAGGACCAGAAGGCCATGGCGACGTTGGGAACCGTATCCCAGGCGGCCTGCTGGATCTGGTCCGGCGTCGCCTCGCGCGGATCGTCGACATAGCGCATCAGCAAAAGGGCATAGCCCAGATCCTGCTTGGTCAGCTCGAACTGTTCGCGCGCCGCCACATTCTCCGGATCGGCATTGAGCCGCTGGACCGCATCATAGGCCGATATCCCGTTCTCGATCCGGTCCTGGGCGATGGCGACGAGCGGCAGGATGCCTTCGACATCGCCGTCGATGCTGCGCGTGGCAATCAGGCCCAGCAGCCAGGGCACCTGGATCTCGTAGCGGGTTTCCTGCGCCTCCTGGTCGGGCAGACCGACCAGTGTCAGCGGCGCCGGCGCCTCCTCGGTGTGCCACATGCCCTCGAGGGCCGCGAGTTTCATGCGCTGGTGATCGGTCAGCGTATAGCCGCTCTCATCGCCCAGAACGACAACCGACAGGGCCGAGGCCAGGCCGAAGGACGCCGCGACCGCGACCGACCGCTTGGCCAGTCCGCGATGACGCCCCTTCAGGAGGTAGAAGGCCGAGATGCCGAGCACGAAAACCGAGGCGGTCACATAGCCCGCCGACACCGTGTGCACGAATTTGGCCTGGGCGACCGGGTTGAAGAGCACCTCCATGAAGTTGGTGATCTCCATGCGCATCGTGTCCGGATTGAATTCCGACCCGACGGGCGCCTGCATCCAGCCGTTTGCGATCAGGATCCACAGGGCCGAGAGGTTCGAGCCCAGGGCGACCAGGCCCGTGACGAGCCAGTGGACCGGACGCGACAGCTTGTCCCAGCCGAAGAACATCAGGCCGACAAAGGTCGCCTCCAGGAAGAAGGCCATCAGGCCCTCGATCGCGAGCGGAGCACCGAAAATGTCGCCGACATAGTGCGAGTAGTAGGACCAGTTCGTGCCGAACTGGAATTCCATGGTGATCCCGGTCGCAACCCCGAGCACGAAGTTGATCCCGAACAGGTTCATCCAGAATTTTGTGATGTCTTTCCAGACCTGCTTGCCGGTCAGGACGTAGGCGCCTTCCATGATCACCAGGATCATCGAAAGGCCGAGGGTCAGGGGTACGAACAGGAAGTGGTACATCGCCGTGAGCGCGAACTGCCATCGCGAAAGGTCCGCGACCAGTAAGTGTTCCATGGTTGAACTCCGGTTCCGACGCGTTAACTTGCACTTGAAATACAAGTTTTATAGACGGGCGCAACGGGCGAAACGTCGCACATGGAATCCGCACGGGCTGCATGACCGCAAAAACCGATACGCAAACGGCGGCCGCTGCCCGCCTGAAAGGCTGGACACGCGCTGCGCAGCGCGATGTGCGGCTGGCGGAACTGGCGATCCTTCTGGACACGCTCGCTGCCATCGCCTTTGCGCTGGGTTTTGCCACGGCGATCCCGGCCCTTGTGGACGGACGCAACGCCCTGCCCGCCCTCCTGGTCGCGGGCGCGGCACTCATTGGCCGCGGCGGTTTCAACTGGCTCCGCTCGCAGGCGTCCGAGCGCGCCGGACAGGGACTGGTCGCGGCGGCACGGCAGGATATGGCAAGTCTGGCGGCAAGGACCGGTCCGGCCCTGTTCGACGGTGCGGCCGGCGGTGAACGCACGGCGCAGCTGGTCGACCGCACCGCCATTCTTTCCGGTCATGCCGCCCACTGGTTGCCGGGCCGGACCGCCGCCGTCATTACCCCGGTCCTCATCGTCATCGCCATTTTCACCCAGAGCTGGCTGGCCGGCGCACTGATCCTGGCCTCGACCGTGATGCTGCCGGTCTTCATCTGGCTGACGGCGTCGGAAACCGCGGCCCTGGCCCGCGCCCAGCAGGGCGCTCTCGATGCGCTCGCCGGAACCTTCGAGAGCCGCGTAAGGATGGAGTGGACGATCCGCGCCTTCAACGGCGTGACGCGCGAAGCCGGTGTGATCGAAACGGCCGCCGACGAGCTGGCCCGCCGCACCATGGCAATCCTGCGGGTCGCCTTCCTCTCGACCGCCGTGCTGGAGTTTTTCGCCTCGATCTCGATCGCGCTGGTGGCCGTCTATGTCGGTTTCAAGCTGCTGGGGGTCTTCCCGTTCGAGACTTTCGAGACCCTGACCCTGCGGGAGGGGCTGGCCGCCCTGGTGCTGGCGCCGGAATTCTTTGCGCCCGTGCGCCAGCTCTCCGCGCTTCACCATGCGCGCAGCGACGCGCGCGCCGGGGCCGAGTCCCTCGCCCAGCTTGCCGAGACCGGAGATGCAACGCCCATCGTCCGGCTCGACGCGCTCGGGCAAGCACCGCGGATCGTCTGGCAGTCCGTCGATCTGGCCCGCAGCGGGCAGGTCGTGGTCGCAGGCTTCGACGCCATTGCCGAACCGGGACGGATCACCCTGCTCTGGGGGCCGTCCGGATGCGGCAAGACATCGGTGCTGATGTCGCTGCTGGCCCTGGCCGAACCGGTTGGCGGCGAAATCCGTATCGACGGCGAGATCCTGCCGGCCGGCCACTCGCTGGCCAGCTCCATCGCCTGGATCGGACAGAAGCCCTGGGCACTGGAAGGCACGATCCGCGACAATCTCCGCCTCGCCGTTCCGGACGCCGACGATGCTGCTTGCCTGGCTGCGCTCGATACAGCCGGATGCGACTTTGTTGCGGACCGGCCGGACGGGCTCGACATGCAGATCGGACCCGGCGGCAGCGGACTGTCCGGCGGCGAACTGCAGCGGCTTGCCCTCGCCCGGGCCCTGCTCGCAGGCGCGCCTGTCCTGCTGTTCGACGAACCTGCCGCCCATCTCGACGCCGAACGCCAGGATGCGCTGCTGACAACCCTTCGCCGGCTCACCGCCGGGCGAACCGTGATCATGGCCAGTCACGACCCTGCCGCGCGCGACATCGCCGACGCCGTCATTGCGATGGAGCGCCGCTCATGATCGCGCTGTGGACCCGGCTGGGCCGGCCATTCCGTGGCCGGATCGCTCTGGCCTTCCTGCTGGCGACCGCCGGCGGCGCGATGGCAGCGCTGCTGCTGGGCGTATCGGGCTGGTTCCTGACCGCCAGCGCCATCGCCGGCGCTGCGGGCAGTGCCTATGCCTTCAACCATCTCTATCCGAGCGCCACGGTGCGCGGCACCGCGATGGGACGCATCCTGGCGCGCTATGGCGAACAGCTGGTCGGGCACGATGCCACGCTGCGCCTGTCGGCGCGGCTGCGTCGCCACCTGTTCGAGGCCGAGGCGCGCGCCCGTGCCGGGCTGGCCAGACCGGCATCGGACAGTCTGGCCGTTTTCCTGGATGATGTGCGCCTCGCCGAAGGCGCCCTGCTCCGCCTGTGGCTGCCCGCCGCGAGTGCCGCCGCGGCCTCGCTTATCGCGCTGGTATTTGCCGGTCTTGCCGGCTGGGTGCCGCTCGCGGTCGTTGCTGGCGGATTGGCGCTTGCGCTGGCAACAGGCCGGTTCGGCATCGCCGAGCAACGCCGGATCGATGCCCGCCTGCAGACACTGAACGACCGCTACCGCCGCGAGGCGGCCAGCCTGGTGGAGAACCGGGTCGAGCTGGAAGCGCTGGGCCGGTTCGGCGATGCGGCCGCAGCGCTGGGATCCCTGTCCGCTGAAACGGCGGGGCAGGCGCTCGCTGCCGGGCGGCGCACACGGCTGGCCGGCGCCTTCATCGCCATGCTGGGCGGCCTGTCGGCGACGCTGGCCGTCATGCTGGGTAGCGGCGCCACAGTGCCGCTTCTCGCCGGAACGGCGCTGTCGGTGCTCGCGGCACACCAGAGCCTGGCTATCGCGCTGGGCGCGCTGACGGCTTATCCGGCGACCGAACTGGCCCTGTCGCGGCTGAATACGCGCATTGCCGCGCCCCCGGCGATAGCCGAGCCGGCCGATCCCGCGCCGGCGCCCGGGACGATCCTGCCGGTCAGAACCCGTCAGCTGCAGATCGGTTTTCCCGGAGCGGCGCCGCTGTGCGAGGTGCCGGATCTCGATCTGGCGGCCGGCAGCGTCACCGAGATCACCGGCCCGTCGGGGTGCGGCAAGACCACGCTGCTGGAAACCCTCGCCCGCCTCCGCCCGCCCCCGGGCGGGGCGCTGGACTATGCCGGCATCGAGGCTGCAGACCTGCGCGCGGCCGCGATCCGCCAGCACACGGGCTTTGCCCCGCAAATGCCCGACACGATGCGCGGGACACTCGCGGATGCGCTGCGGCTGGCCCAGCCGGATGCCGACGATGCGCGCCTGCTGGAGGCCTGCCGGACCGCGCTCTTCATGCCGGTCGTGACGCGCTCGCCGGAGGGGTTGTATCAATCGCTCGAGGAGGGCGGCAGCAATCTGTCCGGCGGCGAATTGCGGCGTCTGGCCATCGCCCGGGCCATCCTGCGCGGTCCGGAGCTTGTGCTGCTGGACGAGCCCTTCGCGGGCCTGGATGCGCCCATGCGCGAGACACTGGCCGCGAACCTCGGCGCGTGGGCGCGCGGCCATGCTGCCGCGATCGTGCTGGCGACCCATATCCCCGACGCGGGGCTCTGGCCGGGCCTGACCTATCGGCAGGTCCCGCTGACACTGTCATCGAAACGTCACACGAGTGGCTGACGCCCGCAAATTGCGGTATGGTTTTTACCGGTATTTCAAAGGCAGGTTATGCGGCTCACCAGTTTTACCAATTATGCCTTGCGGATGTTGCAGTACACGGCATTGCGCGGCGAGCGCATCAGCCGGGTGACGGACATCGCAATGATCCACCAGGTCTCGGTCCACCACATGGTGAAGATCGCCAACCTGCTGGGCCGCGAGGGCTATCTGGAAACGATCCGGGGCCGCAGCGGCGGGGTCCGCCTGGCCCGGCCTGCCGACACGATCACCGTCGGCGAGGTGGTCCGGCTGACCGAAGCCCCCCTGGAACTGGCCGAGTGCTTCAATGACGACTCCAACACATGCCCGCTGATCGGCGTGTGCCGGCTGTCGAAGACCTGGCGCAAGGCACTCGACGCCTTTCTGGAGGTGCTCGATGGGGTGACCATCGCCGATATTGCCGGCAATCGCGGCGAACTCACCCAGCGGCTCGCACTGGATGCGGACGGCGGCTAGCTGTCGTTTCTCAAGACGTTGTTCAGCAGAGCGTTGAGCCTTTGGGCTGGCGGCTGCTTGCTGAGAGCATAGTGCGGCCGGGCTGTGTTGTAGA
>PANX01000048.1 GCA_002707795.1 Maricaulis sp.
ATATCGGGCATGCCCTGCAGGGTCTGACCGGCGGTGACGAAACGGGTCTCGTCGTTTGTGGTGACCTGGCCGGCGGGGAAGGCGCGGTTGGCCTCGGCGATGCGGCCGGCGAGCTGTTGCAGGGTGACGCCGTATTGCGACAGGCGTTCCGGATCCGGTTCGACGCGGATCTGGTCGGCGCGGCCGCCGGTGATATAGGTCAGGCCGACATCCTCGACCGACATCAGCGCGGCGCGTAATTCCTCGGCGATATTGTAAAGACCGTTGTCGTCCCAGTGCTCGGCTACCTCCGGCGCGGGCGACAGGGTCAGCGCAACAATGGCGACACCGTCAATGCCGCGGCCGACGATGAGCGGCGGATCGATGCCGTGGGGAATGCGGTCGAGATTGGCGTTGATGCGTTCGTGCACGCGCAGGATCGCGTCATCGGCATCGGTGCCGACATCGAAACGCGCGGTGACCATCACCTGGTCGTCTTCGGTCTGGGAATAGACATGTTCGACATTCTCGATCGATCGGATGATCGTCTCGAGCGGTTCGGTGACGAGTTCCACCGCGTCCGGTGCGCGCAGGCCCGGCGCGGCGACCATCACGTCCACCATCGGCACGGAAATCTGCGGCTCTTCCTCGCGCGGGATCACCATCAGGGCGATCAGGCCCATGGCCAGCGAGGCCAGCAGGATGAGCGGCGTCAGCGGCGAGCGGATAAAGCCCTTCGCCAGGTGTCCGGAAAGCCCCAGCTTCATGGCTGCACCAGCACGTCGCCGGCGGCGATGCCGCCGAGAATTTCAACACCGTCCGCGGTTTCGCGGCCGCGCTGGACGACAATGTCCACGACATGGCCATCGGCCTCGCGCAGGCGGACATAGTCGACGCCATAGCGGTTGATCAGGAAGGCTTCCGGCACGATCACGGCATCGCGCGCATCGACCTCGACATGCACGCGCACGCGTTCGCCGACAAAGTAATTGCCCAGCCCCTCGACGACGGCGTCGGCGATGACGCGGCCGTCCTCGATGCGCGGATAGACCTGGCGGATGCGGCCGGTCGGCGCGACATCGCCGGTCAGGGCAGCCGCATCGACGGTCACCGTATCGCCTTCGGAAATCGTGCGGGCATGACGTTCCGGCAGGCGCAGGCGCAGAAGGTAGAGTTCCGACGCGATGGTGGCGACCTGTTCGCCCTGCAGCACGACCGAACCGGCGGTTACCGGGACCTCCAGCACGCGGCCGCTGGCCGGGGCGAGCACATCGCCTTCGCGCGATTGCTGCACCAGGACGGCGCGTTCCTGGCGGGCCGAGGCGAGCTGGCCTTCCAGCACGTCGACCTGCGTCTGGGCCTGATCCAGGCGGGCCTGGGGGAAGATGCCGCGGTCGAACAGGTCCTGCGCGCGGGTCAGGTCGATGCGGGCCTGGTCCAGCTGGGCCTGCAGCGCCGAGGCGGTGGCGTTGACGGCGCCGATCTGCGGCGCCAGCCGGTCGTCCACCACCACGGCCAGCACATCGCCGGCCGCCACGGCATCGCCCTCATCGACGCGCAGCTCGCCGATCGTGCCGGAGATGCGGGCGCGGGCGGCCACGGTGTCGATGCTCTCGACCGTGGCGAACACGGCCTTGCGGTCGGCAATCTGCGTCTGGGTGACGGTGAAGCGCTCGCCCGGCTGGGCGAGGGCGCCGGGGGCGGTAACCGCAAGAAGGGCGGTCGCGAGGAGGCCGGCTTTCAGCATGGCGTCAGGCCTTTCCGGTTCAGCGGCTCTGGGGATCGATAACGGCGCCGGTGGCCGGATCGATGGTGATGGTCGGCAGGCCGGCCGTCTTCCAGGCCAGGAGGCCACCCTTCACATGGGCGGTAATCGGCACGGCCGCCTTCTGGCAGCGCTGCAGCGCGTCCATCGAGCGCTTGCCGGAACCGCAGTGCAGGATCACCTCGCGGGATTTGTCGAGCGGCAGGGATTGCGGGTCGAAGGTCGAGAGCGGATGCAGCGAGGCGCCGTGCAGGCGTTCGGCCGCGTATTCGCGCGGCTCGCGCACATCGATCAGCACGGCCTTGTTGTCCTGCAGGGCCTTGTAGACGTCTTTCGGGTCGAGTTCGCGAAGGCTCATGACGGGGTCTTCCTTGCATCGGGTGGCGGGGTCAAAACATTAGTTGACACTAATTTAGTGAAAGCTATATTAGCTGTCAATGATGTTTCAGATGCCGTGTTCGAGGTGACCCGCGTGACGACAATCGACCCGCAGATCGCGCAATTGCAGGACCAGGCCGGCGATGCCGCCGCCTTCCTGAAACTGCTGGCCAATGAAAAACGCCTCCTGATCCTGTGCCGTCTGGCGATGGGGGAGGCGACGGTGGGCGAGCTCTGCGAGATCGCCGGCCTGTCGCAATCGGCCATGTCCCAGCACCTGGCAAAAATGCGCAGCGACGGTCTGGTGGAAGGGCGCAAATCCGGTCTCCAGGTCCACTATTCGATCCGCGACGAACGCTGTCTCGGCATCCTCATGCATCTGAAATCGCAGTTCTGCACCGTAGCCGATGCGGTGGCCGGATAGATTGATCCAACGCAAAGCCGGAGTGCGACAATCCGGACAAGAATGACCCGTTGAAGCCGGGTCGGGAGGAAAACATGGCTCATATCGTTGTACTTGGCGCCGGCCTCGGCGGCGTTCCCATGGCCCTGGAAGCGCGCAAGGAATTGCGCTCCAGCGACCGGATCACGGTGGTTTCGGACTATCCCACCTTCCACTTCACCCCCTCCAATCCCTGGGTCGCGGTCGACTGGCGCAAGCCGGAGAAGATCAAGGTCGAGCTGGCGCCGATGCTGAAGAAGAAGGGCATCGACTTCATCCACGCGGCGGCAACGAAGGTGCGCCCGGATGCCAACGCCATCGATCTGGCGAATGGCGAGACGCTGGAATACGATTATCTGGTCATCGCCACCGGCCCGGAACTGGCCTTCGACGAGATCGAGGGGCTGGGCCCGCATGGCGGTTTCACCCAATCGATCTGCCATGTCGACCATGCCGCGGCGTCCAACGATGTCTGGCAGGACTTCGTGAAGGATCCCGGCCCGATCGTGGTCGGGGCGGTGCAGGGCGCGTCCTGTTTCGGGCCGGCCTATGAATTCGCGATGATCCTCGAGACAGATCTCAGGAAGCGCAAGATCCGCGACAAGGTGCCGATGACCTTCGTCACCTCGGAACCCTATATCGGCCATCTCGGCCTGGACGGTGTCGGCGACACCAAGGGTCTGCTGGAAAGCGAGATGCGCAACCGGCATATCAAGTGGATCACCTCGGCCCGCGTGAAGAAGGTCGAGGACGGCATGATGCATGTCGAGGAAGTGGCCGAGGACGGGTCGGTGAAGAAGACCCACGAACTGCCCTTCAAATACTCGATGATGCTGCCGGCCTTCCGCGGTATCGCCGCGGTGCGCGATGTCGAGGGCCTGGTCAATCCGCGCGGCTTCATCATCATCGACGAGCACCAGCGCAACCCGGAATATCACAATGTCTTCTCGGTCGGCGTCTGCGTCGCCATTCCGCCGGTTGCGGCCTATCCCGTGCCGGTGGGCGTGCCCAAGACCGGCTTCATGATCGAGAGCATGGTGGTCGCCACCGCCCGCAATCTGCGCGCCGATCTGGACGGCAAGCCGGCCAATAATGTCGCTACCTGGAATGCGGTCTGCCTGGCCGATTTCGGCGATGGCGGCGTCGCCTTCGTCGCCATGCCTCAAATCCCGCCGCGCAATGTGAACTGGTCCGCCGACGGCGGCTGGGTCCACCTCGCCAAGGCCGGCTTCGAAAGCTATTTCCTCGGCAAGATCCGCGGCGGTGTCGGCGAGCCCTTCTACGAGAAGGCCGTGTTCGACATGCTCGGAATCCACAAGGTGAAGAAGGACGGGTAGGACCTTTTCGCCCCTGGCTCTGGCTTGCCCGGAACATGTAAGGGAAATGAGGCGCATTGCGCCTGCCCCCAAATTGCCCCGCTTTCGTCTTTCGGTTGCACCGGCTTTCGTGTTGCAGCTTGATGTGAGGGACCTGACGGGAAGGGGAGTGCTTCCATGAAACGCGCAATCTTGCTGGCGAGCGCCTTGGGCGCCGCTGTGGCCGGCTGTACGGCAACGACAAGCGAGCCCGGCGAGGTGGCCGAACGGGACGAGGAATACCGGACGCCGCCTTCGCCGCCTCCGCCACCCCCGCCGCCGGCCTCGGCCGACTACATCACCGTCACCGGCGCCCGGCTCGCAGGCGCGCCCGCGCCCATGGTTTCGCCGCGTCACTGGCCTCAGCCCGAACCGGAAGACCGCGAGCGTTATGACGATACCGAGGCCAATCCGGTCGTTTCCACGGCGGAGGAACCCGTCTCCACCTTCTCCATCGATGTCGACACGGCCAGCTATGCCGTGGTGCGCGACTATCTCATCGACAGCCGCGAACTGCCGCCCTCCGATGCGGTGCGTATCGAGGAGATGATCAATTATTTCGACTATGACTACGCCCTGCCGCCGGGACCGGACGAGCCCTTCGCCACCCATGTCACGGTGACGCCCAATCCCTGGAACGCGAACACACAGCTGATGCATGTCGGTATCCAGGGTTTCGAGATCGTGCCGGACGAGCGGCCGCGGGCCAACCTGGTCTTCCTGATCGATGTCTCCGGCTCGATGAATTCGCCGGACAAGCTGCCGCTCGCCGTGCAGGCCCTGCACATGCTGGTCGACGAGCTGGAGCCCGAGGACACGGTCTCCCTGGTGGTCTATGCGGGCGCCGCCGGGGCCGTGCTCGAGCCGACCGAGGCGCGCCATGCGCGGCGCATCCACGAGGCGCTGGACCGGCTGCATGCCGGTGGGTCGACCGCCGGCGGGGCCGGGCTGGACCTGGCCTATTCGCTGGCGCGGGAGAATTTCGACGAGGACGCGGTGAACCGCGTCATGCTGCTCACCGATGGCGATTTCAATGTCGGCGTCACGCGTGACGAGAGCCTGGAAGACTATGTCGCCCGCCAGCGCGACAGCGGCATCTATCTCTCCGTCATGGGCTTCGGCCGCGGCAATTACAATGACCGCATGATGCAGCTGATCGCCCAGGCCGGGAACGGCACGGCGGGCTATATCGACAGCCGCCAGGAAGCGCGCCGCATGCTGGTCGAGGAGAGCTTCTCCGCGCTTTTCCCGATCGCCAACGATGTGAAGATCCAGGTCGAGTTCAATCCGGCCCGCGTCGCGGAATACCGGCTGATCGGATACGAGACGCGCCTGCTGGACCGGGCCGACTTCAACAATGACGCCGTCGATGCCGGCGAGGTGGGCTCGGGTCATGCCGTCACCGCGATCTACGAGATGGCCGCGCCGGGATCGGAAGGCGTGCTGATGGATCCGCTGCGCTATGGCGGGGCGGCCCGGCCGGCCACGGATCTCTCCGGCGAATACGGTCTCCTGCGCCTGCGCTACAAGCAGCCCGGCGAGGATGAGAGCATCCTGATGGAACGCACGGTCACCGACGCCGATGCGGTCAGGACGTTCGACGAGGCGGACACTGAAGTGCGTTTCTCCGTCGCCGTGGCCGGCTTTGCCCAATTGCTGCGCGGTGACCCCTATCTGCAGGACGGATACAGCTGGGAGGCCGTCGCCGAAGACGCGGCATCGGCCCTCGGCGAAGACGAATTCGGCTACCGCGCCGAATTCCTGGAGCTTGTGGAACGCGCCCGCCGCATCGATGAGGGCACAGGCCTGAAGGAGTAGCCAGGGCGGGCTGCCGGAGGGCTGACCGGCCCTCTGGCCTGCCCTGAAAACCGGTGTAGGATCGCCCCGCACCACCGGCGCGGGCGTGGCGGAATTGGTAGACGCAGCAGACTTAAAATCTGCCGGCCGCAAGGCCGTGCCGGTTCAATCCCGGCCGCCCGCACCACCCTTCGCCCTGCGGGCTTCGGGTGGCAAGCCACCCGCAGCGCGCACCTGGGGCGAAGCGGCCTGTCCTCCGAAGCTTCAGCGAAGGAGGATGTCCCGCTGAAGCCTTGGCGCAGGGGGACTGGCGAGGACAGGCTTCTGATTCATTCGCGCCAGAGGCATGCCACCTTCCTGGAAGCGGCCGACGCGCGGCTTGCCCCCCCTAACGGCAGAGCGTTTGCGAGGTCAGGAGATTGCCGGCTTCGTCATAGGTGTTGCGGATCACGCAGTCGTCGGATGACAGGTGCGCCACGGCGCGCTGGACGGCCATGGCGAGCACGAAGACCGCACCGATCACGATCACGGCCTGCATGGCGACGGACATCCTGTTGGTCGCGTTGAACATTTCCCGATTTCCCCCTTGCCCCGGCGTTCATACTAGCTGCGCGGCCCTCCGGTTTCAATTTCTGCCGAGACGGTCATGTGCCGTCCATCTTCGTGAGGTCCGGCACCCCCTAGGGTCGTCCATGCGGAGGGATACGCATTGTGTGCCGTCCGCCGGTCGCTGCATCCGGCCGGCGCGGGCGGCGCATCTGTTCGTTTTGAAAACGGGGAGACAGACGCGTGAAACTTCATCCAGTCCTGATTGCGGCCGCCGGCGCCCTGGCAGCCGCCACGCCCGCGCTGGCGCAGACGCCGGCCACCTGTCCGGCCGACCCGGTGCGGCTCGATTTCGCCCATGCCGGCGGCAACCGTTTCGATGTCACCGTCGAGGCGCAAGGCGCCAGCGGCGTGCTCGACATTCTGTGGCGTCCGGGGGAGGGCGCACAGGACGGCACGGCCGATTTCATCGAGGATCTGCGCTTCGGTGACGATCCGCGTCCCCCGCGCTATATGGGATACGGGACCTGGCAGCATCCCGGCGGCGAGGCGGCCGGCTGGGACGGCTACAGCTACACCCTGGTCGCCGATCATGACCGCGCCGTCTGGGAGGTGGGCAAGGAGGAGACGGCCTACCGGTTCGACGACGCCTTCTACTTCACCGGCAATCCGGTTCTGGTGCTCAATCACGCCTGGACGGATTGCACCTTCGACATCGCCTTCGACCTGCCCGAGGACTGGCAGGTGGTCGCGGCCTGGCCGCAGACCGGCCCCGGCCGCTACTGGGTCGAGGGGCTCAATGATGTGGTGCGCAATATCTTCGTGACCGGTCCGGGGCTGGCGCCGCAGACTTTCGATGTCGACGGCATGGCCGTCACCCTGCTCGCCCAGCAGCCGCTGGCCGACGGCGTGGCCGATTTCCGCCGCGTGCTGGAGGACAGCCTGGCCCGCTATGCGCAGACATTCGGCGGTGTGCCGATGGAGCGCTATCTCGTCGTCTTCGGCGAGGGGCAGATGAATGATGGCGGCGCCTTTGCCCAGAGTTTCGGCCAGCGCATGCCCGCCCCCTTCCGTCCGCACGAGCGCCTGATGTGGGCGCGCACCCTGGCGCACGAAACGCTGCACGCCTGGCTGGGCGTGACGATCCGGCCCGTGCCCTATGCCCAGTCGCAATGGTTCACCGAGGGCGGGGCGGATTATTTCGCCATGAAGACGCTCTACCGGGCCGGCCTGGTCGACGCGCACGACGTGATCTTCATGCTGGAAGGCCAGATCCGCCGCTTCCTGCTGGGGCGCATCGCCAGCGGTCCGGTCAGCCTGGCCGAAGCCGGCGAGGACAAGCAGGCAAACCGCCAGCTCGTCTATGGAGGCGGGGCGCTGTTCCACTATCTGCTCGATGCGCGGATGACGGAACAGTCCGGCCCCGGTGCCTATGAGGCGGCGCTGGAAAGCCTCTACCAGTCCGCCGATCGCGACTATTCCCAGGCCCGCCTGCTGGCCGCACTCGATGCCCGGTCGGACGGGGCAGCCAGCGAGATCCTCGCCTTGCTGGACGGTCCCTTCGACCCGTTCGGTCTTCTCGCCACGCTCGACGAGACCGGTCTCGCCACCGCCGCCTTCGGGCCTGACGAGATCCTGGTGCGCTTTGCGGCCGGCGATTGCGCCGGTTCCCGCGAGAATGCCTGCATGCCGGCCTTCCTGCAGCGCTGACCGCTGCGCCGATATCGCGCAGGACCGCCGGGGCGTATTCCGCTGGCGTGACCCCCGCCGGCTCGCCTATGTTGCAGCGCATGAGACCCTATATCTTTTCCTTCCGCATCGGCGGCGTCGTGGTGCGGGCCGAACCGTCCTGGCTGTTCCTGGCGCTGCTGGTCGGCTGGTCGCTGGCCTCGGGCTTCTTCCCCGGCCTGCGCGACGATTTCTCGCTGCCCGCCTATACCGCCATGGCGGTGGCGGGCGTGGCCGGGCTGACCTTTTCCATCATCGCCCACGAGCTGTCGCACACCTTCGTGGGCCGCGCCTTCGGCCTGCCGATCAATCATGTCACGCTCTTCCTGTTCGGCGGCGCGGCCGAGCTGGAGAGCGAGCCGGAAACGCCGATGAGCGAGCTCGTCATGGCGCTCGCCGGCCCGCTGATGAGCCTCGTCCTGGCCGGCCTGTTCGCGCTGGCCGGCGGTGCGCTGGCGCCGCAGGGCGCGGACGACCCCGTCGGCGCTGTCGCGCTGGTGCTGGGCTATCTGTCGCTGATCAATCTCCTCCTGGCGATGTTCAACATGATCCCCGCCTTTCCGCTCGATGGCGGGCGGGTGCTGCGCGCCATCCTGTGGCTGTTCACCGGCGACCGGCGCCGGGCCACCGGCTGGGCCAGCGGCGCGGGCGGGTTCTTCGCCTATGTCTTCATCGCCTCGGGGGCCGGGCTGGCCCTGTTTGCGGGCCAGATGGGCGGCATCTGGTGGGTGCTGATCGGCCTCTTCCTGCGCACGGCAGCGGTCTCGGCCCGCAATGAGCAGGACATGAAACACGCCCTGGCCGGTGTCGCGGTGGGCGAGCTGGCCGGTCCTTTCGAGACCGCACAGGCCGATATGAGCGTGGCCGACTTCATCGAGGAGGTGCTGGTGCGCCATCACCGCGCCTGGGTGCCGGTGGTCGAGGCCGACGGCCAGCTGGTCGGCGGCGCCGGTGTCGAAGAGGCGCGGGCCGTGCCGGCCGCCGAACGCGCCTCCACACCCGTGCGCCGCATCGCCCTGCCGGTGCGCGAGAGCGAGCGGATCGAGGCGCCGCTGCGGGCTTCCGGCGCTTTTGCCCGCATGCAGCACGACCATCTCGCCCGGCTCTATGTCGTGAAGGACGGCCAGCTCGCCGGCGTCGTCAGCCTGTCCGACCTGATGGAATACGCCCGCATGCGCCGCCTGTTCGACGGCGACGCCGCGGGCTGACAGGATCGGCGCACACCCGATTCAGAGCGATGGAGCGTCCGCGATGAGCGAAAACCATGAAACCCACACCGGATCCTGCCGCTGCGGCCAGACCCGGATGGAAGTGACGGCACCGGCGCTGATCACCATGGCGTGTCATTGCGATGGCTGCCGCAAGATGACGGCCAGCGCGTTTTCGCTCAGCGCCATGGTGCCGGCAGAGGCTTTTAGCGTTGTCGAGGGCGAGCCGGTGAAGGGCGGGCTGCGCGGTCCCCAGCTCGACCATTATTTCTGCCCGCATTGCATGAGCTGGATGTTCACGCGGATCGTGGGCATGGACGCGCTGGTCAATGTCCGCGCGAGCCTCTTCGACACGCGCGACTGGGCCACGCCCTTCATCGAGACGATGACGTCAGAAAAACTCGACTGGGCCACAACGCCCGCCGTCCACAGCTATCCGGCCTTCCCGCCGATGGAGGACTTCCAGTCGCTGATGACGGAGTATGCCGGGCGGTAGATCTAGTTGAACAGAGGCGTGTTTCCCGCGCCTTATTGCCTGGACCCCGGTGGATAGTTCGGTGAAGGGCAAGGCGCTTGACGTCTGGCAGCTCATTATTCTAGTGCTAGAATATGCCGGTGAATCTCACAGATGCCGAACTCCTGCTCCTTGGACTCGTCTCCGAGATGCCGCGCCACGGGTATGAGCTGGAACAGGTCATCGAAACACGGGGGATGCGGGAGTGGACGCAGGTCGGCTTCTCGTCGATCTATTTTGTGCTCGGCAAGCTGGAGAAGGCCGGGCTCGTCGCGGCCGGGCGGCCCAGGGGCGCCAAAGCGCGAAAGACGTTCCGCATCACCCCGACTGGCCGTGAGGTCCTGTGCGAACAGACCATTGCGGCCCTTGGCTCTTATCGTCCCACCTTCTCATCGCTCCTGCTCGGAATGGTGCACTGGCACGTGCTGTCACGGGATGCGGCCTTGAATGCCCTGGAGGCGCGCCTGTCGTCCGTTGCTGCAGAAATTGAGCGGCTGGAGCGCGTGCGCCGGCAAAGACAACCCATGCCCGATCACGTCGAGAGTCTTTTTGACTTTTCGACCGGCCAACTGAACGCCGAGCGGAGCTGGATCAACACCACACTGGACTATATGAGGGCCAAGCCATGGTAGACGATGCACTGACAGATCTGACACAGGACCGGGCCACACTACGGATGCTGTACGCGCCACCGGCTGGCGCGTTCAGCATGGTTGATGTGCCCGGGCTTCCCTTCGCGATCCTGGACGGCGAAGGCCCACCTGAACAGGCCCCGATCCAAGCCGCGGTGAAGGCCCTCTACACCGCAATCTACGCGATCCGGCGCGAAGCCCGGGAGCGAATGGGCAAGTCCTTTGTCGAACCGCCGGTGGAAGTCGTCTACTGGGCGGACGATTTGCGCGACCTGGCAGCCGGCAATCGCGGGAAATGGCATTGGCGCGTGCAGATTACCTTGCCGGTCTGGGCCGACGCACAAAGATTGATGGACTCGGTGGCTGATGCGCGCCACGCACCGGGTGACAAGCCCGCTGTTCGATGGGGGATGCTGACCGAAGGCAAGTGCGTGCAGTTCCTGCATATTGGCCCAACGAATGGCCTTCCGGAGATTTTGGAAGGGCTCTACAGCCACTACCTGCCACAGCAAGACTTGGAATCGGATGGCCCCTATCACGAGATCTACCTCGATGATTGGAGCCGCGTCGCGCCGCAGCAGCGCAAGATCATCCTCCGGCAGCCGGTGCGCTCGACGAAGTAGGGGAAGGACTGGCGCAAACCCTTCTTGCAAAGGCCGTCTCCGTCCCTTCGGGACACCTTCCCCATCAAGGGGAAGGACGACGCGCCTGCCATCAAGGGCGAGGACCCACCTAAAGCGCCCGGCCGAAATCGGCGCTGGCCAGCATGATGGTCGCCAGCATGACCGGTGCCAGGGTCAGGGCGAGCGCCATGATGATGACGGGGCCGAAGATCCAGCTGGCCAGGGCGACGCCCATCAGCAGATTGATCAGGAAAGGCAGGAGGGCGCGTTCCGGATCGCGCGCCACTTCCCGGCACATGCCGCCGAGAAGGGGCACTGCCAGGATGAGGCGGCCGGTCAGTTTAGAGGGAAGCGTAAGCAGCATGCAGGTCTCCGGTGAGGGGCAAGGATGAAGCTGGAGTCGATCTGTCAGGCGGATCGCCGTTTCGGGCGCAGCATCCAGCGGATGCGGTAGACGGTGAGGACGACGCCGGCGAGGCCGAACAGGATGGCCAGGACGGAGGTCGCCTTGATCCACCAGGAATTGAAGTTCTCGCGCGTCGACCAGTCCATGATGTGCAGGCCCCAGAAGACATCATAGACGCGCCACAACGTGGTGCGCACGGCGCGCAGCTCGCCGGTCCGGCTGTTGATGTAGAGCGTTGCGGGGTCTTCCGGCCCGAACTCGAACCGCCAGGCGGGCACGGCGAGGCCGGCTTCGCGTGGCGGCGTCTCGATCCGCACCTGTTCCGTCAGCGCACCCCGGCCGGCATAGCGCTCAAGGGCAATCTCGCGGGCCAGGTCTTCATCGACCGGCGTCAGATCCTCGCCGGTGCGGGCGTCGACCATTTGCGGTCCCTCTGCCGTCTCCAGCCGCCAGACCGCCCGCCCGGCCAGCCGGCCGGTGCGCGCCGACAATACTGCGGTGTCCTGGTCGGCGAGAATGGCGGAAAGGGGCAGGGCCTCCCCGGTCCAGTCGATCGCCATCTCCGCTTCGGCATGACGCAGATGTTCGCCGCGCACGGTCTCGATCGGCCACAGCACCATCACCAGACCCGAGATCAGCCACAGCATGACCTGGATGCCGATGGCGATGCCCAGCCACAAGTGGATCTGGCTCATCAGTCTGAAATATTTCATGCAATTTCCTCCCCATGCGCATGACCGGCGCGCCGGATCCGGGCCCGGCGCGCCGGTACATGCTAGCCCCGCAGGCTGATCCTGATACCTGCGGAGATCCCATTACCCGGCAAACGCTGGCCGAGCGCAATGTCCGATCCGGCATTGCGATTGTAGCCGGCCAGGTGATCGCGCCAGGGCTGGTCGAGGAGATTTTCCACCCCGGCCGCGATCTCGACGCCCGGCCGCACGGCCCAGCGTCCATAGGCATTGACCAGGACATGACCCGGCGTTTCCGCCTCGCCCAGGGTCTGCGAGACCCGGTCCTGCTCGGCCACGGCCAGCGTTTCCAGCGTCACCGACCAGTCGGCGGCGTCATAGCTCGCCCCCAGGCGCAGGCTGGGCGGCGCGATGCGGTAGAGATTGTCGCCAGAGAGATTGTCGCCGGTGTCGCGCCGTTCGCCGTGCACCCAGCTCAGCGTGCCGTCCAGCCGCCAGTTGGCGTCGATGCGCCAGCCGAAATCCGCGTCGAACCCGTAGAGTCCGGCATCGGTATTGGCAAAACGCAGCGGCGTCGGGTCGCCATTCATGTTCGAGACCATCTCGACCGGCGTGTCGATCACGCCCGGCGTGGCGTCGAAAGGCACGCCCTGGATGTAATCGTCGACGCGGCGGTAGAAGACGGTCGGCCGGGCATAGACAGAACCGGACTGCCAGTCGAAACCGGCCTCGGCGATCCAGGCGGTCTCCGGCCGCAGATCGCGATCGCCGACATAGGTATTGCCGTCGGCCAGCCCGCCGCTCGCCGCCGTCGGCAGCCAGGCAAAGCGCTCCAGATAGGTCGGCACACGGGTCTTGCGGGCCAGCGTCACGCGCAGCGTCGCCGTCTCGCTCACCGGCCGCCACAGGCGCGCCACCGCGTCCAGCGTGGTGTCGTCCCAGGCGCGATCGCCGGCATTGAAGGCCATGGCCAGCATGCCCGGCATGGCGGGCACGGCCGGCCCGGTACTGGCCAGGCCCGCCTCTGCCTCGTGATAATCCGCCCGCAGGCCCAGCTCGCCCTGCCATTGCGCGGGCAGGCCGCCGGTCCATTCGATGAAGGCGCCGGTACGGGCGATGTCGATATCGGGCAGGGAGTTGAGATAGAAGCCGGTATTGGACGGATTGGTGATGGTGACGTCGTGGTTGCTGCCGGCCCGGTCGATCCCGGTGCGCAGCTCGCCGCCCATCGCGTCGAAGACCAGGGCGGCCGAGACTGTCCGCGTCTCTGCAAAGGCCAGGGTCTCGCGCCGGGCCATCATCGACGCCGGGGCCGGACGCAGATCGTAATTGTTCATGGCATGCGCCACATCCGCCCAGCCGGCTGCCAGTTCGAGACGCACCGTGTCGAACTCGCCGGTATAGGCGAGGCGGGCCATGTCGGTATTGAAATAGCGGATGTCCATGGCGAAGGGCGGATTGCCCGTCGGTCCGGTCTCGTTGCGGCGCAGATCCAGCGAGAGCGTGTGCGCACCCGAACGCCAGCCGGCGCCGACACCCCAGGCCGAGCGTTCATGCTCCGACCCGCCGATCGTGCCGGACGCCGTCTCGATATCGCCGCCGCTCTCATGCGAGGCCAGCATGTGCAGGCGCAGCGTGTCGCTGGCGATACCGGCCATGCCGCCCGCCGCATAGCTGCTGTCGGCCGAACGGGCGGCAAGGGTGATGTCATAGCCGGTGCGCAGGCCGGGCCCGTCATTGAAGGGCATGGATTTGAGCACCGCATCCACACCGCCTGCGAGGCCGGGACCGTCGCTGACCGGGCCGACACCGCGGTCGACTTCCATCCGCGCCACCAGCGGCA
>PANX01000049.1 GCA_002707795.1 Maricaulis sp.
CCTCGTCATTGATCTCGCGACCGTCGACAGCCATCACGATATCACCGCGGCGCAGCCCGGCCTCGTCGGCCGCTGCGCCGGGATAGACCTCGTTGACCAGCGCGCCGCGCGGCCGGCTCAGGCCCAGCGCCCGGGACAGGTCGCCATCCACCGGTTGCAGGCGGGCGCCAAGCCAGGGGCGAACCAGTTCGCCCTCGCCCAGCGCGGTATCGACCACACGGCGAACCATCTCGACCGGGATGGCAAAGCCGATCCCGTTCGACCCGCCGGAGCGGGAAAAGATCATGGTGTTCACGCCCACCAGCTCGCCATCCATGTCGACCAGAGCGCCACCGGAATTGCCCGGATTGATCGCCGCATCGGTCTGGATGAAGGAGCCGAAATCGCTGCCGCCGACCTCGGTCCGCGCCAGGGCCGACACGATGCCGGATGTCACGGTCTGGCCGACACCGAAGGGGTTGCCGATCGCCAGCACGAGATCGCCGACCTCGATATCGCCGGCCATGTCGAAGGGCAGGACCGGAAGCGGCTCGTCGGTCTCGACGCGCAGGACGGCCAGATCGGTGGCTTCATCCGTCAGCAGGACCTCGGCCTCGAACTCCCGCCGGTCGGCGAGGACGATCCGCAGCTCGGTGGCGTTGGCCACAACGTGATTGTTGGTGACGATCACACCGGACGCATCCACGATCACGCCCGAACCAAGGGAGTTCTGCTCGCGCGGCTGGCTGCGGAAAAAACGCGACAACACCGGATCTGACGCGAACGGGCTCTGGACCACGCGCCGCGAATAGACATTCACGACGGCCGGCGTCGCTTCACGCACGATCGGCGCAAACGACAGCTGCAGTTCGCTACGGCTTTCCGGAACCACCCGCTCCGAACTGTCGGCGAAGGGAATGTCCTGCGCCAGGGCAGGAGAGCAGGCGAAGAGTAAGGCGATGAGAAACTGTCTGATCATGGCTTCCACTTGGGCACAGCTGAGACAAGAAAAAAGGCGGCATTGCATGAGCAAAGCCGCCTTCTTCTGAACGTGCAATGACCGGGATCTTACTCCTCAGTCATGCCTTCTTCTGCTTCCAGGCGCGCGCGGTCCACGGCGCCCTTGGCGGCCGGGTCGCGATCGACGAGTTCGATCACGGCCATCGGCGCATTGTCGCCATGACGGAAGCCGGCCTTCAGCACGCGGGTGTAACCGCCATTGCGCTCGGCATAGCGGCCGCCCAGCGTGTCGAACAGCTTCTTGACCTGGTCCTCATTGCGGACACGGGACATGGCCAGACGACGACCGTGGATATCACCGCGTTTTGCCAGCGAGATGAGCTTGTCCATGAACGGAGCCAGCTCCTTCGCCTTCGGCAGGGTGGTGACGATTTGCTCGTGCTCGATCAGCGAGGCGGCCATATTGGCCAGCATCGCCTTGCGGTGCGAGTGCGTGCGGTTCAGTTTGCGATGTGCGATGCCGTGACGCATGGCTATATCTCCTCAGGTCCGGTTCGGGTGCCTCCCGGCAGCCGCCTAGACGTGATCCTCAAAACGTTTGGCCAGATCCTCGATGTTCTCCGGCGGCCAGTTCGGCGCTTCCATACCCAGGTGCAGACCCATCTGGGCGAGAACTTCCTTGATCTCGTTAAGCGACTTGCGGCCGAAGTTCGGGGTGCGGAGCATTTCCGCCTCGGACTTCTGGATCAGGTCGCCGATGTAGACGATGTTGTCGTTCTTCAAGCAGTTCGCCGAACGCACCGACAGTTCCAGCTCGTCGACCTTGCGCAGCAGCGCCGGGTTGAAGTCGAGCTCGGGCTTGTCGTCCTCGGCCGGACGCGCCTCGACAGCTTCCTCGAAATTGATGAAGATCTGGAACTGGTCCTGCAGGATGCGCGCTGCGAAGGCAACGCTGTCCTCCGGCGTGACGGTTCCGTCGGTCTCGATCTCGAGCGTCAGCTTGTCATAGTCCAGAACCTGGCCCTCACGGGTGTTCTCGACCTTGTAGGACACGCGCTTGACCGGGCTGAACAGCGAGTCGACGCCGATCAGGCCGATCGGGGCGTCTTCCGGACGATTCCGCTCGGACGGCACATAGCCCTTGCCCGTGTTGACCGTGAACTCCATGCGGATTTCCGCACCCTCGTCGAGCGTGCACAGGACGAGGTCCTTGTTCACGATCTCGACGTCGGCGGTCTCTTCGATGTCACCGGCAGTGACAATGCCCGGACCGGACTTCTTCAGGACAACCCGCTTGGGGCCTTCGCCATGCATGCGCAGGGCGATCTGCTTGATGTTCAGGACGATGTCGGTGACGTCTTCACGCACACCGTCGATCGACGAGAACTCGTGCACCACGCCGTCAATGTGGACATTCGTCACGGCTGCGCCCTGCAGGGAGGACAGCAGCACGCGGCGAAGCGCATTGCCGAGCGTCATGCCGAAGCCGCGCTCCAGCGGTTCCGCGACGATCTTCGCCTGACGCTCCGGGTCATGCCCCGGCTCGATTTCCGGCTTCATCGGGCGGATAAGTTCCTGCCAGTTCTTCTCGATCACGTTCCTACTGCCCCTTCATCAGCCGTCCGGCCCCTGGCCGGCGGCGCGTTCAACAGGCGAAATGCGCGCCGCGGATTAGACGCGGCGGCGCTTCGGCGGACGGCAGCCGTTGTGCGGGATCGGCGTGACGTCCTGGATGGTGGTGATGGTGAAACCCACCGATTGCAACGCACGCAGCGCGCTTTCGCGCCCCGAACCCGGGCCCGAGACCTTCACTTCGATGGTCTTCATGCCGTGCTCGATTGCCTTCTTGCCAGCGTCTTCAGCGGCCATCTGGGCCGCATACGGGGTCGACTTGCGCGAACCCTTGAAGCCCATGTGACCGGCGGACGACCAGGAAATCGCATTGCCCTGGGCGTCGGTGATGGTCACCATGGTATTGTTGAAGCTGGCATTCACGTGGGCGACGCCCGACGTGATGTTCTTACGCTCGCGCCGCTTGATGCGGCTCGGTTCCTTAGCCATGTCTCAGGGCCCTACTTCTTCTTGCCGGCGATCGGCTTGGCGGGACCTTTGCGCGTGCGCGCATTGGTGTGAGTGCGCTGGCCGCGGACCGGAAGGCCGCGACGGTGGCGCAGGCCACGATAGTTGCCCAGGTCCATCAGGCGCTTGATGTTGACCGCGACTTCACGGCGCAGATCCCCCTCCACGAGGTGATCACGATCGATCACTTCACGGATTTGCAGGATTTCTGCGTCATTCAGGTCGGCAACGCGGCGCTCCGGAGCGATGGAAACCTGCTCGCAGATCTCCTTCGCCTTGGCCGGGCCAATGCCGTGGATATAGCGAAGCGCGATTTCAACGCGCTTATTCGTCGGAATATTGACGCCGGCAATACGGGCCACTTTCCATCTCCCAAGTCAGAACGCCATTCGCGGACGAACCAATGGGCAACCTTTCGGTCGCCGCATGAGCTCGCCCGTTTCGCGAAGGGCGCTATCTACAGTCAGCGTTGCCGCCCCGTCAATGGGGTTGCAACAGGTGTGTGTCACTTCGTGTCCAGTGCCGCGGCAATTCTCGCCGCGACGTCTTCCATCGACCCCATGCCCTCGACTTCCTTCAGCTTGCCTTGAGCGGCGTAGAAGGGAAGCAGAGGCGCGGTCTGATCCTGATAGGCTTTCAGGCGCACCTTGAACGCGTCGATATTGTCGTCGGCACGTCCTTCTTCGGCCGCACGCTTTTCCATACGTGCGACAAGTTCCTGTTCATCCACCATAAGGCGGACAACCGCATCGACCTGCGTGCCGCGCTTCTCAAGCGCCGCATCCAGGGCTTCAGCCTGCGTAACCGTGCGCGGAAACCCGTCGAAAATTGCCCCGCCGGCCGATTCGGCCTCCGGCAGGCGCTCTTCAATCAGTTCGATAACGATCGCGTCGGGAACCAGGTTCCCGCCATCGACGATGGCCTTCACCCGATTGCCGAGTTCGGAACCGGACGCAATCGCCGCACGCAGCATGTCACCGGTCGACAGCTGGACCCAGCCGCGATCGGAAACGAGTTTCTTGGCTTGCGTGCCCTTGCCGCAACCCGGCGGTCCGAACAGGATGATGTTCATCGTTTGCGCCCCCGCAGTTTCGACTTCTTGATCAGACCTTCATACTGGTGCGCCAGCAGATGGGACTGGATCTGGGAAATCGTGTCCATCGTCACCGATACGACGATGAGGATGGACGTACCGCCCAGGGCGATCGCCGCGCCGCCGCCCATCAGCATGGGCACCATGCAGATGACGACCAGGTAGATCGCGCCGATCAGGGTCAGGCGGGACAGCACGAAATCGATGTATTCCGCGGTCCGCTTCCCCGGACGGATGCCCGGCAGGAAGCCGCCATACTTGCGCAGATTGTCCGCAGTATCTTCCGGATTGAAGACGACGGATGTGTAGAAGAAGCAGAAGAACACGATCATCGCCGCATACATCGTCAGGAAGAGCGGCGAGCCTTGGCCCAGATAGGCGACCACGGTCTGCAGCCATTCCGGTCCCGACTGCTGCTGGAAGCTGGCGGCCGTGGCCGGCAGGAAGAGCAGCGACGAGGCGAAGATCGGCGGGATCACGCCGGCAGTGTTCAGTTTGAGCGGCAGGAAGGAGGTATCACCGCCCACCATGCGATTGCCCTGCTGGCGCTTGGGGTACTGCACCAGGAGCCGGCGTTGCGAGCGCTCGATGAAGACCACCAGAACCAGGCCGGCCAGCACCAGGAGAATGCCGCCGAAGAAGACCGGCGCCGCCAGGGCGCCCGAAGCCGCCTGGCTCAGCGCACCGCCGAGCAGACCCGGCACGGCCGAGATGATACCGGCGAAAATGATCAGCGAGACGCCATTGCCCACGCCGCGCGACGTGATCTGCTCACCCAGCCACAGCAGCAGCATGGTGCCGCCGACGAGGGTGATCACCGTCGAGGCGATGAAGAAGGGTCCCGGATTGATGGCCATGGTCAGGCCGTCGGCGTTCGGCGTATTCATGCCGATCGCGATCGCAAAGGCCTGTCCGGCCGCCAGCAGCACCGTCAGATAACGCGTGTACTGGTTGATCTGCTGGCGCCCCTGCTCGCCCCCTTCCTTCTTGAGCTTTTCAAGGCTCGGAATGGTGGCGGACATGAGCTGCATGATGATCGAGGCCGAGATATACGGCATCACGTTCAGCGCGAAGATCGCCATGCGTTCGACGGCACCGCCGCCGAGCGTGTTGAACATGTTCAGGATTCCGCCCTGGAACTGTTCAAACACACGCGCATACTGGACCGGATCGATCCCCGGGATCGGCACGAACGTACCGATCCGGTAGACGATCAGGATCCCGACCGTAAACAGAATACGTTGTTGCAGCTCCTTCGCCTTGGCGAAGGAGCTGAAATTCATGTTCGCAGCAAGCTGTTCGGCAGCTGAAGCCATAAACTCGTCCCCGAAAGGTCAGCGTGGGTCCTATTCCGCGGCCTTGGCCACGGCGACGGTCACCTTGCCGCCCGCCTTCTCGACAGCCTCGATGGCCGCCTTGGAGGCACCGGCAACGGTGACGTCAAGTTTGGACTTGAGCTCACCTTTCGCAAGGAGGCGAATGCCATCCAGTTCACGGCGGACCAGGCCAGCCGCAATCAGGACTTCGGCATTGATCGGCTTTTTCGCGTCGATCTTGCCTTCAGCGATGGCCTTCTCGATACGGCCGACGTTCACTTCCGCCCAGCTCTTGCGGTTCGGCTTGTTGAAGCCCCGCTTCGGCAGACGCATGTGAAGCGGCATCTGACCGCCTTCAAAGCCCTTGATGGCCACGCCCGAACGGGACTTCTGGCCTTTGACACCGCGACCGCCGGTCTTGCCCTTGCCGGAGCCGATACCACGGCCGACGCGGGTGCGCAGCTTGGCGGCGCCGTCATTGTCGCGCAGTTGATTGAGACGCATGTCGTTCTCCATTCGATGGAGCGGTTTCCCCTTGAGGGACCTACTCCTCGACGATTTCCACCATATGGCTGACCTTGGCGATCATGCCGCGGACAGCCGGGGTGTCTTCCAGTTCGCGAACGCGACCGATCTTGCCGAGGCCGAGACCGGTCAGCGTTGCACGCTGATCCTGAGGGCGGCGCGTGGGGCTGCCCGTCTGGCGAACACGGAGCGTTTTCTTGGCCATGGTTCGCAGTCCTTACGCTTCGATCGCTTCCGGCGAAGACGCACCGTCATCGCGGCGGTTCACCAGATCACCAACCTTCAGGCCACGCTTGGCAGCAACCGAGCGCGGGCTCGACTGCGACCGCAGCGCATCCATGGTGGCGCGGATCATGTTGTACGGGTTCGAGGTGCCGACCGACTTGGCAACGACGTCCTGGACTCCGAGGGATTCCAGTACGGCGCGCATCGGACCGCCGGCGATAACACCGGTACCCGGAGGAGCAGCCCGCAGGATCACCTTGCCAGCGCCGTGACGGCCCTTGGTGTCGTGATGCAGGGTGCGGCCCTCGCGAAGCGGCACGCGGATCATCGTCTTCTTGGCCTCGTCGGTCGCCTTGCGGATGGCTTCCGGCACTTCGCGCGCCTTGCCCTGACCGAAGCCGACACGGCCCTTGGCGTCGCCGACGACCACGAGCGCGGCGAACTGGAAGTTCCGGCCGCCCTTCACGGTCTTGGCAACGCGGTTGATGTGGACGAGCTTGTCTACGAGCTCGTCGTCACGTTCCTGTTCGCGGTCGCGTCCGCGGCCGCGGCCACGGCCGCCGCGATCGCCGCGATCACCGCGGTCACGCTGCTGCTCGTTCTGATGAGCCATACGTCCGCTCCCTTAGAAGTTCAGGCCGCCCTCGCGGGCCGCCTCTGCGAGCGCTTTGACACGCCCGTGATAGATGTAACCGCCACGGTCGAAGACGACGTCCTTGACGCCTTCCTTCACCGCGCGCTCGGCAATCAGCTTGCCCACGATTTCCGCGGCCTTCGTGTCCCAGCCCTTGGAATGCTCCTTCAGGGCAACCTCTTCCAGGGAAGAGGCGGAAACGAGGGTCTTGCCCGCCACATCGTCGATGATCTGGGCATAGATGTTTTTCGCGGACCGGTGCACCGACAGACGCGGACGCCCATTGGCGAACTTGCGCAGGCGGGTGCGGTTGCGCTGGGCGCGCCGGACCGATTTTTCGCGTTGAGTCTTCATCGCACGCCCTACTTCTTCTTGCCTTCTTTGCGGCGAATGTATTCGCCGACATACTTGATGCCCTTGCCCTTGTAGGGTTCCGGCGGACGGAAGCGACGGATTTCCGCAGCGACCTGACCGACCTTCTGCTTGTCCGCGCCCGAGATCTTCACCTCGGTCGGCTTCGGACAGGCCAGCGTAACCCCCTGGGGCGCGTCATAGATGACGTCGTGGGACAGGCCCAGCGACAGCTTCAGCGAAGACCCCTGCATCTGGGCGCGGTAACCGACGCCGACCAGTTCGAGATCCTTCTCGAAGCCGTCAGCGACGCCCTTGACAAGATTGGCGACCAGTGCCCGCTGCATGCCCCACATGGCACGCGCCTTCTTGGACTCGTCGGCCGGCTTGATGGTGATGCCATCTTCGCCCTGGCTGACGGTAACGTCCTCGACGAAGGTCATGGACAGTTCGCCCTTGGGTCCCTTCACGGTCAGACTGCCATCCTGAAGCGTCGCGGTGACGCCGGAAGGAATGGCGACGGGGAGTTTACCGATACGTGACATTGGCTCGCTCCCTTAGCTCACGTGACAGAGGATCTCGCCGCCCACATTGGCCTCGCGAGCGGTCGCATCCGACATCACGCCCTTGGGCGTGGACAGGATTGCGATGCCGAGGCCGTTCTGGACGAGCGGCAGGTCCTTGACACCGGAATACACACGGCGGCCCGGCTTGGAGATACGCTTGATCTCGCGGATCACCGAGTCACCTTCGAAATACTTGAGTTCGATTTCGAACTCTTTCTGGCCGTTGGCGTGCTCCACTTCCGCGTAATCGCGGATGTAGCCTTCGCTCTTCAGCACATCAAGCACGCGGCGGCGCAGGGCCGAAGCCGGCGTGTTCACGTTCCGCTTGTTGCGCATCAGCGCGTTGCGGATGCGGGTCAGCATATCGCCGAGAGGATCGTTCACAGACATGTCGGGCCCCCTCTTACCAGCTCGACTTGACCATGCCGGGGATCATCCCCTGGCTGGCCAGTTCACGCAGCGCGATACGCGACATGCGCAGCTTGCGATAGAATGCGCGCGGGCGGCCGGTGATTTCACACCGGTTGCGGATGCGCGACGGAGCCGAATTGCGGGGCAGCCCGGCCAGTTTCAGCTGAGCAGCGAAACGCTCCTCAACCGGCAGTTCCTGATTGCGCGCGATCGCCTTCAGTGCGGCCCGCTTGGCAGCATAGCGCTGCGACATGCGTTCCCGCTTGCGATTGCGTTCAACTGCGGAAGATTTCGCCATTTAAGTCCTCCTGCGTGCAGAGCCCGAGCGGCTCTGCTCTCCTGCTGCGTTAGTTCGTAAACGGAAAATCGAACTCGGCCAGCAGGGCCTTCGCTTCCTCATCATTGCCTGCGGTAGTGCAGACAACGATATCCATACCCCGGATTTTCTCGACCTTGTCGTAGTCGATTTCCGGGAACACGATATGTTCCTTCAGACCCATCGCGTAATTGCCACGACCGTCGAAGCTCTTTCCGTTGAGCCCGCGGAAGTCACGCACACGCGGCAGGGCGATGGTGATCAGGCGGTCCAGGAACTCGTACATACGGTCCTGGCGCAGGGTCACCTTCGCGCCGATCACCTGCTCCTCGCGGAGCTTGAAGCCCGCGATGGACTTCTTGGCAACCGTCTTGACCGGCTTCTGGCCGGAAATGGCTTCCAGATCCTCAAGGGCACCCTTGATTTTCTTGGAGTCCTGGGCCGCTTCGCCAACGCCCATATTGATCACGATCTTGTCCAGACGCGGGATCTGCATGTCGTTCGCGTAGCCGAACTTTTCCTTCATGCGCGCCTTGATCTCGTCACGGTACTTCGCACGAAGACGCGGGGTGTAGGTGTCAACCTCAGACATCGATGACCTCACCGGATGCTTTGGCGACACGGACCTTGCGGCCGTCATCAAGCGTCTTGAAGCCGACACGGGTCGGTTCGCCGGTTTTCGGGTCGGCCAGCGCCACGTTCGAGACGTGGATCGCGGCTTCCTTTTCCTTGATGCCGCCCTGGTCGGTCTGGGTCGGGCGGGTGTGGCGCTTGACCACGTTCACGCCCGCCACGAAGACCTTGTCCTCGGCCGGAACCACTTTCATGACCTCGCCGGTCTTGCCCTTGTCACGGCCGGCGAGAATGACGACCTTGTCGCCCTTCTTGATCTTGGCAGCCATTACAGCACCTCCGGCGCCAGCGACACGATCTTCATGTGGTTCTTGGAGCGAAGCTCACGCGGAACCGGGCCGAAGATACGCGTACCGAGCGGCTCGTTATTATTGTTGATGATCACCGCGGCGTTGGAGTCGAAGCGAATGACGGAACCGTCCTTGCGCTTGATATCCTTGGCCACGCGAACGACGACGGCCTTGCGGACGTCACCCTTCTTCACGCGACCACGCGGGATGGCTTCTTTCACGGAGACGACAATGATGTCGCCGACGTGGGCGTAGCGACGCTTGGCACCGCCCAGCACCTTGATGCATTGCACACGGCGGGCGCCAGAATTGTCGGCTACGTCCAGATTGGNTTGCATCTGGATCATGGCAGATCCTCCTTAGGAAAGGGTCTCGGCCTGCGGGCTTACGCCTGCGCCGGGACAACCTCCCACCGCTTCAGTTTCGACTTGGGTGCACATTCCTGGATCTGGACCTGGTCACCCACTTTGAACGCATTGGCTTCGTCATGCGCGTGATAACGCTTGGTGCGACGAACCGTCTTGCGGAGCAGCGGGTGGAGGAAGGTCCGTTCCACACGCACGACCACGGTCTTGGCACCTTTGTCACTCACCACGACGCCTTGCAGGATACGCTTAGGCATCGCTTAGCTCCCTTGCTCTTGCTGCGACTTGCGCTCGCTCTGAACGGTCTGGATGCGCGCGATGTCGCGGCGCACCTTGCCGTAGCGAGCGGTGTTTTCCAGCTGGCCGGCGGCCTGCTGGAAACGCAGGTTGAATTGCTCTTTCTTGCGCTTCAGGAGTTCGTCCTGGAGCTGGTCGTCCGTCATGGCGCGAACGTCGACGGCCTTGAGTTCTTTATCGCTCATTGCCCGATCTCCTACTCGCCCAACCGGGCAACNATCTTGGTCTTGATCGGCAGCTTCGCGGCGCCGAGTGCCAGGGCCTCACGTGCGACGCTCTCCGGAACACCGTCGATCTCGAACATGATGCGGCCAGGCTTGACCTTGCACGCCCAGAATTCGGGCGAGCCTTTACCTTTACCCATCCGGACTTCGGTCGGCTTCTTGGAAACCGGCACATCCGGGAAGATGCGGATCCACACGCGACCGGCACGCTTCATGTGACGGGTGATGGCCCGGCGCGTGGCTTCGATCTGGCGTGCGGTGACGCGTTCCGGCTGCAGCGCCTTGAGGCCGTAGGAGCCGAAGTTCAGCGTATAGCCACCCTTCGCAGCACCCTTGATGCGGCCTTTGTGCGCCTTGCGGAATTTTGTGCGTTTCGGTTGCAGCATGGCTGATATCCTTACGCGGCTTGACGGCCCGAACGGGCACGTTGCTCACCCGACTCCTGGAGACGACGCTCCTGGGCCATCGGGTCGTGATCCATGATCTCGCCTTTGTAGATCCAGACCTTGATGCCGATGATGCCCATCGCGGTCTTGGCTTCGGCGGTTCCGTAGTCGATGTCGGCGCGCAGCGTGTGGAGCGGCACAGAGCCTTCCTGGTACTGCTCGGAGCGCGCAATCTCGGCGCCGCCGAGACGGCCGCCGCAGACGATCTTGCAGCCTTTGGCACCCATACGCATCGCCGACTGCATCGAACGCTTCATCGCACGGCGGAAAGCCACGCGGCGCTCGAGCTGCTGGGCGATGGACTCGGCCACCAGATTGGCGTCGATCTCGGGCTTGCGCACTTCGACCAGGTTCAGGAAAACCTCGCCGTCGACCATCTTCGACAGCTCCTTGCNGAGCGTCTCGATGTCCGAACCCTTCTTGCCGATCACCACACCCGGACGGGCCGTGTGAATGGTGACGCGGCACTTCTTGTGCGGGCGCTCGATCACGATCTTCGACACGCTGGCATTCTTCAGGCGCGCCTTCAGCATCTTGCGGATCTTCAGATCCTCATGAAGCAGCTTGGCGTACTCGCCCGCGCCGGCGTACCAGCGGGATTCCCAGGTGCGGTTGACGCCGAGGCGCAGACCGATCGGATTGATTTTCTGACCCATCAGGCGGCCTCCTCGACTTCGCGCACCACGATGGTGAGCTCGGAAAACGGCTTCAGGATCTTCGCGCCGCGACCGCGGGCGCGCGCCTTGTACCGCTTCATGACCAGGTTCTTGCCGACATAGGCTTCCGACACGACNAGGCTGTCGATGTCGAGACCGTGATTGTTCTCGGCATTGGCAATCGCGGACTCGAGGGTCTTGCGAACCTCCTTGGCGATGCGCTTGCGCGAAAACTCGAGATCCGCCAGCGCACGCTCGACCTTCTTGCCGCGGATCATCGCGGCAACCAGGTTGAGCTTCTGCGGGCTGGTGCGGATCATCCGCAGCTTGGCGCGCGCTTCGTTGTCAGCGACGCGACGGGGATTGGCAGACTGTCCCATCGCTTATCTCCGCTTCGCTTTCTTGTCCGCCGCGTGACCGTAATAGGTCCGGGACGGAGCGAATTCGCCGAGCTTGTGGCCGACCATGTCTTCGGTCACGAGCACCGGCACGAACTTGTTGCCGTTGTGGACCTGGAAGGTCAGACCCACGAATTGCGGCATGATGGTAGAACGGCGCGACCAGGTCTTGATCGCTTGCTTGCGGCCGCCCTCGTGCGACTTTTCCGCTTTTTTCAGCAGATAGCCGTCGACGAACGGACCTTTCCAGACAGAACGAGGCATCGTCGGCTCCCTATCGCTTCTTGCGCTCGTGGCGCGAGCGGATGATGAACTTGTCCGTAGACTTGTTCTTGCGCGTCTTCGCACCCTTGGTCGGCTTGCCCCACGGGGTCACCGGGTGACGGCCGCCCGAGGTCCGGCCTTCACCACCGCCGTGCGGGTGGTCGACCGGGTTCATCACCACGCCGCGAACGGACGGGCGACGACCCAGGTGGCGATTGCGGCCGGCCTTGCCGAGATTGATGTTCAGGTGGTCCGGGTTCGACACCGCACCGACCGTCGCCATGCAGCTGTCCGGAACCATGCGCAGCTCGCCGGAAGACAGGCGGATCTGGGCATAGCCGGCATCACGGCCGACGAGCTGGACATACGCACCGGCGGAACGGGCGATCTGACCACCCTTCTCCGGCTTCATCTCGACATTGTGCAGGATCGTACCGACCGGCACAGCCTTCAGCGGCATGGCATTGCCCGGCTTCACGTCGCACTTGGCGGATGCGATGACAACATCGCCTTCCGACAGGCGCTGCGGCGCCAGGATGTATGCCTTCTCGCCGTCCTCATACTGGATGAGGGCGATGAAAGCCGTCCGGTTCGGATCGTATTCCAGACGCTCGACGGTCGCGGGAACGTCCCACTTGCGGCGCTTGAAATCGATCACACGGTACAGGCGCTTCGCGCCACCGCCACGACGGCGGGCCGTGATGCGACCGGTATTGTTGCGGCCACCCTTTTTGGTGAGGCCTTCAACCAGCGTCTTTTCCGGACGGCCCTTGTGCAGCGCGGAGCGATCCACGAGCACGAGGGCGCGGCGGCCCGGAGAAGTCGGTTTGAATGTTTTCAAAGCCATCTTACAGACCCGTCGTCACGTCGATCGAGTGACCCTCTGCGAGAGTCACGACCGCTTTCTTCTGGTCATTGCGCTTGCCGTGAATGCCACGGAAACGCTTGGTCTTGCCGTGAACCTTGATCGTGTTCACCGCTGTCACCTTCACCTTGAAGAGTTGTTCGACCGCTTCCGCGATCTCCTTCTTGTTGGCGCTCAGCGGGACGAAGAAGACAACCTTGCCGTCTTCCGACAGCAGGGTGGACTTTTCCGTGATCACCGGTCCCAGGATCGTATCGTAATGGCGCGCAGCAGCCGTCATCTTAAGCCTCCTTCGCGCTCAGGCGTTCGTGGATCTTCTCCACGGCGGCCTTCGTCAGCACCAGGGTGTCGCGTCGCAGCACGTCATAGACGTTCAGGCCCTGAGCGGGCAGCACGTCGATGAGCGGCAGGTTGCGAGCCGCCTTGGCGAAGTTCTCGTCGACCTGCTCACCGGAGATGAACAGTGCGTTCGAAATGCCCAGGCCTTCGAGCGAAGCGCGCAGGTCCTTCGTCTTCGGCTCGGTCAGGACGGCATCATCCAGGATGATGAGCGCCTTGGAGCCGGCCTTGGAGGACAGGGCGTGACGCAGACCCAGCGCACGGACCTTCTTGGGAAGGTCGTGAGCGTGCGAGCGAACCCGCGGGCCGTGTGCCTTGCCGCCGCCGACGAAGATCGGAGCCGAACGGGCGCCGTGACGTGCACCGCCACCGCCCTTCTGCCGGCCGAACTTCTTTTTCGTGCGAGCGATTTCCGAGCGGCCGAGCGTCTTGTGCGTGCCCTGCTGGCGTGCAGCCAGCTGCCACTTCACAACGCGCTGCAGGAGGTCGGAGCGCACCTCTTCGATGCCGAAGACGGCATCGTCGAGATCGATAGCACCGGCGTCCTTCGCCGCGAGGGTTTTTACCTCGATCTTCATGCTTGCGTTCCTTCTTCACCTTCGGCGGCCGTGTCCGTCGCTGCCGCTTCGGCTTCCGCCGGCGCAGCGTCGTTCTCGACAGCCGGCGCTGCTTCAGCAGCCGGCGCGTTCATTTCGTCCAGCGTCCGGAACTTGCCCGGCAGCGGGAGTTCCATGTCGCCATAGCCCTTGATGGCATCGCGCAGCTCGACCCAGCCGCCGGCCGATCCCGGCACCGCACCCTTGACCAGGATGAGGCCGCGATCCGCATCGACGCGGACAACTTCGATATTCTGCGTGGTCACGCGGGTCGCACCCATGTGACCGGCCATCTTCTTGCCCTTGAACACCTTGCCCGGGTCCTGGCACTGGCCGGTGGAACCATGGGAGCGGTGCGAGATCGACACGCCGTGCGAGGCGCGCAGGCCGCCGAAATTGTGCCGCTTCATGGCACCGGCAAAACCCTTACCGATCGAAATGCCGGCAACGTCGACCTTCTGGCCCGGAACGAAGTGATCGGCCGTCAGCTCGGCGCCGACTTCGATCAGGGCGTCCTCGGCAACGCGGAACTCGACCAGCTTGCGCTTCGGAGCCACATTGGCCTTGGCGAAGTGACCGCGCAGCGCCTTCGGCGTCCGCTTGGCCTTGGCTTCGCCGGCACCCAGCTGCAGAGCGACATAGCCGTCACGGTCAGCGGTCTTGTGAGACACGACCTGGACGCCATCCAGCTGCAGCACGGTGCAAGGCACGTGCACGCCGTCATCGGCGAAAATACGCGTCATGCCCAGCTTGCGGGCGATCACGCCGGTTCTACGATCTTCCTGGCGCATACCCCTACGCTCCCAGCTTGATCTCGACGTCCACGCCGGCCGACAGGTCGAGCTTCATCAGCGCGTCAACTGTCTGCGGGGTGGGGTCAACAATGTCGAGAAGGCGCTTGTGAGTCCGGATCTCGAACTGTTCGCGCGACTTCTTGTCGATGTGCGGCGAGCGCAGCACCGTGAACTTCTCGATGCGCGTCGGCAGCGGAATCGGGCCGCGAACGTTCGCGCCGGTGCGCTTGGCGGTGGAGACAATCTCCCGGGTGGAATTATCCAGAACCCGGTGATCGAACGCCTTCAGGCGAATGCGGATGTTTTGACGTTCCATCAAACCGATCCCGTTTCTAAACTTTCAAAAAGAGCAATGAGCGGGGCGGCACACACGGCACCGCCCTGCCCGGATTTCTTGTTACTCGACGATCTTGGAGACGACGCCTGCGCCGACGGTACGGCCGCCTTCACGGATAGCGAAGCGCAGCTTCTCTTCCATGGCGATCGGCGTGATCAGCTCGACATTCATTTCCACATTGTCGCCCGGCATCACCATCTCGGTGCCTTCCTTCAGCGTCACGACGCCGGTCACGTCGGTCGTGCGGAAGTAGAATTGCGGACGGTAGTTCGTGAAGAACGGCGTGTGACGGCCACCCTCTTCCTTCGTCAGGATGTAGGCTTCGGCCACGAACTTCGAGTGCGGCTTGATCGAACCCGGCTTGCACAGAACCTGACCGCGCTCAACGCCTTCACGGTCGATACCGCGCAGCAGAACGCCGACATTGTCGCCGGCCTGGCCCTGGTCCAGCAGCTTGCGGAACATCTCCACGCCCGTGCACGTCGTCTTCTGCGTGTCACGGATGCCGACGATCTCGATTTCCTCGCCGACCTTCACAACACCGCGCTCGACACGCCCCGTCACAACCGTACCCCGGCCCGAGATCGAGAACACGTCCTCGATCGGCATCAGGAAGGGCTGGTCGATCGGACGGTCCGGCGTCGGGATGTATTCGTCCACAGCCGCCATCAGCTCGAGGATCTTCTCCTTGCCGATGTTCTCGTCACGGCCTTCAACAGCCGCCAGAGCCGAACCCGCAACGATCGGAATATCGTCGCCCGGGAAGTCGTAGGACGACAGAAGTTCGCGAACTTCCATCTCCACCAGCTCCAGGAGCTCCTCGTCGTCGACCTGGTCAACCTTGTTCAGGAACACAACCAGAGCCGGAACGCCAACCTGGCGCGCCAGCAGGATGTGCTCGCGCGTCTGCGGCATCGGGCCGTCGGCCGCGTTCACAACCAGGATCGCGCCGTCCATCTGCGCTGCACCCGTGATCATGTTCTTCACATAGTCGGCGTGACCCGGGCAATCCACGTGCGCATAGTGACGGTTCGCCGTCTCGTACTCGACGTGGGCCGTCGAGATCGTGATGCCGCGCGCCTTCTCTTCCGGCGCAGCGTCAATCTCGTCATACTTCTTCGCCGTGCCGCCGCCCTGCTCGGCCAGCACCATCGTGATCGCTGCCGTCAGCGTCGTCTTGCCGTGGTCAACGTGACCAATCGTGCCAATGTTCGCGTGCGGCTTAGTGCGCTCAAACTTTTCCTTCGCCATCGTGTTTTCCTCTTGGACGCCGACCTAATCGCGAAGATGGGCTATCGACGTGGATGCAAGTGAAACTGTTCGGATACGGCCGTACCCGAAGGACCGGGCGCGGGATAGCGCCGGTTTTACCCAAAGGCAAGAGGCAAGCGCGGGATGATGCGGCTGTGCACGGCAGTCCCCGCACGCAGTCATGCCGGCATTTCGCGGACTGGCCGAAGATGCTTGCGTCGGGGCGGCTGGAGGAGAGCATGTCGCGGCCAGTGCCCCTGCGCCAAGGCTTCGGGCGACATCCTCCTTCGCTGAAGCTCCGGAGGACAAGCCTCTTCGCCCCAAGTGCGCGCTGCGGGTGGCCTGCCACCCTAAGGCTGAGAGGGGATTGCGCGTGTCGCGGCCAGTCCCCCTACGCCAAGGCTTCGGGCGACACCTCTTCGCCCCAAGTGCGCGCTGCGGGTGGCCTGCCACCCGAAGCCCGCAGGGCGAAGGGTGGAGCGGGTAGCGGGAATCGAACCCGCATCCTCAGCTTGGAAGGCTGCT